>JADFPU010000275.1 GCA_022562175.1 Pseudomonadota bacterium | reverse complement strand
TTGTCATCGCATCATGGCGTGGTCGGACGGTGGCGTCCCCAACATGATCCTGGATGACGGTGGCGATGCAACCATGCTGGTGATATTGGGAACAAAGGCCGAGCAGGATCCTGCCGTGCTCGAAAACCCGGCCAGCGAAGAGGAAGAGTTTCTGTTTGCGTCGATCAGGAAACAGTTGGCAAGTAATCCAGGCTGGTATGCACGCATCCTCGAAAGCATCCGGGGCGTCACAGAAGAGACCACCACCGGCGTGCACCGACTCTATCAGATGAAAGAAGACGGGGAGCTGCCATTTCCTGCGATTAACGTCAATGATTCTGTCACCAAGTCCAAATTCGATAACCTGTACGGTTGTCGCGAATCACTGGTCGATGGCATCAAGCGGGCGACCGATGTTATGATTGCCGGTAAGATCGCCCTGGTCATGGGTTATGGTGATGTCGGCAAGGGTTGTACACAATCATTGCGTGGCCTGGGCGCGACCGTCTGGGTGACTGAAATCGATCCCATTTGCGCCTTGCAGGCGGCAATGGAGGGCTACCGGGTTGTCACGCTTGACGATGTTTGCAGTCAGATCGATATCTTTGTGACGGCCACGGGTAACTATCACGTCATCACTCACGAACACCTGGTAAACATGAAGGATCAGGCCATTGTTTGTAACATCGGTCACTTCGATAATGAAATCGATGTTGCCAGTCTGGAAAAATATGAGTGGGAAGAGATTAAACCGCAGGTTGATCACATCATCTTCGCAGACGGCAGACGTATTATTTTGCTGGCTCAAGGCCGACTGGTGAATCTGGGGTGTGGCACCGGCCACCCGAGTTTTGTAATGTCCAATTCGTTCACCAACCAGGTGTTGGCGCAAATCGAATTGTTTACCCGCAATGATCAATACCAGAAGGATGTGTATGTATTGCCCAAACATCTGGATGAAAAGGTGGCGCGTCTGCACCTTGACCGGGTCGGCGCGAACCTGACAACCTTGTCGACTGAACAGGCCGACTACATCGGCGTGAAGGTTGAAGGGCCGTATAAACCCAATCGATACAGGTATTAGCCGGGTTCACAGTTCCAGGTTCGTAGTTTAACAGTCAAGTTTATCGGACCAGAACCAGGCACTACCAATCAGGAACATTCAACTACGAGTCTAATGGAATCACAAAAAACCTACACGCCGAGGTTCAGTTTTGAATTCTTTCCGCCGAGGAACCCCGAGGCGGTCGGCAAGCTGCAAACCACGCAGCAGAGGCTGGCGAAATTATCGCCCGACTTTTTTTCAGTCACCTATGGCGCGGGCGGCAGTACCCGTGAAATGACCCTGGAGGCGACGATCTCTATACGCGATAATACCGGCGTGGAAAGTGTGCCACATATTTCGTGTATCGGCTCCTCTATTGAAGAAATACTGGCGGTCTTGCAACGTTACAAGGCTGAAGGGTTCCGTCACATTGTGGCGCTTAGGGGCGATCTGCCATCGGGCGCGGCCAGTATGGGGCCATTAAGGTATGCTAACGAACTGGTAGAATTTATCCGTAAGGACATGGCGGATGACTTCTGCATAGATGTCGCATGCTATCCGGAATTTCACCCACAGGCAGCAAGCACCCGGGCTGATCTGGAGAATTTCAAGCGCAAGCTTGATGCCGGAGCCAATAGTGCCATCACTCAGTATTTTTACAACCCGGACGCCTATTTCCGTTTTATTGACAGTTGTGAGAAGCTGGGTATTGATGTGCCCATTGTGCCGGGCATTATGCCGATCATTACCTGTACCCAGTTGCTGCGGTTCTCTGAGGCCTGTGGTGCGGAAATTCCCCGTTGGATATTGCAGCGTCTACGGGATTTCGGCGACGACAGGCGGGCAATAAGGGAATTTGGCATCGATGTCGCGACTGAGCTTTGTAGTCATCTGCTTGCACAGGGGGCACCCGGACTGCATCTCTATACTATGAATCAGGCAGAGGCATCGGAAGCTATTTGGGCCAATCTTGGCCTGGACAAGCGTTGATATGCGGACGCAGCCCTTTATCATAGGTTAGTCTTTGAAGGTCTGAAACCATTATTAAGGTCAGCATTTTAAACACAGACGTATACATCCTTGTATACGTCTGTGTTTAGATTTCAGATTATCTGACAACTCTAGACAATGAATATCCCTTTAAGATCCTACCCATGAGTCTATTATTGGTTAAAAT
>JADFPU010000274.1 GCA_022562175.1 Pseudomonadota bacterium | reverse complement strand
GATTAACGCTACTTACCCAGACGCCAAGATCCAATTGTGCATTGTCCATATGGTGCGCAATTCGTTGAAGTTTGTGCCCTGGAAAGATTACAAGGAACTGACGGCTGATTTGAAGCGTATTTATCAGCCCTGTGTGTCAACCTGAGCCCATACACTCGCTATTTGGGATAACATATATTTCAGGGCGACAAATATGGGAAAAATGATATGCCGAAACCAATATCGAAGCGCCGTAATACACAGTTCACACCAGATCCTACGTTGGAAAAACGTACACGTCGAAGATTTAGCGTTGAATACAAGCTGCGTATTATCGCAGAAGCCGATACCTGTAAGTATGGTGAACTTGGTGCCTTGCTTCGCCGAGAAAAACTATACAGTAGCCAACTCACTGATTGGCGACGGGAGTTCGCAGAAAATGGTGTGTCAGGACTGAGTAAGAGTGCACCCGGTCCAATAGCATCAAGAACACAAGACCAGCGGCGCATTGATCAACTGGAAAAAGAAAACAGCCGTTTGAACCGAAAATTGGAAGTAGCAAATGACTGTCTGGAACTTCAAAAAAAAGCCTTGTCGATGCTCGATCGAATGAACAGCGGCAGCGATGTATGAACGCAGTCCTCGAACAATGTCCTGGAAGGTTGCCGCTTACGCAAGCGTGTTCTGCTCTTGGTCTCAATCGAAGCACTGTCTATGCTCACCGAAAACGTTCGACCAATGATGAACCACCAAAGCGTTCTCGCAAACATGCTGTACAACCACGGGCCTTGAGTACGCAAGAGCGCACTAAAGTCATAGAAGTACTGCACAGCGCGCCCTATCATGACCAACCACCTGCAGAAGTCTATCAACGATTACTTGAGCAACAACAATACCTGTGCTCGGTCAGCACCATGCACCGCATTCTTCGCAGCAAGGGCGAGAGCGGTGATCGACGCAATCAGCGTCCAGCCCAGCAGCATGTGGTTCCCAGGCTATTAGCACAAGCACCAAACGAGGTCTGGACATGGGATATTACAAAACTACCCTTGGTCCGTAGAGGCATTTATCTATCACTCTATGTCGTACTCGATCTGTTCAGCCGGTTTGCTGTCGCCTGGATGATCTCACTAAAGGAAAACAGCGCGTTAGCAAAGCAACTGATGGCAGAAGCTGTTGTCCGTTATCGCATTAAGCCTAACCAGCTTACTCTACATCAGGACCGTGGCGCTCCGATGATTGCGCATGGGTATTTAGATCAGATGCGGGAACTGGATGTGACATGTAGCCATAGCCGGCCTCGGGTAAGCAATGATAATCACATTTTGTGAGAGCCAATTCAAGACGCAAAAAAACCAACCGGATTATCCGGGCCGGTTCAATGATGCATCCCATGCCAGGCACTGGTGTGAGGACTATTTTGATTGGTATAACTTCGAGCATCATCATAGTGGCCTGGCTGGCTTTACCCCCGAACAGGTCTTCACTGGCCGCTACCGTGAGGTTGCAAAAGCAAAACAGCTGGCACTTGATGATCGATATGAACGCAACCCGGAGCGTTTTGTACAGGGGAGGCCTACCGTGCCGATGCCACCGAAAAGTGTGGCGATAAATCCGGTGGCAGAAACAGAGGGAGACTTTGTGATAGATGATTGCGTAAACTTCCCGACCTTATCGGCTGCTGGTTATGTTAGGTAAGAAGGTTTGAAGTGGCCCCCATTAGTTGGACAGTAAATCAAGGATCATAAGTGTATTTCTGTACCTAAAGGGTATAGCAATCATGGTAATTCTTAAATTATCCTGCTTGTTTAAGCAGTGGTAAGTTAGCATAATAACTCTCATCAGGTTTGGCATTCAATGTTTGATGTTTTCTTTTTGCATTGTAAAACTGAAAGTATTTATCCAATCCAGTACGTGCCTCAATCAATGATTCATACGCATGTAAATAGACTTCTTCATATTTCACACTGCGCCATAATCGCTCAATGAAAACATTGTCAATCCAGCGTCCTTTACCATCCATAGAAATGCGGATGTTGTTTTGTTTTAAAATATCCGTAAAAGCATTAGAGGTAAATTGAGCGCCCTGATCCGTATTAAATATCTCAGGTGCGCCATATCGATTAATCGCTTCCTCAAGTGCCTCAATACAAAAATCCGTGTCCATCACATTCGAGATGCGCCAGCTCAATACTTTTCTTGAATGCCAGTCCATAATCGCTACCAGATAGGCCACT
>JADFPU010000125.1 GCA_022562175.1 Pseudomonadota bacterium | reverse complement strand
AAATAGGTTGATCTCGCTAAGACGCAAAGGAAAAACAGGTTTAAAACTGCTTTATAGTCAAATAATTTCTTGGCGTACTTGGCCCTTTGCCAGAGCAATAATCATCCCGGGGTTCCCACACAACTGCGGAGGACGCTCAAAATTAAACGCAGTGACTGCGTATTTATTATTCTTTAAGTTTATCCTGCCAGACACGTACATTCTGTTTTATCTGCTCTTCATCCATGCTTAGCAGTTCGCGATTTTTCAGCAGTTGTTTGCCCGCCACCCAGACGTCGGTGATCTGGTTTCTGCTGGCTGCGTAGATGATCTGCGATACCGGTTCATAGAGTGGTTGCGTTTCCAGCGCTGACAGGTCGATGGCAACGACATCCGCCTGCTTGCCGACTGTTAATGATCCAGTGATAGTATCGAGCCCCAGGGCCTTTGCGCCATTGAGGGTTGCCATCCTTAAGGCTGTTCTTGCGGGGATGGCGCTGCTGTCATGGGCAATGCCTTTGGCAAGGATGGCAGCGGTACGCATCTCGCCAAGCATGTCCAGATCGTTATTGCTGGCCGCACCGTCTGTGCCAAGCGCAACGTTTATCGCTGAGTTTAATAATTCATGTACGGGGCAAAATCCGCTGGCAAGTTTCAGGTTGGATTCCGGGCAATGAATAATATTGACGCCATGTTTTGCGAGCAACTCAATTTCTTCCTCTAGCAGTTGTGTCATGTGCACGGCGATTAAACGCTTGCTGAGCAAGCCGAGATCTAGCAGGCGTTGTAATGGACGTTTGCCATGCTGTTCAATACTCTGTTTGATCTCCACATCGGTCTCATGCACGTGCATATGGATTTGTATGTCTAGCTGTTCAGCAAGCAGCGCAATTTTTTGTAAAGGCTCATCCGATACGGTGTAGGGCGAATGTGGCGCGAAGGCGGTTTTGATCAGCGGGCTGTGTTTGAATTTATCATAGACCTGTTGGCCTTTATGCAGATACTCACTGGCATCTTTTGCCCAGGGTGTAGCAAAATCAATCATGATTAGGCCAATAACGGCCCGCATGCCGACCTCAATAGCAACTTCAGCCGTGCAGTCCGGAAAGAAATACATATCACTAAAACAGGTCGTACCACTTCTAATCATTTCGGCAATTGCCAGGCGCGAGCCATCTTCAACGAATTGTGGCGAGGCCCATTGCTGTTCCGCAGGCCAGATGTGATCATTCAGCCATTCCATCAGCGGCAGATCATCAGCCAGACCGCGAAATAAGCTCATCGAGCTATGCGTATGGGAATTTATCAGGCCGGGTATCAGTGCATGTGTGTTGAGATCATGTAGCTCGACGGCAGCATATCTGGCCATTGCATCATTTATCGGTAACAGGTCGATTATTTTTTCATTGTTTACAGCAATAGCATGGTTCTCGAATACGCTGCCATCCGGTTCGACCGGAATTATCCATTTGGCGCAGATCAATGTATCAATGTTCACATACGTCTCCTTAGAAATAGGTTCAGGAAATAAAATGCTATATTCTTGCAGTTCGACCTATGCTACGCACTACAACTGAATCGGATCATTCATAGCGTTTCATTATTAAACATGAGCAAACAAAAACAAGCGACTTCTGATCATCCCGTGCAGGCGGTTGCCTGGCAGGATGGGGTAATAAAAATGCTCGATCAACGGTTATTACCCGGGCAGGAAACCTATCACAGCCTGCAATCAGTCAGCGCGGTGACGCATGCAATCAGAGATATGCTCGTCAGGGGCGCGCCTGCAATCGGTATTGCTGCGGCCTATGGCGTTGTCCTGGCTGCGCGTGAAGCCTACCTGAGTGATAGACAGGATTGGCGCACAGCCATAGAGCCTCGCCTGCGGCAACTTGCTGAGGCGAGACCGACAGCAGTCAATCTGCAGTGGGCAATTGATCGTATGCGTCAACAGTTTGATCGGGTGCAGGCTGATCCGGAAAGCATTTTACTTAACGAGGCCATCACGATACATGAGCAAGATATCGCTGCAAATAAGCGTATGGGAGAGCTCGGTGCGCAGATTATTAAAGATGCTGGCAATGTCCTCACACACTGCAATGCCGGGGCGCTTGCTACCGGTGGCTATGGCACTGCATTAGGGGTTATCCGTTCTGCGTTTGCAAACAAGACCCTGGACATGGTTTATGCCAGCGAAACACGGCCGTGGCTGCAGGGGGCACGCTTGACGGCATGGGAGCTGGATCGGGACAGGATACCGATCACACTCATTGCCGATAGCGCCGCAGGCTATCTGATGCAATCAGGCAGTATTGACTGGGTTATCGTCGGCGCAGATCGGATCGCAGCCAATGGTGATGTCGCCAACAAGATAGGCACCTATACCCATGCGGTCTCTGCACGCCATCATGGTCTCGGTTTTATGGTAGTTGCCCCCACCTCAACTATCGATGTCAATACCCAATCCGGGCATAAAATACCGATAGAGCAAAGACCCGCCGGTGAGTTACTCAACCATGCAGGCAGCGCTATAGCGCCGAACGCAGTGCATGCTTATAACCCTGTTTTCGATATCACGCCTGCGGCTTTAATCGATGTGATAGTCACGGAAAAAGGTGTCGTCCATGCACCGGATGAGGAAAAAATAAGAGAATTACTGATGCGCTGACCAGTGTTTTTCAGCAATTATTTCCAGCCAGTCATAGTATTTTTCAGGTCAGTAAATCGGCCCGTTGTCAACTAATAAATACAGCTGTTGGCGCGTGCTTTAATGTGTCGTTACAGGCTTGAATATGATACAATATTGCCTCTGTTACGATTGTTTAAAAACCAATAAATTAAGGATGAAAATCCTCCTTTTTTCTACCCGAGAGTTGTATGTCTGAATCAGAAATATCGCGTTCTACCGTTCCCGTCAATATTGAAGACGAAATGAAGCAGTCCTATATGGATTACGCCATGAGCGTGATCGTAGGACGTGCTCTACCCGATGTCCGCGACGGTCTCAAGCCGGTTCACAGGCGGGTGCTGTTCGCAATGAGCGAGATGAATAATGACTGGAACAAGCCCTACAAAAAATCTGCACGTGTGGTCGGTAATGTTATCGGTAAATATCACCCACACGGTGATACCGCTGTCTATGACACCATGGTCCGTATGGCACAACCATTCTCCCTGCGTTATATGCTGGTTGATGGCCAGGGCAACTTCGGCTCTGTCGATGGTGACGCTCCGGCGGCCATGCGTTATACGGAAGTACGCATGTCACGCATTGCACATGAGCTGTTAGAGGATCTCGACAAGGACACTGTCGACTTTATCCCTAATTATGATGACTCGGAAAATGAGCCGACGGTATTGCCCACGCGACTCCCCAATCTGCTGGTCAACGGCTCCAGCGGCATTGCTGTGGGTATGGCGACAAATATTCCTCCGCATAATCTCACTGAGATAATCAATGCCTGTATTGCCCTGGTCGATAACCCTGATGCCGATCTGGCTGAGTTGATGCAACATATACCAGGCCCTGATTTTCCCACAGCAGCGTTTATCAATGGTTCACAAGGTATACATGAAGCCTACCGTACCGGTCGCGGCCGCATTCATGTCCGCGCACGAACAATTATTGAGACAGATGAGCAAAAAGGCTCACATACCATCGTCGTCATAGAATTACCCTATCAGGTCAATAAAGCACGCCTGTTGGAAAAGATCGCTGAACTGGTCAAGGACAAGAAACTGACCGGTATCCGGGAACTCCGCGATGAATCGGATAAAGACGGTATGCGTATGGTAATTGAATTACGCCGTGGTGAAGTCCCTGAAGTGATTTTGAATAATCTTTATCAGCAGACCCAGATGCAGACTGTGTTCGGCATCAACATGGTTGCTCTGCATGGTGGTCGGCCACGGGTCATGAATCTGAAAGAGATACTTGACTATTTTATCCAGCATCGCCGCGAAGTTGTGATTCGGCGGACACTGTTCGATCTGGGCAAGGCCAGGGCCAGGGCGCACATTCTGGAAGGACTTGCCATAGCATTGGCGAATATCGATGCCATCATTGCACTCATCAAACAATCTTCAACACCTGCTCAAGCCAGACAGGCGCTGCTTGAACCATTATGGCCGCCGGGTCTGGTTATGGAGATGTTGAACCGCGCAGGTAGCGATGTGTCGAGACCGGATGGCCTTGCGAAAGATTATGCTCTGGTCGAGGGTGGCTATCGATTATCGGAGGTACAGGCACAGGCGATACTTGATCTGCGTTTACAAAAACTGACTGGCCTCGAACAGGAAAAGATCATCAAGGAATATGAAGAGTTGTTGGGCAAGATCATAGATTTGCTCGACATCCTCGCCAGGCCGGAACGTCTGATGCAGGTTATCCGCGATGAACTGGATGAGATTCGTGAAAAATACGGTGATGAACGTCGCACAGAAATCATAGAAGATCATCTGAATCTGAGCATGGAAGACCTGATTACCGAAGAAGATGTAGTTGTGACGTTATCACATGCAGGTTATGCCAAGTCACAACCTATTGATACCTATCGTTTACAACGGCGCGGTGGTAAAGGCAAGTCTTCGACCAATATGAAGACTGAAGACTTCATTGATAAATTATTCGTCGCCAGTACCCATGATACGATCCTGTGTTTTTCCAGTCGCGGTCGTGTTTACTGGCTCAAGGTGTATGAGTTACCACAGGCCAGCCGTGTCGCACGTGGCAAACCCATTATCAATCTATTGCCACTGAGTGAAGATGAACGCATTAATGCGGTTTTGCCGATCCGGGAATTCAGTGAAGATAAATATGTGTTCATGGCGACAGCCGATGGTACTGTCAAGAAGACCCCGCTAAAAGAATTTTCCCGGCCGCGTCCCAGCGGTAAATTTGCCATTGAGCTGGTAGAGGGTAATCAATTAATCGGTGTTGAACTGACCGATGGTAATCAAGATGTAATGCTGTTCAGTGATAATGGAAAAGTGGTCAGGTTCAAGGAATCCAACGTGCGTTCAATGGGGCGTACAGCAAGGGGTGTACGCGGGATCCGGCTTGACACGGGCCAGAGGGTGATGTCCTTGATCATAGTGGAGGCGAATACGGCTGTGCTGACGGCAACCGGTAATGGTTATGGCAAACGCACATCCGTAGATGACTATCCAGTACAGGCGCGTGGCGGCAAGGGTGTAATATCCATCCAGACAAATGACCGTAATGGCAGGGTTATCGGTGCAGTAATGGTTAACGATGATGATGAAATAATGCTTATCAGTGATCAAGCAACGCTGATCAGGACCCCTGTCAGGGACGTTTCAAGTATGAGCAGGAATACTCAAGGTGTCAGGTTGGTTACATTGAAGGAAGGCGAACAACTTGTAGGACTTGAGGGTATTCAAGAGTATAAAGATGAAGAATAAGGCGCTGTCAGCGTTTACGTATGTAACGCAGGCAGATGATACTGCACTACCGGTTTATAACTTTAGCCCTGGGCCGGCGATGTTACCGAAGGCGGTCATGCAACAGGTCAGGGAAGAACTGCTGGATTGGCATGGTACGGGTATTTCGGCCATGGAAATGGGTCATCGTTCCAGGGAATTTATGTCTATCGCCGAGCAGTCCGATGCAACACTACGTGAGTTGCTGGCGATCCCCGAGAATTATAAAGTGCTGTTCCTGCAAGGTGGTGCGACCAGTCAGTTTGCGATGGTTCCTATGAACCTTCTGTCCGGCACAGACACTGCCGATTATATCCACACAGGAGTCTGGTCCGGCAAGGCAATAGATGAGGCGCAGCGGCACGGAACTATCAATGTTGCGGCCAGTTCAGCGGTAGATAATTTCATGACTATACCAGCGCGTGATCAGTGGCAGTTGAATGAGCGAGCTGTCTATGTCTATTACACCTCAAATGAAACCATCGGTGGCGTTGAGTTTCAATCGACACCGGATGTCGGTGACATCCCGCTGGTCTGTGACATGACATCGGATTTCCTGACGCAGCGACTGGATATCAGCCGTTACGGTATTATCTTCGCGGGTGCACAAAAGAATGTTGGGCCTGCTGGGCTGGTTATTGTCATCATCAGGGATGATCTGCTCGGCAAGGCAGCAGCCAATATCCCCAGCCTGTATGATTATGCCGTGCAGGCCAAACATGAGTCCATGTTTAACACACCGGCCACCTTTAGCTGGTACATAGCGGGCCTGGTTTTTAACTGGATCAAGCAACAAGGCGGTGTTGAGGCCATGTACCGGAACAGCATCAGGCGTTCGGGTAATTTATATGCAGCTATTGAGGCAAGTAGTTTTTACCGGAATCCGGTGACGCCGGAATTTCGCTCCCGCATGAATGTGCCTTTTATACTTGCTGATGAATCGCTGAACGATAAATTCCTGCAGGAGGCCAGGCAACATGGTCTTGTTGCCTTAAAGGGACATCGTGTCATTGGTGGTATGCGCGCCAGTATGTACAATGCCATGCCGGATGAGGGGGTGGATGCACTGATAGCGTTTATGCAGGATTTCGAGCGACTGCACGGTTGATTTTTGCTGGCGCCGGTTCATAGCTTGGTTCTTAAGGAAAAAGTGATTCCTCGATCTGAAAATAAAGCCACAGATATTACACATGGATGTGTGCTTATGTAGTTATGGACCAGGTCACACGACAGCATGGACGCTGGAGGTAGAACAATGCCGGGACGCCTATAGGGACATAGGCGGTAGAGCGACGCAGGAAGCCAAAGCCGAGCAATTGTCGAGAGTTTAATAAAACAGCAATTTCTCTGAGTTCTCTGTGGCTGATCAATTACAATGTCAACTACGGTCATATTGGCTTAAGAGCGTAGCTATGAGCGCCAGTTAACTATTAAATAGACAACAGGCTGATAATCCTCTGTTTACTGCCTGCAGACTGTTGTATTCTGTTATAAAAAATCCTTGTTCGATTTCTCATGTCAAACGACTCCAGATTTAAAGACATTCGTGCACGTATAGATGCTGTTGATGAAAAGCTGGTCAAACTGATCAGTGAGCGTGCTGCGCTTGCCATTGAAGTCGCCGATATAAAAAGAAATGATGGCGATAACAACTCATTTTACAGACCGGAACGGGAGGCACAGATCCTGCGCAGGATTATCGAGCTGAACAATGGACCCTTAGCTGAAGAAGTGATCGCACGCCTGTTCCGCGAAATCATGTCGGCTTGTCTGGCACTGGAAGAGCCACTGGATATTGCCTATCTGGGGCCTGAAGGAACGTTCACCCAGTCTGCTGCCCTCAAGCACTTCGGCCATTTCGTCAGGACAACGTCGATAGCCAGTATAGACCAGGTTTTTCGTGAAGTGGAATCCGGCGCTTGTCACTACGGAGTCGTGCCGATAGAAAATTCCATTGAAGGTGTGGTCAATCATACCCTGGATATGTTGATTAACTCAGGCCTGCAGATATGTGGCGAAGTCGAGTTACGTATTCACCAGCATCTGATGAGTAAACTGGATGATATCGATGCCATTACCAGAGTATATTCTCATCAACAATCTTTGGCTCAGTGTCGGGTCTGGCTGGATACCCATCTATTGAAGGCCGGACAAATCTCTGTCAGCAGTAACGCTGAGGCTGCCAGGCGCGCCAGCGAAGATGCCCAGGCCGCCGCCATCGCGGGAGAATCGGCCGCTGACTATTATGGCCTCAATATCCTGGTGAATAATATTGAAGACGAGCCGGACAATACTACCCGTTTCATGGTTATTGGGCGGGGCCATACGCCTGCCAGTGGCCATGACAAAACCTCACTGATATTTTCCACAGCGAATGAACCTGGGGCATTGCACCGGATGTTGTCCTGTTTTTCCAATAACGATGTCAGTATGACCCGCATTGAATCACGGCCATCACGAAAAGGCATGTGGGATTATGTTTTTTTCGTTGATGTTGAAGGACATGTAGAAGACGAGCCAGTTGCCAGGTCCCTGCAACAGCTTGAAGAGCATGCCGCGATGGTGAAGTTATTAGGATCTTATCCGCGTGCTGTCCTTTAAAAATGTCTATTTTTTTTTCCAATACTGCGTTGCGGCACTTTTTGTGATGCTCATGTATTAGATATACACTGCGCTTCCCAAAAAGCACCGTGTCTTGTCTTGAAAAAAAATATCCGATTTTTAACTCTATATAAAAAACATGACGTGTGATTTATTGAGTTTGGCGACACCCGGTGTTGCAGCTTTGCAGGCTTATCATCCTGGCAAGCCGGTTGAGGAGCTTGAGCGTGAACTGGGACTCACCGGCATTGTCAAACTTGCCTCGAATGAAAATTCACTGGGCCCAAGTCCAAAGGTCATAGAGGGTTTGTCATCGCTGCCTGATCTGGCGCGCTACCCGGATGGCAATGGTTTCGTGCTTAAATTGGCTCTATCCGAATCACTACAGGTTGAACCTGCGCAGATAACCCTGGGAAATGGTTCCAATGATGTGCTCGAGCTTGCTGCCCGTGCATTTGTCACAGACAAACATCAGGTGATCTTTTCAGAACATGCGTTTGCCATCTATCCTACCATCACGCAGGCCATCGGCGCCGAGGCGGCATTCGTCTGCAGCGGGTCCGCAGGCGGGCTGGTGCTACAGGCGGCGGCGCTGGCGGCTCACCCCAGGGGCCGGGCGTGAGCGGCGTGCATTGCCATATGAGCAACACGCGCAACACGCCGGCGGAGGCGCTGGAGTATCACTACCCTCTCAGGATCTGGCGGAATGCGATCCGTGACGGGTCGGGCGGCGCCGGACGCCATCGTGGGGGAGACGGCATCGTTCGAGAAGCGGAGCTGTTGGGCGCGGCGCAGGTCAC
>JADFPU010000124.1 GCA_022562175.1 Pseudomonadota bacterium | reverse complement strand
AAGACTAATACATGCTTGACGGATTATTTGAACAAACGAATAGAAAAAAAATGCTATGAAAATACCCGCAGATAATACTATTAATACTTTAATCATATGTCCTGTTGTAGTATTCACATCTAATGGGATTTATCGTCATCGCTAGGGACACGAATTGAATCAGGGATAGGAAATTGCTTTCAGAGATGGACTGAAAACCGCATTCCACACCTCCTGAAGTTGCCGTTTTACACCATTTGACATAACCGGTTTTTTTACTCCTGCAAAACCGGAATACAATACATCCTGTACATAACCCTATTCTGCGCAATTTTTATGCTGCTCCCCTTTTGTTCGATTAGTGGTGAAGTTTCCGGGATAACTGCTACCTTTTGCCATGTTGAATTGAGTTACTTTGATTGTCAGGTCATCCTTTTTACTGTCATTCAATTTTAAATTCACCACTAAAATTCTCAGGCCATAATACAAAATATTCTTCGCCCTCCATTTCCCTATAAGCTACTAATATTGTTTCTAAGTCTTTTTCTGATAATACATTATTTGCCAGTGCAAAGGCTTCATCAGGATCATCGGTATGAATAATAATATTCATGTCCTCTGTACCTAAATCATGCCCAACAACGATATGATTATCTTTTAGAATAATTCCAAGCTCATTTTCGATCCTGATTAATTGATCAAAATAATCAGCAGTGGTGTCTGCTATAGGAAATTGAATAACTAATTGATAATTCATTTTTTATTAGACCTTGTATCTTAAACCTAGCTTGATTATCCATACTGATTAGCAGTGTTATATAGTAATCAAGCACTGGGAAAACCGTTAATGCCTGAAGACTCAGATCTTGTGCGTTAGAAGGGCTCACCGCCTTTAGGTCAATATCCTGTAGCATCCTGAGTCGTTGAACTCGCATCACAAGGCATATAGATCTTGCTCAATGTCAGGGAGCCTAGTCACCTACGATAATCCTTTAAAGGAGGCCATGCAATGTATCTAATCGGCGTTGATGTTGATTCCGTTAATCTGGTTTGCCAACGTCGCAGAACCTGCAAACCCCACACTTTTAAAACCTTTCCCAATAATCCGGCCGGCCATCGTCGGTTTATCAAGTGGGCAACCCAGCGAGGTCACTCGACGAGAGTCTGTATGGAAGCCACCGGCGTCTATTCGGTTCCGTATGCTTTAGCACTCCATTGTGCAGAGGATATTGAAGTAGCTGTGGTCAATCCCAAGGCGATCAAAAAGTTTGCTGATGCCACCTTACAACGGGGGAAAACCGATGCCATGGACGCCAATAGCATTGCCGAATACCTGGAAAGAATGCTGTTTCGCCTTTGGTATCATCGGCTGATAGTCTAATACCGGTAGCTGGCTCTACTACAGTTTAATGACAGCTATCCTGCGTTGCGTTGCCACCAATTATTTATCTGCTCTTGCACCTCAGGACCATGGAAACGGGCAACCTTGTCTGTGGGCGCAAGGGCTTCCTTGTAGAAAAAGGCGGGCAGTTCGTCGTCTTCGATTGAAAAGCCTGCCGCTTTATTGAATTCGTTTTCCAGTTTCAGCGTGTCCCGTCCCAACGCCTGGAAAAAGGCTGGCTCCAGATCGGTATTGTGTGCGTCATTTAGAGCCTTTGTGATGAACTCAAGTTGCGGGATGGTCACCGATCGGCCAAAAATACATAGCCCAAGGGAATCGGTAGCAGCGTTTGTCACTTGTGCTTGCATACTGGCCTCGACCAGTTCATCGATGCCTTTATCATGACATACCATATACGGCACATTACCAGTAGTATGGTCTGCGCCCTGTGCCGAAACCATCATGGAGATACCCGTCACCTCTACCACACGTGGATCGTAGGCGCTGATCGCCTGTTGCTTAACCACTGGCACGCGTGCGACCTTGTAATGCACGCCAACACGGGCTGCGCCCTGTGCCAGTATGCGTCCCAATTCGCTGCCTTTGCGTATTTCCTCCAGCATATTAACAATAAACCCTACATCGCCGAACTCAGCCTCACCGGCATCCATGAGCACCCCTAACATCGCACCTGTTTCGATAGTATCTATGCCCAGATCATTGGCAATAAAATTTATCCTGGCCAGTTCATCAGGATCGCTGATACCACAGTTGGTTCCCATCAAGCCAATTGTCTCGTACTCAACAGGCGAAGTTATTTCCTTGCCGTCCTCATCCGCGTAGATATTACTGCACTTGATCACGCAGCCCGGCATGCAGGCATGACTGTTTTCACCACCGCGCTGTATATTCTGTGCCCTGATAAAGTCCCCCCCCATCTTCAAAGGTTCGATATTGGTATCGACCAGTTGTCCATTACTGAAATTCCGAACCGGCAAGCCACCCATATGATTCATGGTGTCGGCCATCATCGCAGTACCGGTGTCCCTGTAATTGGCGATAATGTCATCATTTTTTAACAAGTCAGCATACTGGCGAATTGCAGCCATGACCTGCTTGCGATTATGCAACTCAGGCATCTTGTGCATATCAACGACCACCGCCTTGACCTTCTTACTGCCCATCACCGCACCTACCCCACCGCGCGCAGCAAACCGTGATGGACGCCTGTCAGAATCACTAAAGGCTATGCCGGCCAGTAAACCCTGATATTCACCCACCGGACCACACAACGCCAGACTGACCTTCTTGCCGTATTTTTCGTGTAAGCGTCTAGCGGCCTCAAAATTATTCAAACCCATATAGACCTCGGCAGCATGAAAGCTTACGCTACCATCTTTGGCCAGGTAGATGACGACCCATTCGTCAGAAGCATCCAGCAAGGTAAAACCGGCAATATGTAATTG
The DNA here is from genome assembly GCA_022562175.1 of Pseudomonadota bacterium. Lineage (GTDB taxonomy): Bacteria > Pseudomonadota > Gammaproteobacteria > Eutrophobiales > Eutrophobiaceae > B75T3L11. The sequence continues at coordinate 6,019 of JADFPU010000124.1, read as the reverse complement.
TCCCAGTGCCAGACTGAATGTTCCCCCGGCATTGGCTTCCTTGACCCCGCCAGTTAACGGACTCTTGCAACCGACACTGGTGCGGTTGGCATTAGAAAAATTCGTTCCGGCGAAAGGTCCGGCCGAGAATATCAACGGATTCTCCGGCGACAAGGGATCAACTGTTGCTGCTCCCGACTGTAACAGTGTTTTGGCAATGAAATAGCGGCCGGCCTTGACCAGGGCTTCACCCTGCATCGTGTCTTCTTTGACAGACTGTTGTTTAAGATTGATATGCAGATATTTACGCGTCACGTTCGTTACTCCAGGCCCTGTTGCTGTTATCTCAAAAAGAAAAGGTTAAACGGATAATACCAATATCGGTAACTGACGTCATTATCCCTTGTTTCACCACATATCCGTTCATCGCCGCTTGAAGCGTCAAGGGTATCCCAACCCTGATCGATAACAATGACGATAGTATAATAATGATGAGACCAATTAAATGTAGCGTTGCAGGCCGAATACCTGCAAGAAGATATGCTGGAACAACTGGCTGGCCCAATGAGCAAAGAGTCGATCTCACCTGCCGAGCAACTGTCTGCTGCCGTCTACAATCTGCATTGTTATTTCAAGGATCTGCACATCGGTATTGAAGCTAAGGTTGGCGACCATCTGGCCAGGATCATGCAAGCGGCCTTTCCTCAATCTTCAGACCAGGTAAAGCAGGCGCTTGTTTGCTAATTTCTGGCCTTCTCCACAGAATTCTTGATCCCGGCCCAACGATTAACAAGCCCTGGATCCAGATCAAACAGATCGAGCACCCGGCCGACAGAGTGATTAATTAAATCATCAATACTTTCAGGTTTGGTGTACAGGGCGGGCATGGGGGGGGCAATGACCACTCCCATCTTGCTGGCTTCGTACAGCAACCGGCAATGACCTACGTGCAGGGGTGATTCTCTGGGCATCAGCACCAGACGACGCTGTTCTTTCAACACCACATCAGCGGCACGCACCATCAGATTATCGGCATAGGAGTTGACAATACCGGAAAGGGTCTTCATCGAACACGGAACAATGATCATGCCACTGGTCTTGTACGAGCCGCTGGAAATATTGGCGCCGAGGTTGTTAATATTATGGACTTCATCTGCCAGGGCCTCGACATCGGCCAGTTGCCAATCGGTTTCATAGGAAATATTCATCTCCGCTGTCGCACTCAGGATCAGATGGGTCTCTACTTCCTCCAGTCCATGTAGAACCTCAAGCAGGCGAATACCATAAATCACGCCACTTGCACCGGATATTCCTATGATTAGCCGCACGCGTTTCTCCCGAAATCGATGTTGTCGTTGAGAACTCTGTTACCAGTCTCACTAAATTTTCACGATTTGTAAAATAATTTTCTTCATTCAATTATTTATCTACGATAAATAATATTTTTTGCGTCAGGTTCCAGATTAAACAGAAAATAATCGTGGTCTAAGGCAGTTCAGTGACAACTTCATCAACTGGTTTTCGAGTTGTTTGGGGGATGACTTCCGGGTAGCCGTACCAGAACAAGCCAACCACCTTTACCTGTGATGATTTTATTCCCAAGATTTTATGAAAACGTTTATCGCGTATAACATCGCCGGTTGTCCACTTTACGCCTATACCGATACTCCAACAATACAGCATGAAATTCTGTGCTGCACAACAACAGGCAGCATAATTTTCTCTGGCGCGTATTTCCTGCTCTGGCACATCACACGTTAACACCAACCAGCCCGGGATCTCACGCCAACGATCCAGTTTCATCTGTGCTGCTTGATCACCACGTTTCTGTCTTATTAATTCAGCATTGAGTTGACATATTTTTTCTTTCGCCTCATCTCCCAGTATATAAAAATACCAGGGTTGCGTCGCGTAATGATTCGGCGCCCAGATCGCCAACTCTATCGCGGCCATGATCTGCTCGCGTGCTGGTAATTTGTTTAGCCTGAATTGATGGATTGTCCTGCGGCTGCGGATAAGATCTGCGATTGATGACTGCATAACCTGTTGTCTCATTAGCTTACGGATTTGTATGTTTCATGAAATTAACGTGCATCTTGTCTGGACTTCTTTTGCCGAATTTTACGTAGCGCTTCAATTAGCTTTTTATTATCCGGTGCAAGTTCCAGCACCTCACGCACATAGGCTTCCGCCAGGTTCAAATCACCCTGTTTCAATACTTGCTTGATTCTTTCGTTATATTTACGCGTGATCTCTCTGATCTGTCTGGCTGCCCGTTTATCGTTTGGATTATTACGCAATCTGCTGTCCAGTGCCGCCAGTCTTTCTTTGTCCTGTGCACTGATCAGCGCCGGAACCTTTGTTGCAACATCAGCACTGATCTGCTTGATGGTCCCTTTACTGGTCGACAGCAACTGATCACTGACAGCAATTTCCTTTTTTTCAATAGGCTTTTTTATCTTGACGGTATCGCTACCAATTGCATCGACTACAACTGGCTGATGATCTTCTTGTGCCGTTGCAATGACTTCTGTGTGTGTATCTTTGCCAGCGAGACCTGTTTTATTTGTTTGATTCAAACTGATCAGAATGATGAAAACGCCCATGGCAACGATTACGCCTGTCAGAAAACGTTTACGCCAGTTTTTCGGATTATCGACAGTGACGCCTTGTTGTTGCTCATTGCTGAGCGGTACCTGCATACTGATCTTGACGGTCTGTTGGCGTTGTGCCGGCTTAGATCCTGCTGTTGCAATGGCCGGATGAACTTCCGTCTCGCCTGCGTCGATCGGGTTGATAGCCATTTTGGTAAACTCTTGCCGCCAGCTTGCGATGTCTTGCGGCCTGTTTTCCGCCCTGAATGCCAAGGCATGATCAATGGCCTGCAGGAATTTATCGGCATAGCCCTCCTGACAGAGTTCTTTAGCTGACACATACAGATCCCTGTCTGTGTTCAATAATGCCTCACTCCTGTCCAGTGCGTCAGCGGGACTTATACCGGTGACACAACGGTAAAGCGTTGCCCCCAGGCCGTAGATATCCGTCCATGGCCCTTGTTTGTCGCTCTTACTCACGTACTGTTCAAACGGTGCATAACCGGGTGAAATCAGTGTCGTTAAAGTACGTGTCTGCTGTCCGAAAGATTGTCTTGCCGAGCCAAAATCGAGTAACACGGGCGTACTATCCTGCCGAATATAGATATTCGGTGGTTTGATATCCCGATGAATAAAACCTCTGGCATGTACCAACTGCAGCCCATCCAGGATGGGCATCATCATTTCCATGGCTTCGGCTTGTGGCAGTGTTTTCCTCTGCTTGAGGATTTCGTGTAAGCCAGCTCCATGCTCATACTCCATCACTATGTAAGCCGTATTGTTCATGGTAAAGACGGTAAATACACGGACTATATTCTCATGCCTGAATTGTGCAAGCGTTTGTGCCTCGCTGATAAACCGATCCAGCCCCCACTTGAATTGCTCACCATAATCTCCTGACACAGGCTGTATAGAGGCATTGCTATCGCGCACAGCCATCTCTACGGGCAAAAATTCTTTGATCGCAACAAGCTGATTGAGATTGGTATCTTCAGCGAGATAGGTAATACCAAAGCCACCCTGGCCCAGCACCTGCTTAATCAGATACCAGTGAAGCTTATAGCCCGGTTGTAATGCATTACGGTGCTGTTTCATGGCCGCATTATATCAGGAGATATTTTCATTCATCTGCAAAACAGCTGCGCCCCGTAACGGTCCCTGACGCAATCGATCCAGGGCAAGGTTGGCGTCTTGCAGAGGAAATGTTTCTGTTTCTGTTTTGATCGGAAGTTTTGCCGCCAATGCCAGAAATTCTTCACCATCTTGAGGACCTTTAATTCCTGTAATTTCAGTTGTTGTCTTGCTTCTTCCAATACCATTGCCTTCATATCGAAACTACCGGACTTACCCAGCTTGCCCTGTCATTAGATTATAACTCGCTTGGCTGTTTCGATTCCGACGGCATAAAAATTTGCAGGAGATCGTTCAAATAACGCAGTCCGAATGCAGTAGGTTTCAGTTTCTCAATATCCCACTCCAGCAACCCTCTTTTCTCTGCATCCTGAAGTTGCGCGTCGATCACGCTTATTGGCAGACCAGTGCGCTGTAGAAACAACGCAGTATTGATGCCTTCTGTCAGGCGTAAGGCATTCATCATGAATTCCAGGCTGACATCAGCGCGGTTTAATCTGGTTTGTTGTGTGATGACTTGTTCAGCCCCGGCTTTTTGCATATAACTGTCCGGTATACGGTGCCGGACAAAACGACTGATCATGCCATTTGCTACATCGGTAAGTTTGCCATGTGCACCGGCGCCGATGCCCAGGTAATCACCGAATTGCCAGTAGTTTGTATTATGTACACTGTGCTGCTTTGGCAAAGCATAGGCCGAGATTTCGTATTGCTTGAAGGCGGATTCCTGCAACAAAACCTTGCCTTGTTGCTGCATCGCCCAGATATCATCATCATCCGGTAATACCGGTGGTTGCTTATAGAAAACAGTATTGGGTTCTATGGTCAGTTGATACCAGGAAATATGACCGGGCTTGTGTTCCAGTGCAATGCGCAAATCACTGATCGCTTCATCGAGTGTTTGATCGGGCAGGCCGAACATCAAATCGATATTGATATTCTCGAAACCGGCGGCTTGTGCCATAACAATGGCCTTGACTGCGTTATCGCCATCGTGAATACGGCCAAGTCGTTTTAACTTTTCATCCGCAAAACTTTGCACACCGATAGACAGGCGATTAATACCCATCTGCCGATAGGCTGCAAACCGATCGGCTTCTGCTGCCCCAGGATTCGCCTCCAGTGTTATTTCAATTTCCGAGTGTATGTTCAGGTGGGAACGCAGCACTGACATTAGACGATCAAGTGCTTGTGCGGATAATAAACTGGGAGTGCCGCCACCGATGAACACGCTGATGAGCCGCCGCCCCCAAATGCGCGGTAATTCAAATTCAAGATCACGGATCAGGGCATCTATGTATGCAGATTCAGGCGCTTCACCGGCTGCAATTGCATGAGAATTGAAATCGCAATACGGACATTTTTGCAGACACCAGGGGAAATGAATATACAGTGATAAGGGCGGATTCTGTTTGAAATCGAACAATTTTATTAGTCAGTAGTTATTGGTCATTAGTCAGTTGACTGTTAGCAAAATCATTAAACTACCCCGCAGCAAGCTGACGGGGTATTAAATTGAGTTTGCTATGCAAACATCATGATTTTCCGACCCAGAGGGTCGGGGAATTAGACCATATCTTCTCGTCCGCCGAAGCGAACGCGAAGGAGGATTAAAAATCCATTAGTCGGCGCTGAGCCAGCTGTCTAATATTCTTCGGGCATGGCAATCCATAATATCAGGTAAACCAACATGCCAGGAAAGCCAACAGAGGCTATACTAAGAACAACATACAATAATCTTACAATTGCAGCATCCCAACCAAAGTATTTAGCGATGCCACCACAAACCCCACCAATAACTTTGTCATGGGTTCTTTCTAGTCTCATAGTAGTCATAATAAAATCTTGTTTTCGAATATATGACGAATATTATGCCAAAGCAAAAATGTCCCTAAATTGAATGTAGTGCTAATTATGGCAAGTTATTATCGTACAATTATTTACATTATGTGTTCATAAATGTACACTAGGCTGACTCTTTAATATGTTTATCCTTATTCGTATTAGCAAAGGCAACTTCCTTACGAATCAACTCTTCCTTTTCACTCCAATTTACGCCCGGCATATTAATTACACCTTTAATACGTGCTTCCGCGGCATGGCGCTTACTATTTCCATCGATTATTATTTTATCGCTGATTACAAAAAGGATTATGCCAAATAACATGTAAGCGAGTGTCACACTAATAGTAAAGCCGTCTCTTAATTCGCTTTCGTCATTTACAAAGAACATCCTATGAATTAATAAGGTAAGGTAATAGCCAAAAGGAACTATGGCCAGGTACGCAGGGTAATAATTTTTAGGAAATAAAAGA
>JADFPU010000123.1 GCA_022562175.1 Pseudomonadota bacterium | reverse complement strand
ACGATGCAGCCGACTGTTCGAATACGGCCTCGCTTGCAGCTTAGAGGAGCTGGTGTTATTGCACGCTGTGGGCACCCCGCTGGAGTTCTCAGGCGGGCAACAGGCAGCCGGTGTGTTGATGCTGCCGACGCCGAAGGCCGGACTCCTCAGGCGCGTCGAGGGGCTGAGTGCGGCACGTGCCGTGACCTATGTCGAGGAGGTCACAATACAGGTGCGGGAAGGTTATCAACTGGTACCTCTACCCGAAGGTTCTACTTACCTCGGGTTTATTTTTGCCCGAGCGCCACGCCCGGAGCAGGTGGAAGCAGCGCTCAGGCTGGCGCATGCGCAACTGAATGTCGTGATCGCCCCGCTATGGAAAGGGGTGACCGGTATTGCCGCGTGATGTCTACAAGGGTGGCTTTGTCCGGCACGTTTGAACGGCTGATTTAAGCTCGAATTTCATGCGTCTGGAAGAGTGACGCGGAAGTAACCCATGACCATAACCGATACGCAACACCGTCCTTTACGTGATCTGCGGATTTCAGTAACCGACCGCTGCAATTTTCGCTGTCCGTACTGTATGCCGAAAGAGGTGTACGGACGTGACTGGATCTTCCTGCCTCACGGCGAGCTGCTAAGTTTCGAGGAGATCAGCCAGCTGGCGCGCATCTTCGTCGACCTGGGCGTTCAGAAGATACGCATTACGGGCGGTGAGCCACTGCTTCGCCGGGATTTGGAGCGGCTCATTGAGATGCTGGCGGCGATCGGCGGTCTGTGCGATCTCACACTCACCACAAACGGCTCGCTGCTCGCCAGCAAAGCCCATAACCTCAAGAGTGCAGGACTGCAGCGGATCACAGTGAGCCTGGACGCGCTTGACGACGAGGTCTTCCGGGCAATGAACGATGTCAGCATCCCCGTGGTGCGAGTGCTCGAGGGTATCGATGCCGCTACCGATTGCGGGCTGGCGCCGATCAAGATCAATATGGTCGTCAGGCGCGGCATGAATGAGCACTGCGTTACCGACCTGGCGCGCCACTTCCGTCACACGGGTCATATCCTGCGCTTTATCGAATACATGGACGCCGGGCACACCAATGGCTGGCGCATGGAGGACGTGGTCACCGCTGCCGAGATCCTGGCCATGATTGAATCGGAGTGGTCGGTAGAGCCGGTACAGGCCAACTACCGCGGGGAGGTGGCCAAGCGCTACCGCTATCGGGATGGGGCAGGAGAATTTGGCATCATCGCTTCGGTCACACAAGCTTTCTGCGGCGATTGTACCCGCATGCGGCTCACGGCCGATGGGCAGATCTACACCTGTCTGTTTGCTACCCGGGGTCACGATCTGCGCAGGCTGCTGCGAAGCGGAGCCTGCGACGCTGACATCACAGCGTTTGTTCGAGCCATCTGGCATCGCCGCACAGACCGCTACTCCGAGATCCGAAGCGCTGCGACCATAGGCCTCGATAAGGTGGAGATGTCCCGCGTCGGCGGTTAAACCTGGAATCCACAGTTGACAGGTTTTTGCTAGATAACATGTTGGAAAATTTGTTCCAGACATTTTCACCCGAATATATCCTATATTCGTCCAGACGTTATCAACCGACAATATCCATATAGTCGTCCTGCAAAAAACCGGCCCAACTGCGGATTCCAGGACTATCCAAACATGCTGCAAAATCGAGGGATCGCGATACCACCGACTTTTCATTTTTCGTTCAAACCACGTTAAGTTGACAACACCTGTTTTACATATATAACGGGTACGATCTCCCGTTTGTGTAATGCGGCCTGCCCATTATTCGATATCTCAACATAGTGTCCACGCAGGCACGCTACAAATGTTTTGGTTAATGTTGGCATTCGGAGTTTGTAGATACTATGCTTGTATTGAAAGCTCGAAGTTTTGTAATTTATAAAAATGCAAAGATCGGTCGCGTGTAGCAAATCAGGAATAAAGTAACGCCATGTCAGATTTTATCTCCGTAGCTAAAGTTTCCGAATTCGACCATCAACCAGCCAAATGTGTAGAGGTGGCGGGAAAAACCATAGCCCTGTTTAAGCTTGGTGATGAGTACTTTGCTATCGATGACACATGTACGCATAAGGGTGGATCACTCAGTGAGGGGAATATCGAAGGTGACGAAATCGAATGTCCGTGGCACGGTGCGCACTTCAATATCAGATCCGGGAAGGTTATTCTTGACCCGGCCGAGGAGGATGTCAGTACTTATGATGTCCGTTTATCAGGCGACGTGATCGAAATTGATGTAGGCGAATAAATCAGTTATCAGAGTATTCATCAAGAGCAACATCCGTCCTTGTCGATAACGATGACACCGCCGAGACCATTGACCCGATCACCGAGATATTCGATCGCTTCTTGTGTAGCGGAAACTGCATCCATTTGTTTAAATTTGATCAGATCTAGGCTAGTGCAGGTCTCGACCACGTCAAGTGCTACTCCGCCCCGTTGTAACATCTCCCGGCCGCGTTCAAGAATGCCACGTATGCTGTCTTGATAGGGCGCGGCATCCTCCTCGTTTTTAATATGATCCATAACCCCCGCCCCGCCATGAATCATCCCAAGAAAGTGTTTAAATTACCGGATTTCCTACGAAGTGTTTAGAGAGGCGTGTGGTGCACTTGCAGCTTGAATGTGGCATGAAAATCCTGTCCTTATGTTATTGCCTGATGACTTACCAATCTACTATATTTTAACCGACTTGTTGTTACGTTATCTGTAGCTTAATTTTCGGCAGGACATAAATATTTAACTCTTTGTATATGAAAGCGATAAACAATCCGCAAAGAACGACGTGTTCAGTTTGGCGAGCAGCCGTTCTGGTTGTTAGTTTTTTATCTTTACAAGCCTGTAATGTGCCTTTTATCAAACAGGATCTCCCCCATTCGAAAGTAGCAGAGTTGCTCAACGGAAAAGAACTGCTAGGGAATAATGCGGAAAATCTCAGCTTACCGGAACATGACATACTGGCAATGGATGCAACCATGGCTGATTTTGTAGACCGATATGTACCGCGGAGAGGTGACGATGGCATAAGGCTTGATATCTTGGATTACGCGATGTTAGCTCCGGGTATTCTGGGGATGGAATACAAATTTGATGCAATAAATACTGCCAGACAAGCATTCGATACTGGTCAAGCCAATTGCTTATCATATGCTCATCTGTTCATCGCTTTGTCGCGATATGCCGGATTTAAAACCTCTTATCAAGAGGTGAAATTGCCACCCACATGGGCGGAAATCAAGGCAACAGGTAGTTACTATTATCTCAGGCACGTGAACGTCAATCTACGATTTCCGCATCGTCAATATACAGTTGACATTAATGCACCAAAGGAGATTAAGTTTTTAAAAGCCAAAAGGATTTCTGATCACGAAGCCTTTGCGCAACATTTTAATAATATTGCCGTTAAGTACATGCAGGAAGGAGATAAGCTTAATGCTTTCAGAAACTTTAAGAAGGCGATTATATTAGCGCCAAAAGATGCATCACTCTGGGCAAACTTTGGCACTCTTTATCGCCGTTATGGATTTTATAAACTGGCTGAAACAGCTTATTATCATGCCCTGTATTTAAATGAAAAAGAATATACAGCAATGAGTAGTCTTGCCGGTTTATATTTGCTTACTGGTGAGTCCGATAAGCGTGAGTATTATCTTAAAAAAGTAGAGAGAATCAGAAAACAGAATCCATACAATTATTTTTATCTGGCAAGGAAAGCGTACAAAAAGGGTGATTATTCGTTGGCACAAAAGCGATTGTCCGCTGCTATAAGTAAACAGAAAGGCGATCTGCGTTTTTATCTTTTGATGGTTTTAGTACAGCAAAAACTGAATAATAATGAGGCGGTTCTCAAATATCAGAAAATTGCCGAAGAACTTTCTGGTGAAATTGAGCAATATATATCAAATATGATGAACGATTTAGATTGATAACCAGCAATACATGCTTTCACGTTACGGCTTAGGGTATCACCAATATTATGACGGATAAGAAAAGATGCCAGTAGGTCGGCAATAATGATCTGTATTCAATATCATGATAAAGGAACGTACAGAGTGTAACTCTCGCACTGGATAGTGCAGCATTTGTACAGCACCAGTATTATCTGGCAATGTGTCTGGAAATCTACGAAATATAAAACTGGATCTTTGTCATTTCGAATCCCTTGGAAGGCGGTAAACCTATATATAAATACCCCTGGTTGATTTGAATAAAGCCCGACTTATTCGACAGGTGTATAATGGATTTAAAATCAGTGTCACAGATAAATGTTCCATTTCTACTGTAATCCGTAATATGGAATCCCGTACCTTCCTGGTAATCTATCCTGCAATGCAGCTTCGATACACGTTCGTCTGGCATTACGATTGTATTTTTTTCATCTCTGCCGATAGTGGCAAAAAGATTCATTTCATCTACGGTATATTTTTCCTTATCGAAAGACGTAATCAGGCTCATACTGCTCGGCTTCGTCTCTTTCCCGATAATCTTCTTGAATCCATTGATATAATTTTGAAGGCTATTCACGTTTTTGAGTCCAGTCTTATTTATGTAAATTAAAATACCAAAATCATAAATGTGTATTTAATAACATATATGCAACATGCTTGATCTTGATAATAAGAGAGACTTCTAATGGGATGGACTCCTCCTCTTCTAATCGGCATCAAGCGCACAGAATCTATCATTGTATTATGTAGGTGACCGAGGTCAAATTGTGTAGTAATCAATTAAGAATGACCTAAATAACTATAAAATACTTTTTTCGGATCGTATTTTTGACGTGGTTGCGACAATTTATTCCAATTTTCCTTAGAAAAACAACTGCGAATACGCTCAGGGTGCAGCCTGGATTCAACCTCGTTGATGCAATGTCCTTACTACCCGTTCCCGGATCTCCGGGGAATATCTGTTTATTATTTTCATTACTCCATCCTCTCAAGATATGGAGTCTCCGGCAAACCCGGGGCGATTCAAACGCATGTTTGAACGAGGCATATGGAAACGTCCTTCGTATATGTCAACTAGTGGCAAATAAGATTTTACGTCTTCCCCTATACGGACATTCAATTCAAGATTCAAGAACTGATACCGTTCTTCATATATGGCTGGGAATACCTGGGTGATACATTCGTGGCTGTGGATTCCTGGTTTAATATTACACTTTTTTTCAACCATATTGCATCATTGAGTGCATTTTCAAATCCTTCGTTTGTATCGTAAGCGAAACCAAACGTATCGAGCCAAAACTTTTTTTCCTCCATGCATAAATAAAAGAATACCTTATCGTGCCATAGGTTAAATGATTGAAAGCCGAACCTGAACAACTCCTTCTTGATATCGTCAGGGTAAGTCATTTTACCTTCCGGGTTAGGCTGCATCGGCATTTGCAAAATTCTGCTTTGAATGCCATATCTGCGTATTTTCTTAATAACCGGCTTGGGAAAGGTGAGTGATCCAAACGAAATAAATAATACTTCAGGTGTCTTAAAATTTGTTTGCACGCATTTGAAAATGTCAGCATAAGCTTCCTGCCAGCCGTCGAAGTGGATCATAGGATGAAAATGAAAAGAAACTTTAATTCCTTTGTCTGCAACTGCCCTGGCGGCGGCGAGTCTTTCATCAAAACTGGCCGTTAAATGTTCTTCATTATCGATTACGATCTGGGGATTTAACGACCAGCTACATACTATATTATCAGGCACATCCATCTGCAACAGGTGCTTAATATTTTTCGATTTTGTTTTAAATTCGATGGTTGCGTTTGGCCACTTACGTGCAAAATTCAACATCGCCTCCAGAATGCCCTGCTTGTTACCCCACATTAAAGAATCCGACGATTGCCCCGTGCCGATATGGTAGCGGCGGTTCTTGTCAAGCATGATTTCATTTAACTTTTCCTCAAACCGTTCATCAAAAGTGACTTCCTGGTTGGAATACATAGTTTGAATACCACAATAACTGCAACCAAAACCGCAATTCTTAACAGCATCTATTGTTCGCAAGTTACAACAAATAGTTTTGGCAGAGGCTACCGGACACATACCATAGATCTTCTCCGTGGATGCACTTTTTTTAACGGTGACTTTGGTTTCTTTAAATTTCCCCGGAGCAGAAGGATTTTCCTGATAGTGAACGGGTTTGCTGATAAGCTGGTTAATAGCAGTATTTATTTTATTAAATATATCTTTTTTTAATTGTTTTCCGGTTTGCCTGGATTGAGTTTTATACTCGTGCCAGCGTTCCGTAAAACCCTGTGTCCCCCACATGGTCAGGTCAATGTCTATATCGACAGCGTTTTTTAATTCCTGTTGAGTAAAAAGGTGTTCACAGGCAATCTTTTTTAACATTTCCCGTCGTTCCGTTGGCAAATGCCTGAATTGAGTCTGGCTCTCGATTTTGTCGAATTTAGACGGGTAATTTTCTTTCATTGATTGCTTCATTTCGCATATATTTATAGATGATTCACTTCCCAATGCATTCCTATACCACAGGACTACTTTACCTTACCCACAGATTCTGCGAAGTAAACATTTTTCATAATATTTATCAATAAGATAATAGTTAATCAAAAGAAAAAACTTTAATATCAGGCGGTATTAAATTAAAGCACTGCCAGGGTATTTTGCCAGTCACCGTGACAGAGCAATCAAGAATCAAGGGATATAAAACATTTGTATCAGAAGGTAATGGTCAGCCGCCCCCCTGGCGTTCATTGAAGAACCAGCTGTTTCCAGGCGATGATGATTTTGTTGAAGACATGCAAGCTAAGTTGCCGGATAGTTTCCCGGCACGGGGAATTCCCAGGGTGCAGCTGTCGGTTGTGAAGCGACCATTGGCATGGTATACACGCAATTTCAAACAACGGGACAAGATCATTATCATGGCTTACAAGAGTGGACATTATACCCGGAACGAAATTGGCGGACGCTTCGACATTAGTCATACGGCCGAGAACAGAGTGGTGAGGCAAGTTGATGTGCAAATGGAGATCTGTCCTGCACGTTGAATGGCGGGTATAAAATGACTGTCGAATCACCTGATACGTACGGGACCACTCATCGCTCACTCGAAGGGTCTCGAATTCTGATCGTCGATGATGAAGCGACTGTACGAACGATCCTTCGACAGATACTCGAAAATGCCGGTTATACCGTAACTGAGGTGGCCTCATGCGGGGAAATCCTTCACCATCTCGACAAGGATACATATGACCTCATGCTGCTGGATATTTTAATGCCCGGCATGGATAGCTTAGATATGCTCAAGTCAGTCAGACAAAAATATACGATGTCAGAGCTTCCGGTCATTATGGTGACGGTAAAGGAAGAAAGTGCTGATGTGGTGGAAGCATTCTCCCTCGGCGCCAACGATTACATCGTGAAGCCTGTCGACTTTGCTGTGCTACGTGCCCGCATCAAGACGCATTTATTTCACAAACGGGCTGAAGACGAGCTGCGTAAGGCCAATGAAGAATTGGAACACCGTGTAGCGGAACGAACCGCTGAACTACTCGCCATAAACAAGGCGCTGGTGAGCGAGATCGCCGAGCGCAAGCAGCAGGATGAGGAGCTGCGGGAAAGCGAGACACGCTTCCAGCAAATGGCTGAGGGGATTGATGATGTGTTCGTCATATCTGACGTGAAGAGCAAGTCTGTCCTCTATGCCAGCCCGGCCTATGAGCAGATCTGGGGACGACCTGTGCAGGACCTCTACGAAGATTACAGACATTGGGATGAGGGTATTCACCCCGATGATCGTCCACGTGTCCAGGAAGCTTGGGCGCGAATGAAGGACCAGGGAGACCGCTATGAGGAGGAATACCGGGTGCTACGTCCGGACGGCTCCATGCGCTGGGTTCATAGCCGGGGGTACTCGGTCCACGATGAGAGTGGGCAGCCCTATCGCGTCGCGGAAATAGTCCAGGACATCACCGAATTCAAACAGACCCAACAGGCGCTGCAAGAACGGGAGGCCATGCTGGCTGATGCCGCCAAGTTATCAACCCTTGGTTATGCAACGTGGAGCGAAGAGCAGCACTGTTATTTATCGGTCTCTGAGGAGTATGCACGGATATACGGCTATTCCGCCGACGAGTACATGCGCCGATTCAACACTCATGAAAAGTCTCTAGAGACGATTCACCCGGAGGATCGTGCTCAGTTCGAGGTTGCATATTTCAACCAAACCAAAACGGACGACGTACGTCATTACGAATTTCGCGCTATCAGGAAAGACAAACAGGTTCGCCATATCAAAGAGTGGGCAAGACCGGTTAAAGATAGCGCCGGCAAACCGCTTCATACTCTGGTCATTGCTCAAGACGTCACCGACTTCAAGCAGGCCGGGGAAAAATTGCGGGAAAGCGAGGCGCGCTTCCAGCAACTTGCTAAGGTGACTGATGATGTGTTCGTCATATCTGACATGGAGAGCTGGGATGTCCTCTATGCCAGTCCGGCCTATGAGCGGATCTGGGGACGACCCGTGCAGGACCTCATTAAAGATTACAGGAACTGGGATGAGGGTATTCACCCCGATGATCGCCTGGGTATGCAGGAAGCTTGGGTGCAAATGCTGAGGCAGGGAGACCGCTACGAGGAGGAATATCGGGTGCTACACCCGGACGGGTCCATGCGCTGGGTTCGGAGTAGAAGCTACCCGATCCGCGATGAGAGTGGGCGGATCTATCGTGTCGCAGCATTTGTCACAGACATCACCGCGCGCAAGCAGCAGCAGCAGGAGCTGCGGGAAAGCGAGGCACGCTTCCAGCAACTTGCTGGGGTGATTGATGATGTGTTCGCCATCTCTGACGTGAAGAGCTGGGAAGTGCTCTATGCCAGCCCGGCCTATGAG
>JADFPU010000122.1 GCA_022562175.1 Pseudomonadota bacterium | reverse complement strand
ACAACATGGCATTGGCCCGGCGGCAATAGTTAGCATCCTTCTCGTTGTGGACCACACGTTTTAAACGGTGGCGTACAGGTCGATTCATCTCTTGTATACTGTATGGCACTCTTGGGTGCTCTCCTTTATCGTTAAGTTAATCTTCCTTTGCTCTGATCGATGGGAAACACCCAAGTTCCCTTAATGTGTAGGGGGGATTCGGAACAGTTATTTAGTACTCCGTCAAGGTTGTATTGATGGGTTCAATTCCTGTGTTTTTCACACAAATGTTACATAAAAAGACAATAATTGATCTGGATCATCGTGCCTGTCAGAAAATACGTCTAAAAGTAAACTGTAATTACTAACTATTTATACCGAATGGATAACAACCAGATATTTAATAAAGATCTGATTTCCCGTTACGACAAATCAGGGCCACGCTATACCTCTTATCCGACTGCGGTGCAATATCACCATGGATTCGGCAGCAAGCAATATAGTGAGATCGCCATACTCACAAATGAAGATCCGATACCGCGGTCATTGTCGTTGTATTTTCACCTGCCGTTTTGCAACACTGTCTGCTACTACTGCGCCTGTAACAAGATCATCACCAGAAACCGTGCCCATGCCGGGCCTTACCTGGATTGTCTGCACCGTGAAATCGAGCTGCAAAGTGAATTATTTGACAAAGACCGCAGCGTTGAACAACTACATTGGGGAGGGGGTACACCAACCTTTATCAATAATCAGCAAATGTCTGCACTGATGCAGAAAATTCGTGAGCATTTCACACTGCTGGATGATGATAGTGGCGAATATTCGATCGAACTCGACCCCAGAGAGGCCTCGGATGAGACCATTACACTGTTGCGTTCGCTTGGTTTCAATCGGATCAGTCTGGGTGTACAGGATTTCGACCCAGATGTCCAAAAGGCCGTCAACCGTATCCAATCTGAACAAGAAACCCTGGCCATCATTGAGGCGGCACGCCGTGAAGGTTTCAAATCGGTCAGTATTGATTTGATATACGGCCTGCCCAGGCAGAATGTGGCAAGTTTTAGCCGGACACTGGAGAAAGTAATCTCCATGCAACCGGATCGCCTGTCGGTATTTAATTACGCCCACATGCCGGACCGCTTCAAGGTTCAAAAACAGATCAATGCCTCTGAGCTACCCAGCCCGGCGGAAAAGCTCAAAATCCTCCAGCACATTATCAATTATCTGACGAAGGCCGGTTATAACTATATCGGCATGGACCATTTCGCCAAACCCGATGATGAACTTGCCATCGCTCAAAAAAACGGCACCCTGTATCGAAATTTTCAGGGCTACTCAACACATGCAGATTGTGATCTCATTGGCATGGGCATTACAGCTATCAGTAAAATCGGTGATTGCTATGCCCAGAATGTGCATGACATACCTGAATACGAAAAATTATTGAGCGCCAACGAAATACCTGTTTACCGAGGCATTAAACTCGACGGTGATGATCTGTTACGCAGAGAGATCATCAGCCGGCTCATTTGCCATTTTAAACTGTATTTTTCCGAGATTGAGGATAAATACAGGATTAATTTCAATGATTATTTTTATAATGAACTGGCCGTTTTAAAGGCCATGCAAAGCGATGGCCTGTTAAATATGGACTTGGAGAGCATCTATGTGTTGCCGGCTGGTCGTTTGCTTATCCGCAATATATGTGCTGTGTTTGATAAATATCTCCGCCAGCAACAAAGCGAAAACATTTTCTCACAGACTATATAGCATATCGTATACGAACATGAGTTGTACTTCCTGTTAACCCACCACAGTAATTATTTTTTTTCAACGAGCAACAGCAGATATATAAAATGCATGGAGACAGAAAAGATAACCGTATTTACTCTGTTTTCTTTCCATCGGAGCCAAGAGATTTCCCATTTCGCCGTAGCGTACGCACTTTGTTGCGGGCATTACATATATTTAGTACCGGCACCTTGTTAGCTGGTTATATATTCAATCAACCGACAACCATCCTGGAACCCTGGTTATGGGCAAGCGTAATAACAGGACTGCTGTTACTGGCAACCGATGTCCATGCCAGCATGGCGGTCCTGTTTGAGTTGAGAGGACTTGCAATAATTATAAAGACAGGTCTATTGTTACTTGCCCTGGTGTTAGTGGAAATACGGATGCAACTGCTCTTAACTATACTCCTGATCGGGGTCTTCAGCAGTCATATGCCGAAACGCTATCGCCATAAAATATTTTTGATTGATAAGCGTATCATTCCGGATGACAGGAATGGTTGATTTTGACCAACAAAACCATTACTTAAACAGCAGATCGATAATGTCGTAGATTATTTCCTCTCATCAATGTCTTGACTGAAATACTCTTCTTCATCATATTGGATTCCCGCAGGCTGAACAATACCATACTGTTTGATCATACGGCGTAGTTTGGGGCGTGAAACACCCAAAATTTTGCAGGCCTTTCCCCGATGCCAGTCAGTAGCTTCTAGAATACGAGCAACATGTTCTTTCTCAATATCATCGAGAGTCTTTTCCGTGATTGTTTTACTGTTATTTAATTCAACCCGTTCCCAGCCACAAATCTCTTTAGGAATATGCTCTCTGGTAATAATATCACCTGTACACAAGGCCACAGCTTTCGTTAACACATTTTCCAATTCACGTACATTACCAGGCCAATCATAAGACTGGAAAGATTCAATCACATCCATAGACAGGCGATCGATTTTTCGATGCATATCCCGATTGATTCGCGTAAACATTGTTTGAACCAGACCTAAAATATCTTCTTTACGCTCACGTAACGGCGGTAACTGTATTGTTACCACCTGGAGGCGATAGAAAAAATCTTCACGAAATAAGCCCTTTTTTACTTTATCGCTCAGATCGGCATTGGTAGCAGCGATAACCCGGGCATTGCTGATCTGCGGTTTATTTCCGCCGAGAGGCACATACTCTTTTTCCTGCAAAATGCGAAGTAATTTGGCCTGCATTATCAGTGATAATTCGCTAATTTCATCAAGAAAAATTGTCCCGTTATCAGCAATGGCAAATTTTCCAATCTGTTTACTGATAGCCCCCGTAAAAGCACCTTTTTCATGACCGAATAATTCCGATTCCAATAGCGTTTCCACCAGTGCAGCACAATTTACGGCTACAAATTCTCCAGAGGATTGTAGACAAGCATCGTGTATGGCCCTGGCTACCAGTTCTTTCCCAGTTCCACTTTCACCTGTAATCAATATATTGACTGGTTTAGAAGCTACCAACCCAATTGTTTTAAAAACTTCTTTCATTAAACGGCTACTGCCAAACATTGTGCCATTTCCCAAGCCGGCACCTGCCCCATTGACTACTGACATATCCCCATTAACAAATTTATTTCTTGACAGGGCTTTTGCCATGGCATCGTCCAGCTCATGAATGTCGATAGGTTTATGGATATAATCATCTGCACCACGTTGCATTGCCGTGATCGTGCTGTCCATGTCCTGGTGGGCAGTTATCATGATTACAGGCGTGTCAGGATAAACCTTCTTAAATTCAGGCAACACCTCAAGTCCATCCTTACCGGGCATGCGAATATCCAGGACAATTACATCAGGTATACTTACTTTTGCAGCGGCGAGACCCTCCTCGCTGCTATTTGCAATATTTACGATGTGACCCTGACTACGAAAATGCAATTGCAGGGTGCGGCAACTGGCAACGTCGTCATCGATAATGAGCAAATTACTCATTTGACTGTTTGCAGCATTTCATCGTTACTGGTATTCCTGCTACTTTCAGCTTGAAATACAAAATCTACGGGACCAGTTGGCAAGATAATAATGACAGTGGTACCACCACTAGCGTCATATTGACGAAATTCCAGTGTGCCATGGTGTTGATCAACAATACGATTGACTATGGCAAGTCCTAGTCCTGTGCCTTTGGCCCGTGTAGTAAAGAAGGGTTCCAATATTTTGTCATTGTAGTCAGGCGCAATCCCATGGCCATTATCAATGATCTCAATACGTAATTTGGGTTTGTCCACTCCAAATTCCTGAGATAAGGAAATGATGATTTCCGGTCTTCGATCAGTCAGACCTTCGGTTGCCTGCAATCCATTGACAATTACATTGGTGAACACTTGTCTTAATTTTCGGGCATCACCATGCAGGTTGGGTAACCCCGGCTGAAATTGCCTTACGATATTAGCGTGATAATCATTAATCTGTTTTTGTACCTGAATTAGTACGGTATCAAGTAGTTGATCAAGTCTCAGCCATTCCGGTTTTAAGGCATCCGGACGTGAATAACTCAGCAGGTCTTCCATGATTTCTTCCATATAGGCTATCTGTCCCAATGCGATTTGCTTGAGTTCTTGTTCATCCTCGTTCCAGCCCCTTGAATCCTTGCTACCCAGAATCTGCAGACCCATTTTAATCGATGACAATGGATTACGTAGATCGTGCGCAATCATACTTGCCATACGTCCTGTCACCGCCAAGGCCTGATTTCTTACAATCTCCCGATTGCTTTCCTCTACCTCTTCTTCAAGCCGTTTACGTTCAGTTATGTCTTCCTTGACTGCAAGATAATGAATAATTTTCCCTTCAGCATTTCGAATCGGAGAAATACACGCGGATTCCCAATAGAGTTCGCCGTTCTTCTTTCTGTTATGGAACACACCATGCCATTCTTCACCATTAGTGATGTATTCCCAAAGTTGCTGATATTCGCTCGCGTCAGTTTCTCCGGTTTTAAGAAAGCGCGGGTTCCTGCCACGGACTTCATCGAGAGTATAACCTGTCAACTGGGTGAACTTTGGATTGACATATTCAATCAAGCCATCAACGCCTGTAATCATGACGGTACTGGGACTCTGCTCTACCGCCTGTAATACATTGTGGAGTTCTTCTTCAGTACGGCGTGAGTCAGTAATATCCTGACCAATACAATGCAAACCACATGTTTGCCCCTGGGGATCGTACATTAACGAGATATTCCATGACACCAAACACTTTTCCCCTTGCCGCGTCAGAATTTTATTCTCATAGCTCGGAACAACTATGGTTTTTGAAATAATATCCTGAAACTGCAGCTTGCTGTTTTCCCGATCAACTTCCGGAATAAATAATTCAAACCAATCACGACCGGTAATCTCTTGCTCATGCCATCCCGTTAAACCAAGCAAGGCATTGTTACAGAATGTGATCTTGCCATTATTATCCAGGCCAAAAGCCAGTAATTGAATATTTTCCAATGTTTCCCGAAATCGCTGTTCAAATTGTAACTGCGCGAATGTTTTGTGATGTCTTACTCGCGCCTGAGCAAGCAGTATGGAACCAATAAACAATAGCACCAGCATAAAAGCGTACAGGGGCAAATACTGTTTGAAACGTGGTATTACTGCCATTCCTGCATCTGATAAATGTGAGACAATCTTCCAGTAAAATTGTGGAGCCTTTTGTAATACATCTGTATGATTCCCGGGTTTATTATGGCCGTTTAATAGCGGATAAACACTGGCAAATGTAAACAAACCATCAGCACCACTGTATTGTCCACTATTGTGTGTCTGAATGTATTGCCAGACATCCGGGTATTTGCTTGCAAATGTTTCTGTATTTCCATACATAAACCCCCATTCCATGACTGGATCCGGATTACTCAGCCAATAACCCTCTGTGTTAAGTAGCATTGTATGGTCAACAGTATTACGTACGGCAGTAAGGAAATTATTGAGCAGATATTCGCCCCGATAGTTAAGTATCAAGATACCTTGTTTTTCACCGTTCAGATCTTGAACAGGAGTCGCAAACCGTAACACGGGTTTTTGTGGTTGTTCTGTCTCTCCCCGCTCGATATTGAGATCAAATTTGGAAATATATATCTGTCCTGGATTGAGGGCCATTGAATTACTGAAATAATAACGACCCAATTTACCTTGTAGTTCACCTTGCGGAACGATAACTGCCTTGCCATTGATATGATTAACACGTATTACTTCCATACCGGTTTTATCAATATAACGGATCTGATCATATACACGCTTTTGTTGACTAAATACCTGAAAATCATTCGCCATCGATTTCAACTGTTTTCGATTGTTTGCTGCAAATACAATATTTTCCTCATTGTGTTTCGCAAGATACATAAGATCGGAAACAACACCCTGGAGAGATTGCTCGATTGCTATCTTGCCGAGTTCAACATTCAATAGTTCATTGGATTTCGTTGACTTTAGATCCACATACAGAATTGTATAGTAATGGATCAAACCTGCTGTAATGAGCAAAAGGGCCGTAAACAGAAAGAAGATAACCGAAAGTTTTACAACCTCCCTTGTGTCACCTGACAGATTTGTTTCACTCATTTTCACATGCATTATTCCTGCGGCTGCCGATCGCGTCGTTTGAGCTAGTCCGGCACATTCTCACCAGACTGTCCAGGCGATAGAAACAGCAACTTTGCCTTGAGCAGATACGGTTTGTGTGCTGATATCAGACATGATAGTTCAGGCTGTGGCGTTTGCCCAATGTGTCGTCGCTACTGTCATGCTTGTATCTTTATCAAGTGCTGACAGGATCTTTTCTGTTGTAGTATATGCGCAAACAATACGATCCCGAACCGAAACACCGCCCCGGTAGTTCGCTTCAAGGTGAAGACCCGGTAACTGTCGTAACCTCTCGTTAATCGCCTGCATACGCGCAGGATAGGCGCCGTAATAGAGCGGTAACCCCTGCCCGTGACGATGGATATGCACCATCTCCGGTTCAGATCTGATCCCTAGCAGGGGTTTTAGCCCCTTCATGATCATGGCGACACTCTGATCTTCATCCCACGACGCTGCCGTTGGCATGCGTGCCCCCCCCAGGTAATTGCTCAGCAACACCTTGCCCTCCGGGGCACGTCCCGGCAACAGGCTGCTCATCCACAGACATCCCGTCGAAGCCAGTCCACAATTTTTCGGCATCAGGAAACCGTTACCATCCAGGGGATGTTGAATGGCAGAGCGTGCAAAACCGGTGTGCACAACGGACAAGGGGGCATATTCAATCCCGTTTAAGAGTCCTTGTAACTCACTATCCAAAGGTCCGGTCAACGCCGCCGCTTTATCCGCCGGAATAGTCATCACTACTTGTTGTGCCTTGATGGCATGTTCGGACATCGATGATCGACCATGTACTAGCCAACCCTGGCCACATGGGTTCAACTCAGTCACCGAGAGACCGTTGCGAAAACGTATGCCGGGATTCCTTGCCAGGGTTTCGATCAACGTTGCCATACCGCCGTGAAAAGAAAAACTTTCTTGAACAGTAGCCGTACGTTTTCCAAGAACTCTATGTACGAATACGCCTAGGGTCAGGTTGCCGTAACGTTTTTCCAACGCAGTTAACCTGGGCAAGGTGGCAATAGCGTTGGCATGTTCTGCGTCAGAGGCCAGGGTGCCGGCGATATAGGGCTCCATGGCGCGTTCGAGGAATTCATTGCCTAGACGCCGGCGGATAAATTCGCTAACCGTTTCATTCTCGTCATAACCGCTGGGGATAAATGGTTCCAGCAACAGACGCAGCTTGCCCTGCAGGCTCCACATCGGTGACGTGATCATCTGCCCCAGCTTCATCGGCGCCTTAAGCAACTGCCCCTTATGCAACAGGTAACGGTTGGTGCCCGGACTGAGTAGTGCCTTACGCTGTTGCAGGCCGGATTCAGACAGGAACCGGTTCACCTCCGGGCGAAAGTTGAGCACCATTGACGCCGCCTGCTCAAGCAGATAACCGTTATGCTTTTCAGTCCTGATTTTGCCGCCAGGACGTTTGCCCTGCTCCCACACCTGCACCGATACCCCTGTTTGTGCCAGCAGATGGGCGATGGCCAGGCCGGATATACCAGCGCCGATCACCAGTACATCGACATCGTTCATGGCAACACTCCGCAAATTGAATAGATAGTCATTGTTATTGTTATGTCGGCCTCCCAGGACGCGAGTTGCCGAAACGCCTGGCGGCAAGTGCCGCCATATGTTGCGGGGTCACTTGTTGTTCACCGAGCCCCAGCACATAGGCCTCTGCCCGTTTCTTTACCATCTTGCGTAAAAAAGACGGGATCCTGGACAATCTCTGTTCGGCTTCTGCATTCCAGTTAATATTTTTATATTCGGTTTCAGCAAGCGGCTGGATGACATCGCCGTTTTGTGGCAGATAAGCACATAAGGGATCCTCATCCAGCAAGTCCTGGCCAAGCGCAACCGGTCTGGCCCGGCAACCCCCACACAGTTGCCGGTATTCGCAGTCACCGCATTTCCCCTTGAGGACCGGGTTTCGCAAACGGATAAAATCCGGCGCATTTTGCCAAACATCCACGAAATCCTGTGCACGGATATTACCGACCTCATCGGGAATATAGGGACATGCGGTGACACCGCCCTGTGGGGTGATACGGCAGTAATGGATACCGGCAATACAGGCATCGGCCTCCCTGCCACTGATCCGGTTGATAGGTGAATCGGGATCGCGCTGGTGGGCGATACGTTTGAAATGGGGTGCACAACGCGGCCGGATAATCAAATCGGCAACCCGTTGCTGCGCTTCGATGATTTGTTCCAGCACCTGCTCGTATCGCGCCGGTGTAATATCGCTCACCGTTTCACCGCGGCCGGTACAGATCAGAAAGAAGATATTTAACACTCGTGCCCCGCTCTCCCGACTAAAGTCGATCATTGCATCAAGTTCATGGGCATTGTCATTGGTAATGGAAAAGTGGATCTGGAAATCCAGGCCCAGGCGCCGGCAATTTTCGCTACCCTGCATGGTGCTGGACCAGGCGCCGGCCCTACCACGGACGTTGTCATGATAAGCAGGATCCAACGAGTCCACACTGATACCCACCCCACGTACGCCGGCCTGTTTTAAAGAAGAAA
>JADFPU010000121.1 GCA_022562175.1 Pseudomonadota bacterium | reverse complement strand
CAATATGATATTTGCTGACGAGACCTGTATGTCGCCCTACATGGCCAAGATTGTCGGACAGGAAGATTTTGTCTACGTTTGGACACTTGGAAAGGAAGGGTTGGGAGATGAACAGGACAAGCTGGTAACCATAGATGTTAATCCGACATCCAAAGATTACAGCAATATCGTGCACAGTCTTTCGGTCGGCGGCCGGAATGAAGCGCACCACTCGGGTCTCACCGACGACCGGCGCTACCTCTGGGCAGGCGGACTTGATACCAGCAAGATCTTTATCTTCGACATACATACTGATCCGGCCAAACCGCGACTGCACAAGACGATTACGGATTTTGTCGCCACCAGCGGTGGGGTGGTCGGCCCCCACACGACCTATGCCCTGCCCGGTCGCATGATGATCACTGGCTTGTCAAATGACAAGGACCATGGTGGTCGAACAGGCATGGTTGAATACACAAATTCCGGTGAATATATCACCACACACTGGATGCCTACTGATCAGAAACTTGGTGGTGCGGTAAAATCAGGGAACTTCGCGGATGGTTATGGCTATGATCTGCGGGCGCTACCCAGACGTAACGTTATGGTCACTTCATCATTTACCGGCTGGAATAATTACATGATGAATCTTGGCAAGGTGTTGGCCGATGCTGAAGCGATGAAACGTTTTGGAAATACTGTTGTCATCTGGGACCTGCATACCCGTAAAGCAAAGAAAATTCTGGACGTACCGGGGGCGCCGCTGGAGATCCGATGTGCCTGGGGTCCTTTCAATAATTATTGTTTTACCACCACCGCCCTGACTTCAAAGATTTGGTTAATCTATGAAGATGAGCAGGGTGAATGGCAGGCAAAAGAAGTTGCAGATATCGGTGATGCCAGCAAGATGCCGCTTCCCGTTGATATTTCTATCGCAGCCGATGATTCCCTGTTATGGGTGGATACATGGAATGATGGCATGGCCAGAGTCTTTGACATTTCTGACCCATTCAACCCGAAACAGATCTACCATGAAAATATCGGCGCCCAAGTCAATATGATCTCCCAAAGTTGGGATGGTAAACGCATTTATTTTACTTCATCACTTTTGGACAATTGGGACAAGGTTGAAGCACCAGAAGGAGTAGATCTTCAATATTTCAAGGCATACACCTGGGATGGCAATAAACTTACGCATCAATTCAGTATCGATTTTCTCAAAGAAAAGCTGGGTTCACCGCATCAAATGCGATTTGGTGCTTATTCACTTTACGCCAAAAACCGTCCTGTAAATGAGCAAACAAAATTGGCTAAAGTTAATGAGAAGATTTACAACATTCAAAAACAAGACTAAGAATAACTTTCCGATAATCAATAAAGTAAGGCCGGTGACAGGATTCATCATCGGCCTTGGTCTTTTATTGTCTCCGGCATTTTCTTCTGCCAGTTCCGATATACACAAAAACCATGCAAATAAAACGGATGTCATTCCAGCACCGGGCTACTCAGAACTTGGTTTTTCAGCCCCTCAAGCCGGAACCTATGAACTACCGCCATTGGGTAAAGCAGGTGATGGTAATGTGCTGGGAAGCAATGGCGAGGCTTTACGCTTACATGATTTAGTCGGCGATAAAATAACTTTATTGAGTTTTATATACAGTAGCTGCAATGATGTTAATGGATGCCCTCTTGCTACTTATGTAATGAGCAGAGTACAGGAAAGAGTACTCAATGATGATGAACTTAATAATCAGCTCAGGATTATTAGTCTGAGCTTTGATCCAAAACAGGATACTCCACAGGTTATGCGGGATTATGCCAGTAGTTTTATCAAGTCAGGATTTGAATGGCATTTCCTGACCAGCACCGGTGATAAAGAACTCGTCCCGATACTGGACACCTATAACCAATCGGTGCAGCGAGAGTTAAATGGAGATGGTGAAGAAATCGGGACTATATCTCATATACTGAGGGTGTTCCTGATTGACCGGGAAAAACGAATCAGGAATATATATAGCACCGCTTTTTTGCACACTGATATATTAGTTAATGATGTTCGCACTCTTATACGTGAAGATGAATCCACTAAAAGTCCTGGAAAAACTCCAAGTGTACTTGTAAGTAAACCGTCATTACATGGGGCTGGAGACAATAAAGACGGCTACGAAAATGAAACCTATAGGACCCGCGCATTAAGCCTGGAAAATAGAATTGGTAAGCCTGCAAATTTAAAGCGCTATCTTCATAGACCTCCATCAGGTTTGCCGGCTATCGATCCGCCTGCTGATAATCCTGTCACATTAAGGAAAATTGAGCTGGGTCGGCAATTATTTTTTGATCGACGTTTGTCTCACAACAACACCCTTTCTTGTGCAATGTGTCACATACCGGAACAAGGATTCACAAGTAATGAAATGGCAACAGCAGTTGGCATTGAGGGAAGAAGCGTACGCCGAAATTCACCAACACTGTATAATGTAGGTTATCAGGAGCGTTATTTTCATGACGCACGGGAAACGACGCTGGAACAGCAAATCTGGGGCCCACTACTAGCTAAAAATGAAATGGGCAATCCATCAATTGGTTTTGTTATCGAAAAATTACAATCTTTACCTGACTATATAGAAAAGTTTAAACAGGCATTCGATGGCAAACCACCTTCTATGGATACAATCGGCAAGGCGATTGCCAGCTATCAACGCGTGCTGGTATCCGCAAACAGCCTGTTTGACCAGTGGTATTTTAATAAAGACAAATCAGCATTATCCGCATCTGCCAAAAGAGGATTTAAAGTTTTCACTGTCAAGGGTAACTGTATTGCCTGCCATAAGATTGGTAATAAGTTTGCTTTATTTGCTGACAACCAATTACACAATACCGGAATCGGATATAACCACTCTATGAAAAAGGGTTTGTTAAAAAGAAAAATCCTGGTTGCACCTGGACAATACCTGACTATAGACGGAAAAGTTTTAGCTGATGCTGCAGAGCCAATACTTAATGATTTGGGTCAGTATGAGATTACCGGAAAACCAGTCGATCGCTGGAAATACAAGACTCCGACACTACGCAATGTAGCCTTGACAGCGCCCTACATGCACGATGGTTCGATATCCAGCCTGCAGGATGTTATACGATTTTATAATCAAGGGGGGTTTGATAATGAACTGCTGGATCCATTAATCAAACCTCTCAATTTAACCGAGCAGCAGAGCAATGATCTTGTCAGCTTTCTTAACTCCTTGACAGGTGATAACATTGACGAAATTATCGCCGATGCATTTGCAGCGCCAGTCGGTAATATCAAGAACGATTAAATGCAAGCACTGAGTATTCAGGAAGTTGGTTCTACGTAATCCGTGTTGTGCTTAAAGAACCATTCGTGTCCCTTTAACATGTAGTGCCAGTACATAATCGGCAAGCCTGTTGTCTTAATCCACCAGTAACTCAATCTTTCTTTCCTTGGATCGAGCGGGAATGTCGGAGTGACTTTTCCTCCATAAATAAATTCCGCCATTATTACCTTGCCGTAAGCTGTAGTTAGCGGGCAAGAGGCATAGCCGTCATAACCTTCATCAAGCGAACCTCCATTAATCAATACAAGCAGGTTCTTTACAACGATTGGGGCTTGTT
Organism: Pseudomonadota bacterium; assembly: GCA_022562175.1. GTDB lineage: Bacteria > Pseudomonadota > Gammaproteobacteria > Eutrophobiales > Eutrophobiaceae > B75T3L11. The sequence goes on along the minus strand of JADFPU010000121.1, from coordinate 5,327 downwards.
TACGTACCGCCGCTGCAGTTTTTGAGTTCGGCGTTGATCCGGCATCACCTAATCCGAACACATTGGAATGTTTTGTATGCTGCATGGTATTTTGATTGACATCGATATAACCAGCCTCATTGGCAAGTGGACTGGCCTTTACTGCGGCCGGTGGCGACTGCGGTGGCGTCATATGCAGCATATCGAACTCCATGCTGATCTTCTCTCCTTGCTTGTCCCCGCCAACTACTTCAAAAGTGGCCTTTTTATTTTCTCCATCGACTGCTATCAGGTTATGCTGGAAATAAACATTAATTCCATAACGCGCAGCGACCTTATCCAGTTCTTTTGCAAAAAGCGGTACAGCAAACATTGCCGGACCGTGTGTGAGGAAACTTAACTCGCACTTATCCAGAATTCCTTTTTTCTTCAAATGATCGGCAGCAAGATAGGCTATTTTTTGCGGCGCACCAGGACATTTAAACGGCAGTGGCGCCTGGGTAAACAGGGCCTTTGACCCGGACCCAAGATTCTGCAGACAACTCCAGGTATAGTCTGCATAGTCTGGAGAATAATTACTGCAAACACCGTTCTTCCCCAGTGCTTCTTTTGCACCTGGTATTTTTTCCCAATTGAGTTCCAGGCCAGGGCAAACAACCAGATAGTCATATTGCATACTACTGCCTGATTCCAGATTGACCTTATTATTTTCCGGATCGAAGCTGTCTACTCGTTCCTTTATCCATTCAACGCCGGCAGGGATTAACCCCTGTTCATTACGACAAATCTTATCAAGCGTACAGGCCCCCGCACCCACCAGTGTAAATGCCGGTTGATAATAGTGTTTATCGGAAGGTTCAATGATAGTGATTGCAATATCTGATTGATCAGATCGTCTGACCAGACTTGATGCGACTGTTATCCCTGCCGTGCCTCCACCCACTATCAATACATGTTTTGCTTCTTTCTCTGCCATTCTTATGTCCCCATATTTCAAACGTGTTGTTTTGTGCTTATATAATAATAGACTGTATCCAGATAATGAGTTTAGTTGGTTTTGTTTTAAAGTTCACAAATCACTGTTAGCAGTGACTTTTTTAAATAATGACTATGATTTTCTCTTTATTCTACGTCATACCTCAGAGATACTCTCTACCGCCTTTTACTTTGTTGTTTTTCCTTAGTACTCTGCGGGGGAAAGCAATAATTCACTATAGTTAAGATATCCATCTACCGGGTAAGGAGATCGCAATGTCTGCACAGAAATATATCGGATTTGATACATTGAGTCTGCACGGTGGACAGAAACCCGATCCTGCAACGGGCGCCCGTGCTACCCCGATCTATCAAACCACATCATTTGTGTTTGAAGAAATCAGTCATGGAGCATCCATGTTTAATCTCGGTCGAGCAGGCTATGTATATTCCAGAATTTCCAATCCTACTGTCGCTGTTCTTGAGGAACGTGTCGCAGCGTTGGAAGGTGGTGTTGGGGCAATTGCAACCGCTAGCGGGATGGCTGCAATCCATCTCGGGCTTACTGCATTGATGGGACAAGGTAGTCATATTGTTTCATCCCGTGCGCTCTATGGAGGCACGCATAACCTGTTTGCCTATACTTTACCTCGATTCGGGATCGAGACGACTTTCGTTGATCCAACCAAACCTGATGAATTTCGAGAAGCGATTAGACCTGAGACCAGACTTATATTTGCCGAAACTATCGGCAACCCACGCTGCGAAATCCTTGATGTCTCCAAGGTCGCGGAAATTGCACACGAACACGCTCTACCACTGATGCTTGACGCTACCATGACGACACCTTACTTGATGCGCCCGTTTGATTTGGGGGCCGATATTGTGGTGCATTCGCTGACAAAATTTATGGGAGGTCATGGTATAGCTATTGGGGGAGTGTTGGTTGATTCCGGTCGATTTGACTGGGAAGCATCTGGAAAATTTCCGACGTTAACAATGCCTTATGAGGGTGATAGTAATTTAGACTACAGCGAAGATTTCGGGCCTACCGCTTATATTGTCCGCTCCCGTCGTGAAGGATTACGAGATTTCGGCGCTGCCATGAGCCCGACTAATGCATTTTATATATTACAGGGTATCGAAACCCTGCCGGTGCGTATGGACCGCCACATCTCAAATACCAGGATCATTGTTGAGTATTTATCCGCTAATGAAGCTGTCGAGTATGTCACCTATCCGGAATTAGCAGACCATCCGGATCATGAGCTGGCAAAACGAATCTTGCCAAAAGGTTGTGGTGCGGTATTCAGTTTTGAACTGAAAGGCGGCCGCGAAGCAGGTCGAAAATTCATCGAGTCATTACGCCTGTTTTCACATCTGGCCAATATCGGTGATGCGAAATCTCTTGTCATTCATCCGGCAAGCACAACCCATAGCCGCATGGATGCCGAGGCATTAAAAGCCGCGCGTATCTCGGAAGGTCTTGTTCGGCTTTCAATCGGCATCGAAGATTCAAATGATTTGATTGAAGACTTGAACCGTGCTTTATATCGATCACAAAAATAAGGTCTGACTGATGAATATTACATTAGATAACAATCAGGTTTATGTCACCACCGGAAGAGAAGCTTTTAACCCGGATAAACCCAATATTGTGTTCATCCATGGTGCGGGCCTGGATCATACTACCTGGGTATTATTTAATCGATTCTTTGCACGCAACGGTTTTAACTCCATTGCCTTCGATCTTCCCGGCCATGGAAAATCAGAAGGATCAGCCTTGGCAAGCATAGAAGAAATGGCAAGCTGGGTTGTCCGTTTCCTGGATGCTGCAAATATTACCACTACTGCCATTGTTGGTCACAGCATGGGCTCACTGGTCGCTCTGGAAACTGCGTCGCTGTCCCCGCATCGATTCGACGCTGTTGTCTTACTCGGGACGGGTGTGCCAATGGTTGTCGGTGAAGAGTTATTAGATGCCGCCAGGAATAATGACCATGCGGCTATCGATATGATTATGTTATTTGGTCACGCATATAGTTCCCAATTGGGTGGTAATCGCGTTGCCGGGATAAATGTTGTCAATGCCAATATGAGACTCCTGGAACGATCATTAAATGGCGTGCTGTATAACGACTTAAACGCCTGTAACGAGTACAGCAATGGCCTGAAGGCTGCCGGGAAAATTAATAAGCCGGTAACATTAATACTCGGTAAAGAAGATCAAATGACGCCAACAGGAACTGCAAAGGACTTAATTAATTCGCTCACAGAACCGGAAGTTGTCATACTTTCCGGCTGTGGACATATGATGTTATCGGAAGATCCGGAAGCAGTTCACAAGTGTTTGGTCAAGGCGCTTCATTTTTAAACGCTGAAGTTTGCTGTAATACCGGCTCAAGTATCTGCTGTCATTTATGGTGGTTAATTCTGTTCATCCCCAATATCTTATCAAGTCACTTTCTCTTATGCATCGAGCGATCCGATTACGGCTTTGACGTTAATGCTAACAAACATTATTTAACTAATTGAATATATTTAAGATTATTAGATAAGAATAGGACAATGAATGCATACTAAAGTGAGCGCTGTGGTTGTAAAGGTTTTTGCTATAATTAGATGAAGAAAACTCAACTCAGGGAGAGAAATAAGCATTTGCCTCCGAGTAGTTGAGTTTTTAAAGTAAACATTCAACAGTAGGCTGTAGAGTATGAATATTACGCATTTAGTGCGTTAATAAACACAATCGGGGGGGAACCATGATTAAGACAGTCGATCAAGAAGTCGCCAGGACACAGGTGCGTTTAAATCCTATAGCCTATGCGATAAAGTCTCATATACATTCAAGACCAAGCCAGATCCTGGCAGCCGCCTTGCTAAGCGGTTCTCTGGCCATGCCTCTAACAGCTTCAGCGCAAAATGTATTAGAGGAAATAATCGTCACCGCGCAAAAGCGCACGGAAAACTTGCAGGATGTCCCCATTAGTGTAACGGCGTTAAGTGCCACCAAACTCGAACAATTGGGCATCAGTGACTTTCATGAGTATATAGCGATGATGCCAAGCGTCTCGTTTAAAGAATTTGGGCCGGGTCTTGCAACCATCTACATGCGCGGGGCCTCTGATGGTGGTGATGGTAATGCATCCGGGTCACAGCCCAGTGTCGGCTTGTATCTCGATGAGGCGCCGGTAACAGCGATATCAGCGAATATCGATATTCACATCTATGATATTGAACGGATAGAGGCCCTGGCCGGCCCGCAGGGCACCTTATATGGCGGCAGTAATCAGTCCGGCACCCTGCGCATCATTACCAATAAACCCGATACGGAGAAGTTTTCCGCCGGTTTCGATGTCGGTGGTTTTGGCACTAAGGACGGCGAAGGCAGTTATTCAATCGAAGGTTTTGCCAATATCCCCTTGAATGACAAGGCAGCCATTCGACTGGTTGCCTGGAACATAGAAGAGGGCGGTTGGATCGATAATGTAGCGGGCGAGCGAACGTATCTTTTGAAAGATCTTGTTACTACGGCTACATTAGATAATGCCAGTTTGGTTGAGGATGATTTTAACGATATCACTAGACGCGGCTTGCGTGCTGCACTGAAGGTAGAGCTCAGCGAAAGCTGGGTAGCTAACGTAGGACTTCTTTACCAGAAACAGAAAACAGAAGGTACCTTTTTTCACGATCCGGGCCCGGCAAATCCCCGGTCTGATACCATCTACGCCAGGTTTGACCCAGGTGGCACGCGAAACATTGGTCTGCATACACCAGCAGGTGAGCGTAAAATCCAACGCTTTAACCGGGATTTTAGTGATGAAGACTTTTTCATGGGCTCTTGGACGCTTGAAGGTGAAGTTGCCAATCACAACTTGATTTATGCGGGCGCATATTACGACCGCGATGTGCAATACCAGTCGGATTACAGCGCCTATGGTGTATACCAGTACTTCGTACCCTACTATGCCTGTGACTATAGCTATGATTGCACCACTCTCAACGAGATTCAAACAAGAGATGATAATTACCAACGTCAAACCCACGAAGTGCGTCTGTCATCATTGGCTGAAGGCCGCCTGCACTATACATTGGGCGGATACTTTACTGAGGTCACCCATAAGTACTTACAGCAATGGCACCAGCCTGGCATGTCCGATGCCCTCGAGGTGGGTGGGGAAGATGGCATTTATTTCAGGACCGATCAGGAGCGTACCAATCAGGAAACCGCCGTATTTGGCGATTTGACTTATGATCTGACTGATGCATTCAGCGTTTCCGGCGGGTTTCGATATTTCTGGAACGATTCTGAATTGGCGGGTGTTGTAGGGTGGGGACCAGGAAATTTTGCCGTTAGGGACACACCAGTCGAT
>JADFPU010000120.1 GCA_022562175.1 Pseudomonadota bacterium | reverse complement strand
GGGCGTGTTCCTCAATTATGACTTCATTCAAGGGGCTGTGACTGCAAATTTCACGGGATAATTTCAGGGCCTCGATGGCGCTACGCCGGTCGTTTTCAGTATCCAGGTAATTGGCCCGGATCAGCGGGGCAGCGGCGGGATCCGCGGATTTCAGCCGGATTTCCCCCCGGCTCTCCGGCCTTAGGGGGCACAGTGAAGCGGTAAACCCGGAGAAGGGGTGCATAACACCGGTGCTGGGATTGTCCGAACTCCAGGGCAAAACATGAAACTGAATGTCCGGTGATACCAGGCTCTGATCGGTGCGGGCGAAGCAGAAAACCGGTGCGGCACCCATAGCCAGAGGACCGCGGCGGGTCAACATATACTGCAGCCCGATTCCCAGTTTACCGAAAATGCTGTTCAACCGGTCGTTGAGGGTCTTGATACGGGTCTTGTAGGAATTATGGATTTTCAGATGATCCTGCAGATTTCGACCTACCTCCGGCTTATCGAGAACCAGTGTTATACCGTGGGCGCGGAGATGGTCAGCATCGCCGATCCCCGATAGCATCAATAGCTGCGGGGAACCGATTGTGCCAGCGCAGAGCAGCACTTCGCGCTGGCAGTTGACCTCCACCGAAGTGCCGTCCTTGCCACGGAAGGCGATACCGGCAGCACGACCCTGCTCAATCAGGATGCGCTCGCAAAGGGCGCCGGTGACAATATTCAGGTTGCGACGTTTTTTAGCTGGTTTCAGGTAGCCGCTGGCGGTACTGCTCCTGAAGCCATTCCAGGTAGTGGTTTGGTAGTAACCGACCCCTTCAGTATTACCATCATTGCAGTCATCATTTCTCGGCACCCCGCTGGCGACCGCTGCCTCCACAAAGCGATCGCAGATTTCAAAATCCGCGCGGTTGTCGGAAACCCCCAGTGGGCCTGTATTACCGTGAAACTCGCCAGGACCGCGCTGCTGCCGTTCTGAACGGATAAAGTAGGGCAGCACATCATTCCATCCCCAGCCTTCGCAACCCAGTTGCCGCCAGCGATCGTAATTTTCGGACTGTCCCCGTACGTAGATCAGACCGTTGATCGCACCGGAGCCGCCGATAACTTTTCCTCGGGGCCAGAAGATGGAGCGGTTTGCGAGACCTTTTTCCGGTTCGGTTTGAAAGCACCAGTCGGTGGCTGGGTTGCCGACGGTTTTAAAGTAGCCGATCGGAATACGGATCCAGGGGTTGGTATCAGGCCCACCGGCCTCAATGAGGAGCACCGAAACGGCGGGGTTTTCCGATAAAGTGTTAGCCAGTACGCAACCGGCTGTTCCGGCGCCGACGATAATATAATCCCAGGTTTTGTTCAACGTGTTACGGCGAAAATCATTTATCGGCATAGAGTAAATCCCACTTGTGTACCAGTTGTTTGAGTAAAACAGTTGCTGCTTATTGTCCTGCATGTTTGCGACAATACATTTTTATTCATATCCATATAGTCGTGTACATAACCCCTTCTCTTCCCTCCTTTACCCCCGCCAATAATGGATGAATTGCCAGGGCAATGATACCTTATTCCTCATCCATTTTAACAATGGACAAGGCTTCTTTACCCAAACTCCAGGGGAGATTAGTTATTAATGCGAATGTCCGGATTGGATCTGTCGAGTAGCGCAGGGCACTCTCACCTGTACGGTACAAAGTTTAGAAGTAGTCACTGCATTTGCAAAAAAAAATAATTTTCAACAATAAAATTATCCAATACCAAACAGTTGAATTCCTGTATGTAGATATGCCAACTAAATTTATGGCGCCGCATAATTTTGTATTACACTCGCCCACGCTAAGGGATGCTGGTAAACTCTAGTAATAAATAAATCAAATAAATCTATAGGAGAAGCCAGTAAATGAAAATATCAGATTGTGCAGCTATTGTGACCGGTGGTGCTTCTGGTTTGGGTGAGGCGACTGCGAGGAATTTAGCTGACGCTGGTGCAAAGATTGCTTTGTTCGATCTCAATATTGAGAGGGGTGAACAGGTGGCCAAGGAAATAAATGGCATCTTTGTCGAGGTTGATGTTACTACCGAAGAGAGCATTACAAAGGGTTTGGATACAGCAGCTGAAGCACATGGTGAAGCACGAATTTTAGTTAACTGTGCCGGGATCAGCATCGGTCAGAAGACAACAAGCAGAGGTGAACCGCATTCACTTGCTGACTTTGAACGTGTTATTCAAATTAATCTTATTGGAACGTTCAATTGCATCCGTCTAGCCGTAACGCGCATGGTGGAGCTTGATCTGGTCAATGAAGAAGAACGCGGTGTGATCATTAATACCGCTTCTGTAGCTGCTTTTGAAGGACAAATCGGTCAGGCTGCCTATTCAGCATCAAAAGGTGGTATTGTCGGAATGACCTTACCGATTGCCCGCGATCTGTCACGCAATGGTATACGCGTTGTAACGATAGCACCCGGTATTTTTATGACACCCATGATGGCTGGCTTACCACAGGATATACAGGATTCTCTCGCGGCCACTGTGCCGTTCCCGCAACGTCTTGGTAAACCCGAAGAATATGCGGCTATGGTCCAACACATTTGTACAAACGCCATGTTAAATGGTGAGACCATACGTCTGGACGGTGCTCTGCGTCTGGCTCCAAAGTAGAGTTTTATGGGACTGTAGAAAAAACAGTGGCAATGATAAGGTTTCGCGCCCTGCAGCTGGGTTATTTGTTGGCTCGGTCGAACTCCATTAATACGAATCCCCTTCTCCTCCACTTCTAGAGCGAACCCGATAGTCCTGACCTCCAGCACTGCCTTGGATGCAGCGTAGTCAACCTGATCCTCAGGGGTGCCGCGGCATCGCGATTGTCGAAAATCGTGAATGCCAGGCTGTCCGATCAAGCCTGTAGCTTGCGCCAAATCGAAGCAAGCCAAGGCTGTAGTTGCCGGGGCCTTCCAGTGGGGCGGTAATAATGCTCCAACTCAATGAAGCCAGCCGCGACCATAAACCTTCGCCATTCGGCGTGTTGCAAAAAACAACAGTACCGATTGTCTGACCATCCCTCCCAGTTGGAGCCATGTGGATTCGAACTGAAGAGTACCCCACTCGTCTTGAGGCAATTCGAAAGATCCTTGAGCACTCGTGCAAGCTCCTGGGTTGGAACATGGAAAAGTGAAGCGTTAGCGAAGACCCCGTCGAACTGCTGACTCGAAAGATCCAACGCCAGGAAATCCTGGTGTAAAATCTCGCACCCGGAGTGATCACGGGCCATTTGCACGAATTGTTCCGCGCCGTCTAACCCAACTGCTTCATGACCAAGTTCCCGGAATCTGACTAAGTCGCGGCCTGGACCACACCCGAAATCGAGGATGGTAAAGGGTCTTTTCCCACGGAGATGGCGAAGCAAAGCCTCAACGTTTTGGCTTACATCGTGATCGCGCGTGCCTTGCCAATATGAGTTAGCGTCCTGGTCGTAGTGAGCCAGCGTGATCGATGTCGCAGCTCGAAGCTCCTTCGCAGTGAGAGCCGTCAAATGGAGCAATTCGTGGCTCATTAGCTACCGTTCGCCTTCCCGGATCTGATATTGAAGTGCGCATCTATGAAAACATTTCGCGGATGAACCCAGCAGCACTCCCATGATGGATACTGTCAACCTTACTGTTGCATAAAATCCGGGGAAAGGTGTCATATCACAGCCTAAATATAGGGTATAAACAGAAATTATAAATGTGTTTGGATTGCACCGCTGGTGAAGTTCAGACATATAGATAATTTGAGATAAATTTCTTTCATAACAAACAAAGCGGTCACTGGTTAAGTTAAAATCTGTTCTTGCAAAACTAAAGATCTGACTCACAACCAGGAGATCGCTTTGCTATGAAGTTTAGCAGAACGACGATACATCGCAAACCCATGCACTGCCCAGCCTGCGATTTGAAGAACAACAGATCACTTCCTTTCCCGGACTGGTGGTGTTTCAAGCCTAGTTTGAACATCTTCAACTGAAAGACAGGCTTCAGCAATGTTTCCGGTATTTCACCATCAGCCCTATCTTCGCTCATTCAAGTATTGTGCTGTTACTGGTATCGGGTGGATGAGCAAAGCGATTACAGGTTAAGAGTCAGGAGTTGAATTGCGAGTTTTAAGAGTAAGTTCAGTACATCAGTGATCGCTGGACTACGCGAGGAATTCCCAGATTTACCCGACAACCCAGATCCAAAAACAGTATTTCTTAAACTTCTAGAATTGAGAAATCAGTGGTAACCCAATCCTCTACCTTATAGTGGATTGACAAGGAATTTCTAATTTTCCCGGAATCGGGCGGCTGTTGGTTATGGTTAACTTCCCGGAAGTCTCTCTTAAGATTTAGGCAGGTTTGGTGCTATGTCTTTTGACGGGATACATTTAATTGTTTACGTCGGCATAATAGTAATGAGGACGGCAGTGAGTATATACAGAATCAGGAACGGTATAACAAGATAGCCCATCACATCCCGCGCCTGTATTTTTACACCTAGTCCCATAATTGGCAGTACCACCAGCAGGAAAAACGGTTGTAAGGCGTTGGTTGACGATTCGCCGTAGGCCACTGCCAGCGATACGCGGGCGATAAACTCGCGTACTTGATCCGGCGGTAACTCGGTACCCAGATTTTTGGCCGCTTCTATAAAGGTTGAACCGATCACGGCCCACTCTCCGCCCGCCGAGGGAATGGCCATGTTGACAACAGCGCCACTGACCTGTGCGATCAGCGGCAGGGTTGTCAGCGTTGCGCTACTGGCCATCCAGTCCGAGATCAATTCACCCAAACCGGTATACAGCATAATACCCATGATACCGGCGTAAAACGGATATTGAAAAACAATACCGGAGACATTGGCACAGGCACGTTTCATGGCTATAACGTAACGCATGGGTGTGCAGTGTGTGTGAGCAGGGCGAACATCAGGAAGGTAAATATCATGATGTTCAGATTCAGATCAAAGCCCCGCGTCAAAAAGTACCAGCCGAGATAACAGAAACCGAGAATGGCAATGGCAAGTGACAACAGTATGCTATGATTCAGGCGATCGTAAGGGAACTGCCAGCAAGCTTGGTTTGTTCCGATTTTTCTTCGACCGACAAAATGGTTGCCGCAGTTTCTCCCGCTGCAAATTCTTCAATGCCGCTTGATTCGTGTGCGCGCGGACTTAAGAAAACCATCAGTGCCGGAAACACCAGTAGGAACATGATGACATACGCAATATTGAGTGTACTGACCAGGGTAAGTGATGTCGGCAAGGTGGCATCCATGACCCCCCTCTTCAATCAGAAAATTGCTCGGCGTATTCAGTACCAGTGGAATGGTACTGGACAGGCCACCCACCCACGGCTGACTGGAAAAATAAACACAGGCTGTAAGTAAGACCGCGCACACGCTGCGCCAGCTCCCGGCCAAATACGGCCCATCAACACTAACCAGCCCCAGCTAACCAAGGCAAACAGGCTGCCGATGGCCACCACGGAAAAATATACACGTGCAGGTGTGTTAATCCGCTACGCGATTATGTCTATCAGACGCGTGGCCGGCGGCGACAGGGCAATGGCAAATCCGGTAACCAAGATAAGCACCATTTGCATGCCGAACTCCAGCAGGTTCCACAAACCCTTGTACCAGGCCTGCAGTGTATAGAGTGATGTGAACGGCGTCAGTGTCAGAGCGAGTATGGCTACTAGGATGGTAAGTAATATTGCGAATACGAATGGATCCGGTAACCAGTATCGAAACCTCTCCGCCAGCAGTGTGCTGATTGTTCTTAACTTTGCTCCCCACAGGTAACCTGGAAGACACTATTCATCAACTATGGTGGGGAAGTCAACCCGGGTTAATAGAATTTGTTTCTCAACCGCTACTAACATTAAAAAAAGCGTATTCCATGTCCGCTTTTTTACTGAGTGGCGGAAAGATAGATCGCTCCCGTATACACCCTCTCAATATTCCCACTTCCCCATCCAATATATAATGTGTGTGTAGATTTGCATTCAAATTTAACCCATGGTTTGTATCGAATTATGAACCACAGTTGGAAAAGACGTTTAAAGTCAGCAATGATTCACATTTTGAAGAGAAGTTGTGTGACGTCGTGGGTTTATATTTAAACCCACCTGAAAACGCTGTGGTCTTTTGCATTGATGAAAAGACATCAATCCAGGCGTTAGATCGCACCCAACCGGGTCCGCCATATCGGGACCTGATGAATATTTAGGTCTGCATCCAGGGTTGCAAGCCTGGCAACTGGGTGACGATCAATAAGAACTACAATAGTAGCCTTGGAGATCTTCATGGCTATAGCACAAATAATCGGGAGTTATTTCCTATATGGGTCGGAAAAAGACGTTAATTGGCCTATATTTAATTATGAATATTATAAGGAGTCAGGTTCATGAATGAAGAAAAATTTAATATGGAGATGCGAAAATTCCTAAAAAAAGTCGGTATTACTTCTCAGCGTGAAATTGAAAAAGCAGTAAACTTAGCGATAGACTCAGGAAAAATACAAGGTAATGAATCTCTGCAGGCAAGCGTCATTCTAGAAATACGCGAACTTGATTTACACATAGAAATTGCGGACGAAATATCACTGGAATGACAACTCTTAACCATACGTAGTCGCACCAGTGGATCCAGGTCGAGTTTTCAAGCATTTTTCGTGCCCCCCTCATATCTAATGGAATTTAAATCGCTTATACGGCTATTACTTTTTCATCCTCTCAAGATTCGGAGTTTTTCAACAGTATCTGCCAATAGCAGGGTTTTTTGTATTCTATACTTTAATTTATGGAAAGAAAGATACAGCCGAAGGTGGTGTGCGGGTCTTGGCTCAGCGACCATAGTTGTGCTAATGCCATGTTGATCCGTAAGAGACAAACTTATGATTTCATTGACATAAACCGATTACTGTTGGTCGCGTTTCTGTTGCTGAACTGTCCGCTGGCAGTCGCCGCCCAGATTGCGACTACGCTCGACGCCATAAACTTTTCCACGCTATCTGGAAACCGTGTACGCATCGAACTCAAACTCTCCGATCCGGTCACGGAACCGGTGAGTTTTTCGATGCACAACCCTGCCCGGATCGCGCTCGACTTCCCGGGGGTGCGGCTCAACCTTGTAAAGAAGACCCACCCGATTAATATCGGTTTGACGCGCAGCGTAACGGCGGTCGAAAGCGCGGATCGGACGCGCGTCGTCATAAAGCTCGTCCGACTCGTTCCCTACAAAATCGATACGAGCGGCCAATCGCTCTACATCACGATCGGCGAATCGGGAAGTACCGGCCGCATCTATCTTCCCGAGCAGGCGGACCGAAGCCGGATCGAGGATGTCGTCTTTGAGCCGGGTGCGGAAGGTGAAGCCCGCGTGCACGTGGTGTTCTCCGATCCGCCGTCCTACATTGATGCCCGGAGTGAAAATAACCGTATCATGATTGAATTTCACAATACCGCTCTTCCTGCGCGACTGGATCGCATCCTGGATGTCACGGATTTTGCCACCCCGATCCGCACCATCGAGACACTCCCCTGGGGTAAACACACGCGCATGATCATCAACACCACAGGCCACTACGAATATCTGACTTATCAGACAAACAAACTGCAAACGGTGGATGTGAAACGCGGAAAATAATTGCCAAGAGTTCTTGATGATTTGAAACTATTCCACCCACCCATGAAAAAGGCACTCCTCGTATCCGTAGCGTTGCAACTTGCACTGATCCCTGCACTCGCCGGCGGCGGGGAGTATCAAGCTTATACCTTCGATAACGACGAGGAACGGATCGCTGCAGCGAACGAGTATCCGCCATGGGCGAGACTCATGGCCCGGCATACGCGTGAGCGCGCCCTTCTCACGGCGTGCCTCGCCGACCGCGATGCTTGTCCGAAACATCTTCGAGGTTATCATTACCTCATTCAACGGATCAGGCAATACAGCCCGCGGCGGAAGCTCGATCTCGTCAACCACTATATCAACAAGCGCCACTGGGTGACGGAACGCGAAATACATGCCGAACGAATCGGTGACGAATGGCAAACGCTGAACGAATTCTTTGCGGAAGGCGGCGACTGCGAGGACTTCGCAATCGCAAAGTACTTCATGCTGCGCGATCTGGGCTTTGCGCCGGACGAGCTACGGGTAGTCGTTGCCTGGGACTACACGGTCGATGAATATCACGCCGTTGTAGCGGTGAACCTGAAAGGTCGTGTAGTGCTGTTGGAAACCGACAACACGATTGTCTATCCCCGCAAACACGGCAACTACAAATTCCTGTATTCCATCAATGAAATCGCGGTTTGGGATCACCTGGGGGAACCGCACCGTAATATGATCGCCAAGAGTGACTAAACAAAATGTTCGGAGAACTTCGATGATTAAGCACTTATGTATTTGTATGTTTTTGATCGCTTCAACTGCGGCATCCGCACAAGAATCCGTAAACCCCGAGGAAGTCAAACAAAGGCAACTCTCGCGGCTCGAAGAGATCATCGTTACTGCTGAAAAGCCGCCCGGAACCTCTGGAGAAACCGGCACGCGACTGAACGTCGAAGACGTCAAGCTCATCGAACAAGCGCGCGCAGCCGAACAGTGACGATATTTTCGAAGCAAGAGGGAAATACGAGGGGATACTGGTGGCCCGTATAGGAATCGGACCTCTAATCCCTAGTTCGTAAACATACCGAACGTCCGGAATGGGTGTCCATGGCGAATCACTATTTACAACATAATTTCACTAAAAATATCAGTCTTGTTCGGCCATAAGTCCATCACTATGATGAATTGCTATGAGATGGCTTCTATTCCTGCTTATCAATACCATTACCCTGCTCTTTCATCTGTCCCAGACCGGCGGCGTTAAAGCCGTCATCTCTGAAAACCTTTTGCTTACGCATCACAACTTATTGCGGCTCGTTCTCGGCAAAGGGCCGTATGGTGCAAAAATAGAACGCACACTTTCAAG
>JADFPU010000119.1 GCA_022562175.1 Pseudomonadota bacterium | reverse complement strand
GAGAGCCCTTTCCGCCCTTGCGCAGCAGGGGCGTTGTCAGCCGGTCGGCGTGGTTGATGAAATCGAAGCCGAAACGCCCTTTCACGCAAAGGTTTCCATTGTTCGCCTCGGACTCGAACGAGTTCGAAACGGCAACCACCTTGCCGTCTTCGACTTCCAGGTTCAGCGCACAGCCGACGCCGCAGTAGGCGCAAATCGTGGATACCTTTTTGCGGACCGCGCTTCGCTTCTTGCCGATGTCGGTCACATCCTTCAGCGCCCCGGTCGGGCACACCGAGAGGCACTGGCCGCAGTTGTTGCATGCCGTATCGCGGTAATCATTGGTGCCGCTGACCAGAACGGGGTATTCGTCGTCGCCGACGGCATAGACGTTCCTGTGCTGCACCTCTTCGCAGATATTGATGCAGTCATGGCACTTGATGCACTTCTCCGTGTCCAACACGAAGAAGGGGAAGGACGCCAGCTGCGGCGTGTCGCCGGTTCCCTTGAACGCCTTGGTTCCCGCATTGTAGCGGATCGCGTTTTCCTGGAGCTTGCACGCGCCGGCGGCCTGGCAGATGCACTGCAGGCAGCGATTGGCCTCGGCGATCGCCTGTTCATCGGTAAAGCCTTGATCGACTTCGCGAAAAGCGCCGGTCGCATCTTCGGCGCCAAGGCTCGCCGGACCCACTTCGACGCCAAAGGTCCGGTTGCGCACGTCGCCTGGGACAGCCGGCATTTCCGCGCGCTTGTCGTCGAATTTGCTCATTGCGCCGATGTCGAAGAGCGTGGGTTTTTCCTCCGCCACGATATCGGCGATTTCGCGTTGCCCCTTGCCTTCGAGGAAGGCGGAGATCGCCTTTGCGGCGCGCCGTCCGCCGGCGATCGCTTCGACCACGGTGGCCGCACCGGTCTCGCAGTCACCGGCGGCAAACACCTTGGGCAGGTTCGTCATCATGGTCGGGCCATCGACCTCGATCGAACCCCAACCGGTCAGTGACATGTCCTCCCCGGTGCCGGGCATGTTCACCTCCTGGCCGATGGCAAGGAGAATGTTGTCCACCTCCAGGTCGAAATCCGAGCCTTCGATCGGGAGCGGGCGGCGCCTGCCGCTGTCGTCGGGCTCACCGAGCGCCATGCGCCGGCAGGTCATGATCAGTGATCCGTCGCCGGTGGGCTTGATGGCGACCGGAGCCGTGAGCAGTTCCAGGGCAACGCCCTCGACCTCGCATTCGTGAATTTCCAGGGGGCTGGCGGGCATCTCCTCGCGACCCCGGCGATAGACCAGGGAAACCTGCCTGGAGCCCAGGCGTCGGGCTGTCCTTGCCGCGTCCGCCGCCGTAAAGCCACCGCCGATGACCGCGACGCGGTCGCCGATTTTCGTCCGCCTGCCTCGGTTGACCTGATCGAGAAATTCTATGGCCGAGGTGACGCCGGCGGAGTTCTCGCCTTCGACCCGGGCCTCCTTGCCGGCACTGGCGCCGATGCCAAGGAAGACGGCGTCTGCGCCGCCATCCAGAAGCGAGGAAATGCTGAAGTCCTCGCCGAGCGAGACGCTGGTCTTGAGCGTGACACCGAGACCGAGGATATCGTTGATTTCCTGGTCGAGAACCTCCTTGGGCAGCCGGTAAGGCGGGATGCCGTATCTGAGCATGCCGCCAGCCTGCTCATGGGTTTCGTAGATCGTCACCTTGTGGCCGTCGAGGGCCAGAAAATATGAAGCCGAGAGGCCAGCGGGCCCGCCGCCGACGACAGCCACGGATTTGCCGCTGTCGGGCGCCGGATCGGGCTGCGTCTTCTCGCCGGCCTCGGCGGCCTTGTCCGACGCGTAACGCTTGAGCCAGCAAATGGCCACCGGCTCGCCGTCGATCTGGGTGCGGCGGCACCTCGTTTCACACGGTGCGGGGCAAACTCTGCCGAGAACGCCGGGAAGCGGCAGGCGCTCTTTGATCAGCATGGTAGCGGCAGCGTTTTCGCCCTTGGCGATCAGGTCGATGTAACCGGCAACATCGATGCCGGCCGGGCAATCGTACTGGCATGGCGGTAGGCAATAGGCATTGTGATCGGAGAGATAATTGTCGAGGATGGCCTGCCTTTTCTTGGTCAGGGCTTCGGACTCGGTATTGACGATCATGCCGTTGGCGACAGCCGTGTTGCATGACAGGATGGTTTCGGCTTTCCCGTCGACCTCGACGGCGCACATTTCGCACCTGCCCGACGGTTTGATGCGCGGATCGGAGCAGAGGTTAGGGATGGAGACATCCGCGGCCGCGGCCGCGTCGAATATCGTCTGGCCTTTAATGGCAGTAACGTTTTGGCCGTCGATGGTCAGCCGGATCTTCGCGGTTTCATAATTCATTCTGCAATTCCTTCCTTAAGCAGGTTTCGATGACGTCGATATCCGACGGATTCAGATTGAATTGCAATTTGTATGTCATTGCATGTCCCTTCCATCGTCAGGCTGAAGTTCTTTTGCGCCTCGATCTGTTCGAGGAAGTCGACCGGGGGCACGACGAGGTGGCGCGCGATGGCCTGCATCGCATCGCGCGGCAGGTACCCGAGCGCCGCCTGGAGCATCGGGATGATCGATGACCGCGACGATGGAAAAGCAGCCCCCGCAGTGGCGAACCACCGCTCGACTTCGGAATCGAGTCGCCCCCCCCGTCTTCCTGAGCCACGGGTGTTCGGAGCGTCGGCTTTGAGCATTCGTCCGGCCTTCTCGGACGAAACGTGGCTTCCAGGCTTCTTCATTGAATCACTATTCGATGTTTGTTTTGCGACGGAAAACCTGATGTGTCTTCTGATCTTGATGGATTTACCGCTCTGACTGTGTGCCTCGTCTTGGCGCTGCCGTGTAGTACCTGTCCCATAGGGCCTCCCCGTGAAAATCGGGGAGTATAACCGATACCACCGAATTGAGTGGTAAAAGGAGGTGACGGCGTCGGATATTTCCGGTCGGGCCGTGGTCGCGGACACAATCGTCCTGTCGTCTGCAAGCGTGAGAGACGATCCTATCGTCATGTTGGGAGCGGATTCGGTCTGAGCCGGTCGATGCGGCGCAGGATGTCGGCGAACAGGTCTTTCGGGATGGCGCCCTCGGCCATCTGGAAGATGACGTAGCGTCCGTGGCGCACGATCTTCGCGCCGATCTTGATGAGCTTCTCCCGCAGTGTCGTCAGCGACCACTGCTGTAAGGCATCGGGCAACGCGAGCGTCCGCATGAAGTTGCCGAGATGGCATTGTCACGTTCACCTGTGCAGGCCACATTCGTCGCTGGGTTACTGACCTCCAGCGCCACAGGCATTCAACCCGCTCCAATCACGGCTGGATCAGGCCGCGCAAATGCGATAATCACTCTGTCGCGCTGGGAACATGAGAAGGTGTTTGACACTGTTCAAGCCAGATTAGATCGTGAACCTGAACGCATGCGTGCACGAAGAGAAACCGTTGAACATCCTTTTTTGGCACAATTAAATCCTGGATGGACGCGACTCACTTCCAGATGAGAACACTGGAACGGGTCAGCATTGAGATGAGTTTGCATGTACTCGCCTATATTTTAAAACGGGTTATGCAGATCATGGGAGCAGTTTCTCTCATGGAAGCTATGAGGGCATGAGGGGTTGCTTTTTCATTGTATAAATGGCTTACAGGAATACATGAGCCGCTATTTTAGCCAGTTTTAATATTTATCTTTGCAAAGGAATTAAAAAAGCTTTGTTGCCAACTTATTAGAGAGGCCCTGCCAGTATTTGTTGAAGGGTTTATGTAGCGGACTCGTTTGGGATCTGAGTTTTCACACAATATGGACCCAAAGGAGATATTCGCGCTTATATCAAAACCTCCTTTATTTAGTCCAAATCAGACCTGTCCGTTGTTAAAATGTATGGGGAAGAGGGTGTCATTCTCTGGTAATTCTTCCAGTATTGGACACAAAGGAAAAAGAGATGGCTATTGCACAGAATCGAGGTTATGTTAAACCGGTCATGAAAGGGATTTTATTGGTCCTAAACGCGCTGATGGCGGCAATCGCTGAAAGCAATTTCCTACCCCTTTATGTAACAGAGAAATAAGTACTGGGCATACTCTGTATTCGCAATGCAACTGACACGACGAAACTTTTTTAAACTGATATCTGCCGGTATAGCCATGATCGGTGTCTATTGGATTTGGGGATGGAGGATAGGTCCATCTGAAACGACCAAAAAAACTCTCCCTGCTTTCCTGGACACACTGATCCCACGAGATGAAAGTCCCTCAGCGACCGATCTTACGGTTGATCAAAAACTATTACAGAAATTGAATAAGAATAAGCGTTATCAGAAACTGGTAGATCATGGTTGTAACTGGTTGGAAGAATATTCACAAAAAGAACTACAACAGTCATTTAATCAATTGAGTGAAGAACAGCGTATTAGCATAGTCAGTCTCCTTGCAAAGCAAAAAACGGGAACGGATCTACGACGTTTCTTTGACCGCATAAGGACAGATGCATTCCAGTTTTATTATTCCGATGCCGGAAGTTGGCAGGGTCTGGGAATTGATCTTCCACCTCAACCACTGGGATTTGAGGATTATGATCGAGCCCCAGTTTTAGATGCATGAATAAGGATGAATTTGATGCAATTGTAATTGGTTCCGGTGCTGGTGGAGGTGCTTGTCTCTGGTCTTTGGTTAATCACGGATTGAATGTTTGTTTACTCGAGGCCGGTCCTGCTTACGATTTTAGCAAAGACTATCGATTGCATTTACCCGAATGGGAAACAGAAAACTTTCCGAAAAAAATCGATACAAAAAATCGTCAGACATTTGCCAAGCTTCAATTGTTGGAACCGAAATGGTCTGAACTACTCTCCTGGAACCATCAATTCGGTCGTTTTAATTCCGGAACCAGGAGAAGACCTTTTGCCTATCACCATGTACTAGGGCTGGGTGGAACAACCCTGCATTTCGCAGGCGAAGCCCATCGCATGAATCCGCAGTCGATGAATATGAAAACGCGATTTTCTGTGGCGGCAGATTGGCCAGTAACTTACGAAGAACTGGAACCCTATTATCAACAGGCAGAAACGCTGGTAGGCGTTGCCGGTTTAAATAATGATACGGTCCGTTGGCGAAGTAAGCCCTATCCATTACCAGCCCATAATTTTAACTATGGAAGTCAAAGGTTAAAGGCTGGTTGTGAGAGTTTGGGTTTGAACCTGACTGCAAACTCATTGGCGATTCTTTCTGAACCCTACGATGGTCGTCCTGGCTGCAATCATTGTAATAACTGTGTCAGGGGTTGTCCCAGATCCGATAAAGGCAGTGTCGATGTTACCTATATTAAAAAAGTCCAATCGAAGACTAACTGCACGATTAAAACAGAGGCAAATGTCACGCATATAGAAGCTGATAAAAATGACAGGGTTTCGGCTGTTTACTATCAGGATTCCTCCGGGAATGAATTTCGTGTGAAGGCCAAAACTATAATTATCGCCTGTGGGGCTGTTGAGACACCACGTCTGTTATTAAATTCCGGAAATCCATCTACAAATGGGGGATTGGCTAATGAATCGGGGCAGCTTGGTCAAAATTTCATGGAAACCCTGTCCCGGAATAGCAGTGGTATTTTTTCAGAACCGTTAGGCAGTCATCGGGGCATACCTTCTGACAGCATCTGTTGGGACTTTAATCATCCCGATGCCATAGAAGATGTTATCGGTGGCTGTCGTTTCAGTTCCAGTGTGGCTGAAACGGGTCTAATCGGGCCAATTGCCTATGCCAATCGGGTTGTTGAAGGATGGGGATATGAACACAAACAAAAAATGCGAGATACCTTTGGCAAGGTTCTGACAATTGGTGCGATTGGTGAAAGTCTGCCAAACAGACAGAGTTTTATTGATCTTGATGCAAATGAAAAGGATAAGTTTGGACAACCCAAGGCCAGAATAAACAGCTATCTGGGAGAGATGGAATTAAAAAGACTTTCTTTTATGATGAATACTTGTCGGGCAATTATCAATGCCAGTGGTGCTGAAAAGATATTTGAAGAATACGGGAGTTATGACTTTTTCAGTGCCACCCATGTATTTGGAACCTGTCGTATGGGAAATGACCCCGAAGACTCCGTCGTTAATCGCTATGGGCAGAGTCACCGCTGGAAAAACCTCTTTATAACCGATGCCAGTGTCTTCCCCAGTTCCGGTGGTGGAGAGGCTCCATCCCTAACCATTGAGGCCCTTGCCATACGCACGGCCGATCACATTGCTGATTTACTGAAAAAGCGAATAATCTGATTCAATTTTAGTTGTGATTTGCAGTTACTGCGATCGTGGCCAGATCGACTGTGCGGGCGGTTGTGCCCACCAAGCCCGGCTAGAATCACTGAATCACGCTAGCATCCTGCTAAATCGATACCTATGAGTGCAACATGACTAATTCTGCGCAATGCAGTAATGGTTGCGTATATTTACGATGCACGCAGACACCGACAAGACCGCCTGACTTATGGCCGTGTCGGTGTCTGTATTTCTGGTGGATATTACTTTTTCTTACGGCGTGCTAGTGCGATGCCAGCGATACCCAAAGCCAGTAGCCCCAATGTGCCTGGTTCGGGAACAGTAATAACATCCCCGCCGCCGGGCGGAGGAGGAGCACCGGCCCAAGCACTTTGAACAGTCAGTAGCATCAAAAGGGTGGCTGAAGAAGCCATTCGCAGCCAATTAATTAGAACTTTCATTTTCTACTCCATCTTTTAGTGAAACGAATGTGATCTTAGAATGTGCATATATGATGCCATGTAAAAAAACAAATACATTTCAATGATTTAGATAATTCCAGAATATATGAAGTGTAAAATATTCCGACACCCAAAATGGGTTATGTGACAGAGTTCACAGTAATAACCCTTTTAATAATAAATACTTAGCGGATAACTGGAGAAATATCTTACGTGTAAAGAATTTCGACATTTTACACATTATTAGCCAATATTCATTATGGAGGTACAGTGTATGTATAAGTCTGATGACAGCTTATGAATCATTTTAAAAACAAAAAGCCCATCTTCGCCTTGGCTAAGATTTGCCATATTGAAATATAAAACCCTCTAGTCGTAGGTTCTCATATGTTATTCTGGTCTTGTGCAGCATGTGATGGGGAATTGCTGTATGTCACACACTCTCACATAAACAATTGTCTCTGGGGGAGTAATGAAATCTTCAATTTCAGGCATTGTAAAAAGGCTGCAAATTCTGGGTTACTTAGCTATCTTTTTGTCCGTAGGGTTTTTAGCAGGAACCTTTTTAATTGAAAGTGATATCTACCAGGCGTTCTTTTTAGGTGCTTTTTTTATCAGTCTACTCGGTATTATTCTACTATTCGGATTCTCGAAGGTCATTCATATGTTAGGTGAAATCAGAGACCAGATGGGCAGAGCATAAGAACCTTCCCAGGACACGCTAGCGATACCGTATGTCACTGAATTGATAATTCTATTCTCATCCAATTCAAGCGCAACTAGGGCAGGTGTGTGAAAGGCTAAATTAGGTCGCTCCGTAGCAATAAAAAAAACCCCGCACAAGACGAGACTATAGACTGTACCCTTCCTTTGCCTTAATCAGGACAGATTGAGCTTCCCTCAATAAAACGGACATTAAAAATTAGAGTCATATTTTTCCTCATATTCTTTTGGAGTCATATAATTTTAAAAAGAATGCCTCCGTTGCCTGTTGTAAAAAATCTCTATGTACTCGAAGATACTTTGTCTTGCGTCAGCTTTTATCCGGTAATCTTCATGGTCCGTTAGTTACGTTTTTAATGTGTTAAAGAAACTCTCCGCCACTGCATTATCCAAACATTCTCCTTTACGGCTCATACTGCAGAGTAGCTTATTATCAACGAGTAATTGCTGATAGTCTCCTGTGCATAGGTGCTACCTTGGTCAGAGTGCAGCATCACTCCGTTGACCTCACCTCTGCGCCATAGCGCCATCATCAATGCATCCATCACCAGTTGGTTATCATTCTTCTTGCTAATTGACCAGCCAATTACTTGCCGCGAATAAAGTTCCAGCACAATGGCCAAATACAACCAGCACTGGCGGGTCCCGATAAACGTGGTATCCGACGCCCAACGCTCATCCCTGTGCTCAGCCCAAAACCGCCGTTTTAACAAATCAGGCGCCGGGGCATGGGTGTTTTTCGAATTCGTCGTTATCACAAACTTCCTGGCCATCTTCGACTGGAAATTGTGCACCTTCATGAGCCTTGCCACTCGGCTCACACCGCAGGTTTCACCGTCTTCTATCAGGTCTTTATGTGTCCTGGGGGAACCATATATCTCTCGACAGGTCTGGTGGAACTTCACAATCTTGTCCGTGAGTCGACGATTCTCTCGCGCCAGATCACCCTCCGGACGATCTAACCAAGCGTAATAGCTGCTTGTGGACACCGCTAATACTTCACACAGGCGGATAACTTTGTGTTCTTTGCGATGCGCCTTGATAAACGCGTACTTCAACTGAGTCTCTTCGCAAAGAACACTGCGGCTTTTTTTAATATTTCGTTCTCCTCCTTGAGCCGTTTGTTCTCTTGTTTTATGCGGCTGGCCTCGCTTTACTCTCTCTGCTTGGGCCGGCCTCGGCCAGAAAAGGCTTTATTTCCTTTGACTGCTAGTTGCTCATTCCATTTGTATAACTGATTACGTCGTATGCCTGATTTCATGGCGATTTCACATGCAGTGCGATCCTTCCATCATGCGTACGGCTTCTAACTTAAATTCTTTTGTATACTGCTTGTAGGGCTTGCGTTTTCTTATCATCTGGATACTCCTCTTTTTTAGTGACATTGTCTCTTATTAAAAGTATCCGTTAAACTGGGGTAGGATTAGCCTAACCCCATAGTCCCATAGTCCCATAGTCGATCCAACGCGTTCACGATGGTAGGCAGATCATTGGGTAGTCGTTTTTCGTAGACCTGTTTACTGCCTCCATTTATTTGATAGTCTCATTGAT
>JADFPU010000118.1 GCA_022562175.1 Pseudomonadota bacterium | reverse complement strand
CCGGCGCTCTGATTATCACAGGCTTGCACGCGATCGTAAATGGATATCGAAATAGTGCGGGTTTCGCCAGAGATGTTTCCACCCACCATCAGTACAACGCCAAATTCACCCAGGGTATGTGCGATTGTCAGAATAATCGCGGACAATATGCCTGGCCAGGCGAGAGGAAATTCAACTTTCCAGAATGTTTGCCAGTTGGACAGGCCACTGCACCAGGCTGCTTCGCGGATAGCCAGCGGGATTGATTCAAATGCCCGTTGTGTTGGTTGTATGACGAAGGGGATATTGAAAATGATCGATGCCAGTATTAATCCCTGAAAAGAAAACACCAGAGGTTCCCCCAGTAAGGATTCATAGGCTTGCCCCAGAATTGATTGATTGCCAAAAGTTGTCAGCAGATAAAAGCCAAGTACCGTCGGTGGTAATAATAACGGCAGGGCCAGTAGTGCCTGGATAAAATTACGTCCGAAAAAGCGTTTCCAGGCGAGTATCCTGGAAATGAATACACCTGCTGGCACTAGTACGACCGCTGTGCAGACACCGAGTAATAATGATAAGTTTAAAGCTTGCCAGTCCATATCAGCGTTAAGCATGCCACAGTGTTCATGTAAGCGTTAAAGGTCATTGTTGACTGCCTGTTTCGGTTTCATAGCCGTATTTTCTGATAATTATTTTTGCTTCGTCTGAGAGAAGATAATGATAAAACTGTCTTGTCGATTCATTCGCACCATTAAACAATACAATAACCTGTTGGATTGGTTCGTGCCAGCTCTTGGGTATCAGATAAAATTTACCTTTATTTATTATGCCCGGTAATCGTGCGAATGATGAGGGAATAATGCTCAAATCCACACCGCCGGAAAGGGCAAATTGCATTGCCTGTGCAGCATTCTCGCCAACCAGTAGTTTATTCCGTTGAATAACCCACAGGCCGGCATTTTGCAACGCCTGTTCTGCCGCCCGGCCAAAAGGCGCATGCTCCGGATTAGCAATAGAAATACGCTGGTATCGACCGTGATAAAGTGATTTGAACACTTGTTCCAGACTGGTGTGGTTCTTCAAAGTTGAATCATTAGGTATAAATATGCCAATGCGGCCTCTGGAAAATTCAGCACTGCTATCTATTCCATATCCATTTTCAACGAGCATATCGACGTATTTTTTGTCAGCCGATATGAATATTTTATAGGGTGCGCCCTGCAATATCTGGCGTGCAAAATTACCGGACGATCCAAAGCTGAGATTGATACGTGTAGCTGGTTTGTATTGGGCCAATATTTCGGAAATCACATGGGACATGTTAGAGGCTACCGCGACATGGCTGCTATCTGCTGCAAGCAGGGCATTAACGTTGAGCAGTAAAGATAAAAAGCAGAACGTCCTTATCATTTGTGATTGAAATGCCATGGTCTGTAGGTCTGAAGACAATAAGCTGTGCTTCAAACAGGTTCACGCATGGTGACGAATTCTTCTGCTGCAGTCGGGTGAATACCTATCGTTGCATCAAAATCAGCTTTGCTTGCACCGGCCTTCAGGGCTATTGCGATCCCCTGGATAATTTCACCGGCATCAGGGCCGATCATGTGTACGCCGATGACGCGATCAGTTTTCTTATGCACAATTATTTTCATGAAGGTTTTTTCTTTACTATCAGTCAAGCTGTGTTTCATTGGTGTAAAGCTTGATTTATAGATGTCAATCTCATCATATTGATCACGTGCCTGCTGCTCTGTCAGCCCGACAGTGCCGATGTTAGGTTGACTGAAGACACAGGTCGGGATGTCTGCATAATCAACGCTGGTGGGTTGATTTGCATACAATGTCTTCGCCAGGGCAATGCCTTCAGTGATGGCTACTGGTGTCAGATTGACGCGATCAGTCACATCGCCAATCGCATAGATAGAAGGCACAGACGATTGATAATCTTCATTGACGCAGATTGCACCTGTTCCATTTAATTCAACGGCTACCTTCTCAAGTCCAATATCAGCGGTTTTGGGTTTGCGTCCGGTAGCGTACATAATTAAATCCGTGTCTCGTTGCTCGCCACTCGTGAAGTGGGCAACAATGCTCTTGTCACTCTTTTCGATGTGTTCGATATTTGTATTAAACAGAAGTTCAATGCCTTTTTTGCGTATCTCTTCAGCAAGGAATGTGCGAATTTCATCGTCAAAGCCACGCAGGAATAACGGCCCTCTATATAGCAGGGTCGTGGCTACACCCAAACCGTTGAATATGCCGGCGAACTCTACTGCGATATAACCACCTCCGACGATAACAATACGCTCTGGGAGTGTCTCAAGATGGAAGGCTTCGTTTGAACTGATCGCGTGTTGCTTGCCCGGGATATCAGGAAAACTCGGCCAGCCTCCGGTGGCGACGAGAATACGCTCGCAAGAATAAGTTTTATCACCGACCGCGACGGTATGCGGATCAACAATCGTTGCCCTGCCATTAATAAGCATAACACCCGCATCGTCGAGCAAACGTGCATAAATATCGTTCAGACGTTTGATTTCACGATTTTTATTTTCCAGCAGGGTGTGCCAATTAAATGAAGCACTGTCTACATTCCATCCAAATCCTTCTGCGTCCCTGAAATCTTCTGAAAAATGTGAGGCATAAACGAATAGTTTTTTCGGCACACAACCGACGTTGACACAGGTCCCACCCAGCTCTCTGTTTTCTGCAATAGCAACCCTGGCGCCAAAAGATGCCGACATGCGTGCAGCGCGCACACCACCCGAGCCGGCACCGATCGTGAACAAATCGAAATCGTATTCTTTCATAAATGGCATTATTATTTTAAAAGAGATGACTATTTTCTTGTATTTTTCAATATAATGCATCCGTATTTTTTCATAAAGAGAATATGCCAGATGATCGAACTATATACTGCGGCCACGCCGAATGGCTGGAAGGTTTCCATTGCATTAGCAGAAATGAAGCTTGATTATGAGGTAAGGCGCATAGTGCTGGGTGATTTGGAGCAAAAACAGCAGTGGTATCTGAAAATTAATCCAAATGGACGGATCCCGGCTATTATTGACCAGGATAACGATGATTTTGCTGTATTTGAATCCGGTGCTATCCTGGTCTATCTGGCAGAGAAAACAAGTTTGTTCATGCCCAGCGATGTCAAGGGACGTTCGATAGTTATGCAATGGCTGATGTTTCAGATGGGCGGCATCGGCCCAATGCAAGGGCAGGCAAATGTATTTTATCGCTATGCTCCGGAAAAGATTGAGTATGCGATAAACCGCTATCAGAATGAGACCAGACGTTTATATGAAGTCCTGGATAAACGTCTGCAGGAT
Organism: Pseudomonadota bacterium; assembly: GCA_022562175.1. GTDB lineage: Bacteria > Pseudomonadota > Gammaproteobacteria > Eutrophobiales > Eutrophobiaceae > B75T3L11. The sequence goes on along the minus strand of JADFPU010000118.1, from coordinate 5,663 downwards.
AATGAATACCTCGCAGGTGACTATTCCATTGCTGATATGGCTACCTGGTCCTGGGCACAAGGTCATGAATGGGGCGGCATATCAATAGAGGGTCTGGATAATTTCAAGCGCTGGCTGGACACCGTTTCTGAAAGACCCGCAGTAAAACGTGGTAAAGCCGTACCCGAATTGATTGATCTCGATACTGCGGATGAAGCAAAAAAAGAAGAAATAGTCAAGACTGTCCGTAATTTCCTGATCGAGTGATTAGCTTTACGTTATTTAATCTTAGGGTCTACAGGAATAGTTTGGCCGATGTCTGGAATTGAGAACGTAGACTCAATCAACGAGTATAAAGCACAGCTGATGCGTCGTGCTACCTATGCTTCGGTCACGGTTGCGTTTACGCTGATTATCATTAAATTTATTGCCTATGTATTGACAGGTTCGGTCGCGGTACTTTCCAGCCTGGTCGATTCAGTGCTGGATGCTTTTGCCTCCGTCGTGAACTTATTTGCGGTCAGGCATGCACTGACCCCCGCTGATGAAGAACATCGTTTTGGACATGGCAAGGCCGAACCGTTGGCCGGACTCGCACAGGCTGCATTCATTGCCGGCTCGTCACTGTTCCTGGTATTTGAAGCGATAAACCGCATGATAAATCCGCTGCAGATCCAGCACAGTATTGTCGGTATCGTCGTCATTGTTATCTCTCTGGTATTTACCATTTTGCTGGTTATGTTCCAGAAACATGTGGTGAGACAAACTCAATCCATCGCAATACATGCGGATTCTATCCACTACCTGAGTGATGTGGCGATGAATCTGAGCGTCATTGCCGCGCTGATATTAAGTGCATACTTTGGGTGGCTCATAGCAGATCCGGTATTTGCCCTGGGTATTGCTGCCTATATCGTTTATTCGGCATGGCAGATTGCCTCTAATTCATTAAATCAACTGATGGATAGGGAATTGCCGGATGTAGACAGACACAGGATCATGAAAATAGCCATGCAACATCCCGCGGTGAAGAGTCTGCATGAACTCAGGACCCGTGCCTCTGGCAAGGATGTTTTTATACAGTTACATCTTGAAATGGACGGCGCTATTGCCTTGCTTAATGCTCACACTATAGCAGATGAAGTGGAACTGGAATTGAGAGAAGCATTTCCCAATGCCGATATCATTATTCACGAAGACCCCGAGGGTCTGGAGGAGTAATCTAAGGAATCTCTGATTAAATCAGAGATTCCCTAACAGCAACGCAATTTGAAAAGCTATGGGCCAGTCAGGCTCCACGTTGCCAACGATGAAAGCGTTCGGCCCATTTCAGCAAAGCAACCGGGGCATGTGCTTTCTTCCAGACACCTGCTGCAAATTTATTCGCCTCTGCAAGTGTCGGATAGATATGGATAGTGCCAAGAATCTTGTTAAGGCCAATACCATGGCGCATGGCACTGATATATTCTGTAATGAGATCGCCTGCATGATCGCCGACAATGGTGGCTCCCAGCACCTTATCTTTACCCGGTACAGTCAATACTTTAACCAGTCCATGGGCTTCTTCATCGACAATCGCACGATCCAGATCATTAATATCGTAGGTCGTTACTTCATAAGGGATGCCATTTTCCCTGGCTTGCAATTCATTCAGTCCAACCCGGGCCACTTCCGGGTCAGTAAAGGTCGCCCAGGGTATTACTGAATAATCGGCTTTGAATTTTTTGAATTTACCAAATAACGCATTGACGGAAGCATACCAGGCCTGATGGGCAGCCGTGTGGGTAAACTGGTAAGGCCCCGCCACATCACCACAGGCATATATATTGGGATAACAGGTTTGCAGATATTGATTGGTTTGAATGGTTCCCTGTTTTGTCAGTGGAATGCCCAGTTCCTCCAGGCCGTAGCCTTCAGTGTTTGGCTTACGTCCTACTGCAACGAGTAACTCATCAAACTCAATCTCCACAACCTTCCCATTTGACTCACAGATAATGGTTTTGCTGTCGGCATTTTGCCTGAATCCCCTGGCTTGATGGTCGACCAGGACCTTAATGCCTTCCTTGCGGAATTTATCGGTGATCATCTGTGAGATTTCCGGATCTTCACGTATCAGAATACGCGGTAACATTTCTACTAGCGTGACATCACAACCAAAACGGGCAAAACATTGCGTCAACTCCGAGCCAATCGGACCGCCGCCTAAAATAACAAGTCGCCGTGGTAAGTTGCGAAGTGACCAGATGTTATCTGATGTATAGTAGCGGATATCATTGATTGCCGGGATCGGCGGGACGAAAGGACGTGCGCCCGTTGCGATGATAATGCTTCGTGTTGTGAGTGTCTGCCCGTTCACCTCGACAGAATAAGGTGAGGTGATTTTAGCCTCAGCCTGGATACATTCCACTCCCAGTTCAGTGTATCGCTGTATTGAATCATGCGGCTCGATAGTTCTGATGACACGCTGCACGCGTTCCATGACATCCGCAAAATTATATTCCACATCTATTTTCCTGAAGCCATACTCTTTGGCGCGTCTTGCCTGAGATAAAAGTTTTGCAGAACGGATCAATGCCTTCGATGGCACACAACCGGTATTCAGGCAATCTCCTCCCATTTTATGCTTCTCTATCAGGGTGACGCGTGCTTTAACAGCCGCAGCAATATAGGCTGAGACCAGCCCGGCAGAGCCTGCACCGATAACGATCAGATTCCGATCGAATGATCCTGGTTTCTTGTATTTATTCATTATTGTTGCTTTCTATTGGCGTCTGAGGCTTGCGGATCTTGATAAGCGCAAGTAATTTTTTAGCCAATAATGGAAATACCCCAAGTAATACAAATGAAGCGATTAATTCTGGAGATAATATATCACCCGCTGTCCTGATTTTGGCAATTTGTGTGCCGGCATTAACGAAAACAATTGTGGCAGGTAACATGCCCAGTTGGGAAATGAAGTAGAAAGTAAATGTACGGATAGGGGTGAGTCCCATGACCAGATTGATAATAAAATAAGGGAAAACCGGAACAAGTCGTAAGGTAAATAAATAATAAGCCCCGTCTTTTTCCATGCCGTCATTGATAGCTTTAAGATTTTCAGAAAAACGCTCCTGAATGGTGTTATGGAATAAAAACCGGGAAACCATAAAGGCAATTGTTGCGCCGATGGAAGAAGCGAACGAAACCAGTATTGTCCCCCAAACCAGGCCGAATATTGCCCCACCGGTCAATGTCAAGATCGCTGCGCCTGGTAATGACAGACCTGTGATGATTATGTAGATGCAGAAATATATCAGCCCGGTCTTGACAGGATTGGATGTGAAGTATGATTCAATCAGTGTCTGTTTTGATCTGAAAAATTCAAGTGTGAAGTATTCACCCAGATCAGAGATAAAAAATATAGCTACCAGTACTACGATAACGGAGATTAGCAGTATTTTATTACTTTTCATGTTTATGTTGTTTGTCCAACAATTTCCGTACAGTAGTCCTGTAACCGGCAAGCTATATTTAATTGACAGTACGATCCTCAGGTATTTATACAATGGTGCCTTGTTTTCGGAGATTTACATAGCTGTCTTTCGTGATATAAGTTGGCGTTGGGTCTGAAAAGTTCCCGGTCAGGGACACATTCTCATCCTTGGCAGATGAGGAGACAGCAAGTTTCAGTCCTGTTAAGGACTAAAAAATATAATTGTCAGGTGAATAAACCACAGGACATGAATTATTGTGGTCTTTATACATCGCAGATAAAAGTGGGCAGCATATTCAGGCTGCCAGTAGGTAATGCTCGTAGCTTGGTAGAGTTTTATGGAGGACTCAATGTACGATGAATAATTGTCCGCCGACTGTTTGCGGCTTGGTAGTTGGTAGCAAAATGGATTGCAATAATCTTGTCAATGTAAACTGGTCCAGTGCCTTTTCACGCTCGGTTTCATTTCTTTTATCCATAAGATTCTTGAATATAAGATCGTCCAGGCATAAATTTTTGTAGATATTCTTGTCAGGTTGACCCATTTCAGGAACAAATAGCCATCTTTTCTCCCTGATGCGACAGCCATAACCCAGGTTACCTTGATACCAACAGTTATAGATGTTCATCGCTGTTCTCTCCTCAGCCGGTCTTTATTTTATTGATACATAGTGCAAGCCTAGTGCCCCGATCAGCTGATTCCTAAGAGACTTTTCGTAAATTGCGAACTGTTTCGCATTTACTTAATGTAAAATGTGAGCTATTTCACATGATACAATTAAGATCAAGCCGATAAATATCTATATTAAGATTTTACTTGAAGAGAATTCTTCTCGGATAAGCTGGAATCAGGCCGCATACCAGCTCCTTAATGTCGTCTGCTGATGACAAAATGCATTAGCTTTATAAGGTTAGTGGGGAGTATCATTACCGGCTTTGTCAATGAACCGGAAACGCTGGGGAAATCTATGGGTTACCATCTTCAGACTATATGTTTGCTGCTGATCATCGCTTGTTCTGCTGTTGCTGAGGACTTCGCAACACCAACAGAGCGGGTTAAGGATTCTATCGAAGGAGTTATCTCTATTATCAAGGACAAGTCCATGGATCGTGAAGCCAGGTGGCAGAAAATTGCAGCGATTATTGATGAGGGCTTTGATTTCCGCAGCATGTCACAGAGTGTTCTGGCAACACACTGGAAAAAGGCGACACCTGAGGAAAGAAAACGCTTTACGGAATTCTTTTCACAGTATATTGAAGAGATTTATCGTTCCAAGATTGAAGCCTATACCGATGAAAAAATCCTGTATAAGAAGGAGACTATTCGTGGCAAACGGGCCGTTGTCGAGACTGTGATTGTTACCAGTTCAATTGAAATCCCGGTTAATTATAAACTGAAAAATAATGACGGGGTGTGGTATGCCTATGATGTAGTGATAGAGGGCATAAGCCTGATCAGTAATTATCGCACTACTTTCGCGGCGATAGTAAAGAACGAGGGAATGGAAGGTTTGATGAATGATATACAGCGGCGCATAGATAAGTATAAAGCTGCTCAGGTGGAGCAGGACAAGGCTGAGGCCGCAACGTTGTAGTTTGCCTACAGGACATAAGCTAAGGAGCGGAAGCTTTGTATGCAGGTGACAAGCAAGTAATATCAATAGAATTACTTGTAACTAATCACCATTTGTTGCCTGCTTATGTTATAATAACCGCCGGTTTCATTTAACGTATTAGTTGTCATCCTGGCAAACTGGCATTCGACTGCGATAGATGCTCAAGGTTCTTGATGGGCCGTAATACATACCGGGTGGCCCCCCATTACTAGAGAAGCCAATTAACCACATGAATGTCATAATGAGTAGAAACAAAAAGTTTGACGACGGCAGCATTTCTTTTCCGATAATGCAATGCTGGGATCCCCGTACGGAAATCGCCACGATTGCAGCACAAGTTAGCGGTGAACGGGTTTTGTGCAGGATTCCAATGACAGTCTTAAAAAGAAAATTTTCTATATTCGCGGATGAGCCAATGAAAGCAATTACAGAAAATCGCGCGAAAATAGAAGCGGCAGCGAGAAAATTAATCGAGGGAAAAACATTCGAAAAGGACGGCTCAATCAATATCCAATTCAAGGATCTTTAAATCGTCGCTCTTTCGCAATCGCTCACGGCACCCTGCCTGACGCGATACTAATACATCCATGTATGTC
>JADFPU010000117.1 GCA_022562175.1 Pseudomonadota bacterium | reverse complement strand
GACTTTGTTGCGGATCCTTCAGTTGTGGTAACACAAAGGCCGGCGCCGGTTTATCAATAAGCGGTGACGGCACCAGACGCGGATCATATTGCAAACCGACAACGAAAAGCACGATCAGTGACAAAAAAACAATAAGGGGGATCAGATAACGGATCATATCAATAATCTGAACGTGATCAATACATAGGGCACAAGATTAATCAAATGGAAAAATTCTCAGTAGCAATTTTTTATTTCTCCTTGTTCTCCATACTCTCTGTAGTTAGCCATTTTCATGGTGTTATGCTTTTTCAGCAAGACCGTCTTCAATCGTTGCCGTCTCTTTATGCCGCACAGCTATTCGATAACGTTTATCTAGCGCAGCAAGCAGAGCACCCAGCGCCATGAATATCGCTCCAAACCAGATCCAGCGTACGAATGGACGGTAATAAATACGTATACTCCAATCACCACCGTCTAATGGTTCTCCCAGTGAGATATATAAATCACGCGTCAGGCCTGAATCGATACCCGCCTCGGTCATGGGCATATCGCGAACCGGATAATGGCGTTTCTGTGAATATAAGCTAGTCACCAGCTTATCGTTTCGATACACCCGCATCAGTGCTTCGCTGGCCTGATAATTCGGGCCTTGTTTCTGTTGTATTGACTCCAGCTTAAACGAATAGCCTGCCAGTTCGACAGTATCTCCCGGCCCCATACGCTTGTGTACCTCCGAGCTGTATTGACTGGTAATGGTTATGCCGATAATAGTGATCGCAAAGCCGATATGCGCAAGACACATACCACTAAAACGCGAGGGTAGTTTATGCAACGCATACCAGCCTTGTTGTTGCTGTTGTAACCGCAGACGCATGGATATCAGGATGCTCCAGATGATCCAGATTGACAGAGACACCCCCAGCACAGTCTTGAACATGGTTGACTCGGCCAGCATGACTATCATCAAAAATCCAAGTACAACACTACCAAACAAGGCAAAGCGAAAATGCCTCCACAAACGGCCCGCACTATCCTCACCCCAGCGGGCCTGTGCGCCAAATCCAATCACTACGGCAACTGGCACCATCAATGGTACGAACACGGCATTGAAGTACGGTTCGCCAACCGATAATTTGCCCTGACCAAACGCCTCGATAATGAGAGGATAGATAGTACCGAGTAATACCGTTGCCATCGCGACTGTCAGAAAGACGCTATTGATTAATAAAAATGTTTCACGCGAGACAAGCTTAATACTTCCTCCCTTTAGCGTAGTGGGCGCACGCCAGGCATACAAGGCAAGTGAACCACCGATGACGATGCCAAGCAGGCAAAGTATAAAGAGCCCCCTGGTCGGATCGGTTGCAAAGGCATGCACAGAAGTGAGGACACCGGATCGCACCAGGAAGGTGCCGAGTAAACTTAATGAAAAGGCGCAAATGGCTAACAATACTGTCCAGTTTTTAAAGACACCACGTTTCTCCGTGGCAGCCAGGGAATGGATCAGGGCCGTGCCCGCCAACCAGGGCATGAAAGAAGCATTTTCTACCGGATCCCAAAACCACCAGCCGCCCCAACCCAGCTCATAATAAGCCCACCAGCTGCCGAGTGCGATACCCAGGGTCAGAAACATCCAGGTGATTGTTGTCCATGGACGTGACCAACGCGCCCAGGCAGAATCCAGTTGTCCGCCAAGTAATGCTGCGATAGCAAAGGCAAACACCACCGAGAAACCGATATAGCCGATATACAGAATGGGCGGGTGGATAATTAATCCGAAATCCTGCAATAGCGGGTTTAGATCCCCGCCGTCCATCGGCGCCGGGAAATAACGTTCAAACGGATTGGAGGTCATCAACAATAATAATAAAAAACCTGTACTGATCAGTCCCATCACCCCAATGACCCTGGCAGAAAAAACATCTGACAGATTACGACTGAAATAGGTTACGGCAACGGTCCAGATACTCAGAATCAGCGTCCAGAGTAGCAGTGAACCTTCATGTGCCCCCCATACCGCCGAGATGCGGTACACGACAGGTAACAGAGAATTGGAATTCGCGGCGACATAAGCGACCGAAAAGTCATTCACGACAAAAGAATACATCAGTATGGCAAAGGCTATTGCGATGAGGCAGAACTGCACGCGTGCCGCCGGACGCGCCAATGACATCCAGACAACATTGCCCATGGCAGCACCCGCAACAGGAAAGATCGATTGTATAATAGCCATGCACAAGGCAAGGATAAGAGCAAAATGACCGAGTTCAACGATCATTTCTGCGCCTTGAGGTGATCGGTGGGGATCTGCGCGCCGGCATCAGCCAAGGCCTGGGCCACCTCGGGCGGCATATAGTTTTCATCATGCTTGGCTAATACCTGTGTCGCCTTGAAGATACCGTCCTCATCTAATCGGCCATTGGCAACAATACCCTGACCTTCACTGAACAAATCCGGCAGTATGCCGTCGTAGTTCACCGTCACATTATACAGGGTGTCAGTCAGATCAAAACTGACGACAAGACTTTGTTGGTCCCGTTGCACACTGCCATCTACAACCAGCCCGCCTATCCTGAATGCCCGATTTGTCGGTGCTTCGCCATTTTTAATCTGCATCGGGCTATAGAAATACAACAGGTTTTCCTGAAAGGCCTTCAATGCAAGTGCGGTCGCCAAACCCATGCCCATGACAATAAAGATAATTGTGAACAACACCTTGCGGCGTTTAGGATTCATTACGAACAAGCTTCACGCTCCTGCCTTTTTTTCAGGCTTTTAATAATCTGCTTTTCGCGCCGTACCGGTAATATGACGTTTATCAGTAATACTATCAGACACAGGCCGTAGGAAGACCAGACGTAAAGTCCATAGCCACCCATGTGTAAAAACTCAGTTAATTGCGACATATCTCGTATCTCGTATCTCGTATCTCGTATCTCGTATCTCGTATCTAAGGATACGATTCGGTTACCTTAAATACAGTATCAAGTGTTTTTTTACGCTTGACGAACTCCGCTTCACGCTTCACTTTTTTCACATAGTTTCCGCACCCAGGAGGTATTGCGTTCCTGATCAAGGATCTCACCGCGTACGCGAACCATGAGTATGGTTGCGAAATAACTCATAAATGCAAGGGTCATAATCAATAAAGGGATCAACATACTGATATGGATAGACGGTGCATCGAACTTGCTTACTGTAGGTCCTTGATGCAGGGTACTCCACCATTCGACCGAATAATGAATAATCGGAATATTTACCACACCGACCAATGCCAGGACGGCCCCGGCGCGGGCAGCCATGCGTCGATCATCAATAGCCGATTGTAAAGCCATATAGCCTAGATACAGAAACAGCAGGATAAGTTCAGATGTCAGCCGTGCATCCCAGACCCACCATGTGCCCCACATGGGTTTACCCCACAACGAGCCCGTTGCCAGCGCGAGGAAAGTGAACCAGGCGCCCATCGGTGCACAGCTTCTTGCTATCGCATCGGCCACTTTGACCTTCCATACCAGCCCCATCGCCCCAGCAGATGCCATAACCATATAGACAAACAAGGACATCCAGGCACTGGGGACATGCACGTAGATAATGCGAAAACTCTCCCCCTGCTCGTAATCAGGCGGCGCTAAAATCAGCCCGCCCACCAGCCCTGCGACAAACAGAGCGGCAGTTATCCAGCCAAACCAGGGCGTCAGCGTACATGCTAATGTATAGGCATTTTTCGGTGCGCCGTATTTATCTAATATATCAAACATTAACCCATTCTAATCCTGAGTGATGCAGCCGTGGCAAACGGCGCCAGAGTTAGCGCCAGGACAAGGAGTGCACCGAGGAAATAGAATTCGCCTCGAACAGACATCCCGTGCAAGGCATTATTGACCGCAGCGACGGAAAAGATCAACACAGGCATGTAAAGCGGGACGATCAGCAGAGTCAGCAGCATACCGCCGCCACGCAGCCCGACGGTCAAGGCGCCACCAACAGAACCCACCAGACTGAAAATAGGCGTGCCAATCAACAAACTCATAAATAAGGGCAGCAAGGCTTCAACCGGTAAATAGAGCAGGATACTTAATAACAGCGCGAAGATTGTTAAAGGCGCGCCGGTCAATAACCAATGCGCAAGGATCTTTGCCATGATCAGCATAGTCACCGAATGAGGCGAAAGCAGGATCTGCTCCAACGATCCATCTTCAAAATCCGAACGGAACATCATGTCCATCGACACGCTTGAGGCCAACACAGCGGCGACCCAGATCACGGCGGGCGCGTGCTGTTGTAGAGTGAGCTTGTCCGGCCCCAATGCCAATGGAAACAGGGTGACGACGATCAAGAAGAACAACAGTGGATTGAGCAACTCGCCACGGTGGCGCAGACCCAACCTGAGATCACGCAACAGGATCGCCAGGAAGGCTTGATGATTGGATACCAGACTCATTGTCCTAATTCGATCTTGTTTGTCTTACAGTTGCTAAATTCAATCGGTTCATGGCTGGCCAGAATCAGCATCCCGCCCTTATTTACATGTGTCTCAATCATATTTTTAATAATCTGCTTACCGTCATCGTCCAGAGCCGTAAATGGCTCATCCAACACCCACAATCGCGCCTTTATTAACAATAAACGCGACAAAGCCACACGCCGACGTTGGCCGGAGGATAGTTTACGCACAGGAATATCTTCATAGCCCTGCAAGCCAAACTGTTTCAGGACCTGTGTTGGTGATATTTCATCACGCGCCACCTTCAATACCTGCGCTATATTCAGATTCTCGAGCGGCGACAATTCATCCTTGATGCCGTTCTGATAACCCACATAGCTTATTTCCCTTAAAAACTCGCCATTAAATTGCTGTATGTCTTTGTCGTTCCAATAGACAGTCCCATCATGAGGAAGGGCCAGGCCACAAATTATCCGTAACAGGCTGGTCTTGCCACTGCCATTCGGCCCGACGACCTGAAGAAGTTGTCCTACAGCCAGTTGAAAATCCAGACCACTGAACAACTGCATATCATTGCGAATGCATTCAAGCCTTTCTGTCCTGAGTGTTGGGGTGGAATGCTCAATCATATTCGTCTATAAACCTACTCGGTAACTGCTCGGCCTGTCGGTTGCTGCTCGAGAATGTGTTGGAAAATATGTTCCTGACATTTTCTCCCGAATATATCCATATATTCGTCCCGACATTCACTACCTCCTGCCTCCATGCAGTCGTCCAGGCGCAACTCTCGACCGCTCGGTTGCTGCTCCAGGCGCAACTCTACCTTCCACACACCCCACAAGGGGTATGTAAGCGTCCGTAGTTTATCATGTATTGAAATAGTTCAACTCTCACTATTTAATTCAGACCTATACGCCGTCTGTACAGGATAGAGACCAGTTGGACTGGCGATTGCCATAAGGCGCTTTTGATCGCGTATACGTATAAGCTTCTTTTTCACTTGCAAGATGCCTTCGTTATTGAATCTCGTAAATAACCGGCTGATTGTCTCGCAGGCGAGGCCAAGGTAATTGGCAATGTCTTGTCGCGCCATACTGAGGTAGAACACATTTTTGGAGTAGCCATTTTTTCCTATCTGATCGGACTGGTTCAACAGAAATACAGCGAATCGCTCCTCAGAGTTCCTTTGTGCCAGCAATAGTTGCCGATTATATGCTTCTGCGATCTTGGATGCAGCGATCTGAAACAGTTTTTCCTGTAAATGTGGTATCTGCTGGCATAATCGTTCAAAGCTGGGATAAGGTATTTTACAGATGTAGGTTGTCTGCTGTGCTATTGCTGAAGAGGCATACTCTCCTTTTGCTATTGAATCGAGAGCAAGCAATTCTCCGGGCAAATAAAAACCGAAGATACACTCGGCACCGTCTTGCATAGTGATATAGTTCTTTATGCTTCCCGATTTTACGATATAGATATTATGAAATTTATCGCTTTGCCGATAAAGATGTTGTCCACGTTGTAATGGCTGTGATCGTTCAACTATCCTTTCAAATTGCTCTAATTCCATCACATCCAAGTGACTTGCCAAACAAAAATCCTTCAGATTGCAGTTTGTACAAGATGCCTGATAGGTCTTGAGATTGACTATGTTATGCCGATTATCCATGTACTACTCTGCCAATCAGGTGACATATCCCGGCATCGGCATCCAATATCAATATGCGGGCTAGACATCTTAAAGTCCTCCATTTACTGAATCTCTCTACTTTTAAGAATGGTGTGACGTGTCTGCGTTCTCCATCTGTCAAGGAGAATCGTCAGTGAAAGATTAACAGCCGTATGTAATCAGTTGATGTCCGTTTGGTGAGATTTCTGTATACTTTTGTAAAGTTTTGGAAACCGGTATTGGTTCATTCAAAGTGGGTCCGGGCCGCAAACAGATAGCCTGATCCGCGGATAGTCTTGATGAGGACGGGATTAAGTGGATCTTGCTCGATCTTTTTCCGTAGCTTGCCAACCAGTACATCAATGCTGCGGTCATCGGGATTCCATTCACGATCGGCAAGCAGGTCCAGAATCTGATCACGATTCAATACCCGGTTGCTGCTCTCAACAAACATCGAAAGCAGTTTGAACTCGTTGGTTGTGAGATGGACTTCTTCTCCTGCGGGTGAAATAAGCTCATGGGCCGCCAGATTAAGGGTCCAATCAGCGAAGTGAGCAACTGATTTTTTACCTGTCCGGATCTTAGAGGCACCTGAAGCCGGTCTTAATCGTCTGAGTACACTATGGATTCGGGCGAGCAGTTCTCTATTGTCAAAGGGTTTTGAAATATAGTCATCAGCACCGACTTCAAGCCCCACAATCTTATCCACGGTTTCGCCCTTTCCAGTCAGAATGATGATCCCAAGTTCCGGGTGAATACGTAATTCTTTCGCTAGAGAAAGGCCATCCACATCCGGAAGCATCAGATCCAGGAGTATAAGATCCGGCATGTCCTGTTCAATATGACGGCGCATTTGTTCTCCATCGGCAACGGTACTCACACGATAGCCTTCTTTGCCTAGATAGCGTTGCAGGAGGTTGCATATTCTCTGATCATCATCAACCACCAGGATTTTTGCCGGTTTATTCATTAAGTCCTCCATAAGGGGAAATAACGTAGCCTTTAATATAGAATCACGAACTGACCAGGAAACTATACATTCAATAGTTACGTATCGCCCAATAGTTACGTATCGCCCTGATTTACCATGATTACTGATATCAAAAAAGCAATTAAAAATATATCACCAAATAATGTGATCAATATTATATTGGTTTTGTTCGGAGTAATCCTGGTATTACGGATTATTTTGAGCTATTTCGATTATCAGGAAAAGGCCATCGATATCAAGCATGAAACACACACCATCATAAATAATATTGCCACCAAAACGGCTTCAGAGATTTTTGAATACGTGACTGATCCGCTGACAGTTTTAGGTGTGGATCACTGGTTGGCAAAAAATTTCTTCGATCTGAAAAAACAATACGGTATTACAGCAAGAATTATCGTGCCTCCACCAACGGGGATACCAAAGGAGAAATGGAATGAATTAAACAATACCCATAAAAGGGTCAGATACTGGATTCATGATCAGGCTCATATACCAAATATTCCAGTGCATTTAATGGGCCTGTTTATTGAGCAATTAAACACATTACAGCATCACACCCATGAAGATTATGGCAAACATGAGGCATTTGGACACGATCATGAGCAAGCAATCAAAGAAAATAATCAGCCGAAAGATACCGTACCAATTAGGGAATACCAACAAATACTCAATGAATTAGACTCGCCTTTATGGTCAACGGAAAATGAAGTTAACCTGGATAAAACTTATTCTGTAGAAACCAGAATTGGCACAACAAAAGTTAATATTAAGGATCTCATTAAAATTTACTCCACAGAGCGGGATACCATCATCGAACATTACATTACGATATTGCGTTCAAAATCCAACAAAGCACAATATTGTAACAGTTGCCATGGATATGAAGACGGCAAGCCGGTATTGATCAATTTTTATACGGATACGAATGAAAAAATAATACAACTCACCAAACAGTTGAAAAAAGACATAGTTGGTGACTTGGCATGGTTTTTAGGAATTATATTTTTGGGCATGATTGGCAGTTATTTTCTGAAAAACAGCATGAAAGAACTACAAAGATCAAAAAATGAACTCATTTCAGCTAAAAAATATATTGACAATATCATCCACTCAATGAGTGAGAGTCTTATTGTAATTACCACGGGAGGCATAATTCAGACGGTAAATCAAGCCGCTATTGCACTGCTGGGCTATAACGAGCAGGAAATTCTTGGAAAATCCATAAGGGATATATTTGCAAAGGAGCAAAAACTGTTGGGGGGGATGGGCATTAAAAAGCTGATTGAAAAAGGTAGCATCAGCAATCTGGAAGCAACTTGCCTTAGCAAAGATGGCGGGGAAACCCCTGTGCTTTTTTCTGCAACAACGATACATGATAAAGAGGATAATTTTCATGGATTTGTATGTATATTTGTCGACATCACCCAACGCAAGTTGGCGGAAGAAAAATTTCGAATGTTATCACGTGCAGTTGAACAAAGTCCGGTTTCAATAATCATTACCGATACCCAGGGCAATATAGAATACGTCAATCCCAAATTTACCCGTATATCGGGTTATTCGTATGACGAAGTCATCGGAAAAAATCCGCGTATTTTAAAATCAGGAGAAACGCCGGAGGAAGAATATAAAAGCTTATGGGATACCATAACCTCCGGTAGTGAATGGCGCGGAGTGTTTCATAGTAAAAAAAAGAACGGTGAACTATTTTGGGAGTCAGTGTCTATTTCACCTATCAAGAACACGGAGGGTGATATCACCCATTTTCTCGCCGTCAAGGAAGACATCACCGAACAACTTGAGACAGAGAAACAGCTAACCCACGCCCTGAAGATGGAGGCGGCGGGGCAATTAACCAGTGGGATCGCACACGATTTCAATAATCTTCTGACTATCATCATCGGTAATCTACAGTTGCTAATGGAGGACATTAGTGCTGAAGATAATATAGAGATGAAAGAGATGCTAGACGACGGTCT
>JADFPU010000116.1 GCA_022562175.1 Pseudomonadota bacterium | reverse complement strand
TATCCGAATTGAATAACGTCATCTCTGATGTGTCGAGAACTTCACTTCTGGCGCCAATCATTGAATCACAGGGAATGATAATAAATCCTTGTTTTTCAAGTGTTTTTTATATTTTATTACCCTCTGCATCCTTACCAATAAATGCCTTGCTGGAAGGTCCATCTGAGATGGTGATCGCGTTTAGTTTATTGTTTGCCAGTTGTTCGCGAGCCTTCATCGGACCGGGCAATGCGGCGTTAGGATTGACCAGCAGGGCCAGGTCGGGTTGGTATGATATGACCTGGGCGAGTACAGCATCACATGATTCCGTATCAAGTTTGGCGCCGGTTGTAAAGCCCCGGATCTCTATGTCATCTCGAGCAGCTCTTTCATCTAATAAATAATCCAGCAGTGGACCGGAGGCTATGCAATCAAACTTTGTCACTGCCAATTTAAAAATTTTCTCGGGCATGCAATCAGATCCTCACACTGAAGTATATTTATCGGGTGCTAATAACTTGCGATTTCATAAAATTAAAACTTATGGCCCATCTTTTATTGCATTATTGCAATGTAACAGATCATGTCTGAAAATCAGTGTTGAGATTATCAATGCCGGGCGCTAAAGATATTTTTCTAATCAATCCAATATAAACTAAATTGCTTGCGCTTGCTCAATATAGATTCTTGATTGCTGGTTTTCAACAGGTCGGTAAAAAGTATCACGTTGTACAAGTTCGCGATCCAATTCGTGCAATAATCGTTTCAGTTCTTCAACATTCAGTTCCTGCCCATGTGATGCCCCGGCCGCCCGTGAGATACTCTCATTCATCAATGTTCCCCCGATATCATTTGCTCCTGCCTGCAGACACCTCATGGCGCCAATCAGGCCCATTTTAACCCATGATGTCTGGATATTGGTTATTAATGGAAATAAAACGATTCGTGAGACCGCGTGCATTAATACAGCTTCGTTGAAAGTAGGGCCCTTACGAGCCCCCTGTTGTACATAAATGGGTGCTTCCATATGTACAAAGGGAAGCGGGACAAATTCGGTAAAGCCGCCAGTAATCTGCTGTAGATGTCGAATGTGGAGTATGTGCCTTGCCCAGTGACGCGGGTGTTCAATATGTCCAAACATGATCGTTGCGGTAGTTTTGAGCCCCTGTTTGTGGGCAGTACTTATTACACCGAGCCATTGTTGAGTTGAGATTTTATCCGGACACAATTGCTTGCGGATTTCTTCGTCCAGTATTTCTGCAGCTGTTCCCGGTAAACTTTTAAGTCCTGCTGTTTTTAATTGTTGCAGAAATTCAGAAATGCTGAGGTTGAGACTGGTTGCACCATGCAATACTTCCAGTGGTGAGAATGCATGGATATGCATGCCGGGAATTTCTTTATGAATTGCACCACAGATATCGAGATAAGTATGGCCGGTATAGGAAGGGTGTATGCCTCCTTGCAGGCAGACTTCTGTTGCGCTTAATTGCCATGCTTCGATCGCTCGATTAACAATCTCGTTTATCGAGAGAAGATAAGGGCGGTCCCGGAAACCATCATATTTACGCCCTTTTGTAAAAGCACAGAATTTACAGTGGTAGGTACAACTGTTAGTGTAATTGATGTTACGGTTTATGACATATGTAACCGCGTCTCCGGCACTGTCCATTCTTAATTCATCGGCCCAATTGCACACGTAATCAAATTCTTCATCACGCGCCGAAAAAAGCTTGATGATCATTGCTTCAGTCAGTGTTTTCCCTTTTTCGAAATGATTAACGATCTGCCGGAAGTTCGAATCAATAATGGTTATATTTGAGTTGCAGCGAATGTCCGGCTTTGTATCCGGCGGTAAAGTATTAGCACCGACGAACCATGCATCTGATCTGGCATAACCGAAAGAGTCAGCTAGCTTTAGTGTGCCTTTAACCATGTCCGGATCCAACCACTCCTGAAAATTAGAAACATATTCCGGATATATAGTCAGTCTCTCTACCAGGCTTTTCCCTTCCAGTTGCATCTCATTTTGTAAGTTATCGATATTAGGCCATGGGGCTTCCGGATTAACAAAATCCGGGGTTACCGGTGAGATCCCCCCCCAATCATTGATACCCGCCTGCATGAGTTGTTGAATTCCTTGCGGATTCAGGTTCGGCGGAGCCTGTATATTCATGTCTGAACCAAAGATGATACGTGCAACGGCGATAGTCCAGAGGAAGTCACTTAAATCAGGCTGCGGTGCAGCATGCATGCGAGTGCCGGGTTTCGGACAGAAGTTTTGAATAATAACTTCCTGTATATGGCCGTAACGATTATGTAAACGTTTTAAGGTTAATAATGACTCCAGCCTTTCCAGCCGGGTCTCGCCAATACCAACAAGTATGCCGGTGGTAAGTGGTACCTTGTGTTCACCGGCAAGCTCAATGGTCGCCAGTCTTTTCGCAGGGTGTTTATCCGGCGAACCATAGTGCGGACCGCCTGGTTCGCAAAGTCGTGCGGAAACACTCTCCAACATGATTCCCATTGACGCCGATACCGTTCGTAAGCTGATTAATTCCTCCTCATCAAGACATCCACAATTGATATGAGGAAGCAATCCGGTGCTGGTATAAACCATCGCTGCGGCCTCTATCAGATACTCAATAGTGGAGTCATGCCCCAGCGCCTGTAGGGCATCACGCGCTTCTTTGTAGCGCAACTCCGGTTTTTCGCCCAGCGTAAATAGTGCTTCCTTGCAGCCTTGCTCCTGTCCTTTTTGAGCCAGTGCGCTAACCTCATGCAGTGAAAGATAAGCTGAAGTGGTTTGTTTTGGTGATTGGGCAAAGGTGCAGTAATGACAAATATCCCGGCACAGTCTGGTTAATGGTATAAAGACTTTTCTGGAATAGGAAATAACGTTACCACTGGAATTATCTCTAAGATGGCCTGCAATTGTAATCAGCTCATCAACAGGTGTGCTATTGAATATTAGTTGCAACTCCCCGGCATTACAGGAATCAGACATGGCCTTTTCTGCAAGATCGTACAGGTGATTTTGAAATTGAGATTGCATGACTTGTAGTATTTCAGCTTTTGTGGTCTATGTTGTTTATTCCATGAATGGCACTTAGTTAAGTCCGTCTTTCCCGTACCCCGCCGGAGTTTATGCCCGGAGGGGTACGGGGATGACGAAAAGAGAAAATTTTTTGCTTTTAGGGCTCAACTAAGTGCCATTCGTTTATTCCATCACCAATTGGCCATCAAAAACTTCTTTTTTTAAATCCACCCCTGTACTCCTGAAATAGAACATCAAATCATTGGGCTCATCAACATCGAATTTGAGTGAAGGTAAATCCAGGCTGCAAATTTCAATTCCGGCCTTCTGCGCCAGATCACTATAATGATCGAAACTGTTATGACCAAACACATACGGTAGATTGAATGGCGGTGAGAAAGCAAGACAATTTGTACCGGTACCATCGCGATTGGAAACTAGTGTCACTCGCGGTCTATCACATCTTATAACATGATTGTGGATGAATTGATCAACTTCATTGGCGCACAACAAAGGTAAATCGGCCAGGATGATTGCAATAGTTGTAGCCCCTTGTTTCTGCGCTAATTGAGCAGCCTTTGTTAATACCCTGTTAATACCTATGGTTGTTTCTTCATTATAATGATAGAAAATCTCTGATCTTTTACATAACTGCTCTTTATATTCATAATTTTCGGAGACAACCATAACAGTATCAAGGTTTTCTACGTAATAAAGCTCAGACAGGACATGTTGGGCCATTAACAATTGCAGCCTGATGCGTTGTTGCAAATTTAAAACATTTGCTAATCTTCTCTTGGGTTCTCCCACACCCTTAATCGGAATAATCACCCAGGTATCAGATAATTTGCTCATATTTACTTACAGTATTTATGAATTTGTCTATTAATTTTAGTTAATATTATATGTTTGAAAATAAACTCTGGCTATAGATAATCTGCATGCCTGGCCTTTGAAACTGCCAATCAGTATCATTAAATCCAAGGGCGGTACGTAGTGTGTCCCAGAAAATGAGACAGTTACATCGCAATACCGTGCCTGCAAAGGGTATAGACGGACATTCAGGCGTATCCTTGTCAATGGTATAGTATAGTTTGAGGATAAATTTATCAGCGGCGCGTTATCCCATATACGGATACTGGATTTAAGTCGGATATTGGCGGATCCATGGGCAGACTGGCACCTTCAGAGATCGGCCTGGTTATGACGTCACGATACAGGCAATGGCGGCCTGATGAGTATTACTGGAGAGCGGGACAATCTGCCGGCTGGTGGACCGCAGAAATTCGGAGTGGCCATGGCGGATATCATGACAGGAATGCTTTATGACACGAACCAGTGCTAAATGGTTAGTACTACTGGAAAAAGCCGATATTTCCTGCAGTCCGATCAATAGCATCGATAAAGTCTTTGAAAACCATCAGATACAATATCGTGAGATGAAACTGACCATGGAACATGCCCTTGCTGGGTCTGTGCCTCTGGCAGCAAATCCCTTGAATTTTTCTGAAACCCCTGTTAAATACAACAAACCACCACCATCACTTGGGGTGCAGACAGATGAGATTTTGAAAGATTGGCTTGAACTCGGCGATGGAGAGATATCGCGTCTCAGATGTGACCGGATAATCTAATGATCTAGGAGGTAATATATGAAATTAAAAATAAACTTAATAAGAAACTTTGTCTGTCTCTTGTCTATAGTATTTGTTTTTACTCCAGGACTGGTTCATGCCGCATCTGCGCAGGAAATCGATATAAAGGTTGATGCTGCGCTGGAAAGATTTAAAGAAGAAGTAATGGGCAGTGATAAATTCCTGAACAAAGCAAAGGCTGTATTGATTTTCCCTGAAGTGATTAAAGTTGGATTTGGCATAGGTGGCGAGTATGGCGAGGGCGCACTGAGGATTAACAACAAGACGGTTGAATATTATAGTACCGCCGCGGCCTCAATCGGTTTCCAGCTTGGCGCACAGATAAAAACAGTCATACTGGTGTTTCTTGATAACACAGAACTGAAAAGATTTCGTAACAGTAGTGGTTGGGAAGCCGGGGTTGATGGCTCCGTGGCGATTCTTGAGTATGGCGCGGGTAAGGATATTAACACTATCAATATTGAAGACCCGATTGTAGGTTTTGTCATTAGCAATAAAGGCCTGATGTATAACCTGACATTAGAAGGATCCAAACTTACCAAGATCAAGCGCTAGTCTGGATAAGACATTTTTAACTCCCGCTCACATAGGAGTGGCTTGACAAGTAGATATAGACAGGCTGCAACTCATCGATAGTATTCCCACTAACGAGATCTTCGTTGTCGATGACAATTCCAGTAATTTGAAGCTGGTTCAAACAATTCTGATTGAGGAAGGCTACAAGGCTCGATTTGCGACCAGCGGCATGATGGCGCTGAACTCCGACCGGGCCAGAATCTTTTCATGAATATGCGGGCTTGATGGTTGATGGCAAGACACGTACCTGTATGGACAGGATATGCTTCCCATGTGGCGCGCGGCCAGGGTCGATCGCAGTGGCTTGCGCGACGACAAGAAATGGATCTTCAGTATGTTAACCATTCGGTTATGTGGTCTACTTCTTTTGTAGCTGCATGAGCCCGCCTTCGCGTTTTAAGTCAACCCGGCCTAGAAAAGAATTGCCCAGAAGAACAGCCTCGGGGAAATCACTGTCGTGCACTGCACCCATGATGTCATGTAATACGATGTCACCAACCTTGACTTTTTTCAGTTTTATCAAATAAACCACATCCAGTCCGGATGCGGTACTTGTCAGCGATTTTTTACCTTCCATTTTATAGTCAAGGCCGATGCGCCTGGCCTGATGTTTATTCATCGAGATTAAGGTCGCTCCGGTATCGACGATAAATTTGACCTGAAAATCATTAATACTGCCATTGACCCAGTACATTCCCTGACTGTCTGCAGCAATTGAAACGGTCTTTTGTCCGGTCGGGCCTCGAAAACGGCTGCCTATGTGGGCGCCTATATGATAGTGATCGCGTACGCCGTTAATTTCCAGCACAGCTTCCCTGCTGTTTGCAGAAATCAGGGTGACGCCTTCCGGCGATGTCTCGCCACTCGCCAACAGTCGTTGTTTACCGTCCAGTTTGATAATCGCTTTATCCTTGAACAGGCCGATAATAACGATCTTGTCGACGGCATAACAGGTGTGGATAAAAGTGAAAAGAAAAATAGTGCAGGTAATTTTTTTAAACATCTTTTATTCTGTCAGCCGTATACGCTTAATTCTTAACAAGCAACACGGGCCGGATAGTTCAGATATAACAGTTGAGAGCAGAACATGATACTCATATTACACCCTGATACCAATAAAGCCGATGCTGATTACAGCAAACTGATGGATTATTTATCCAGTCTGCCGAATATACGTATCAGTACGCATGAAGTTACCGGTACCACCCAGACACTCACCGAATTGTATTTAATTGGTGACACGTCCGGCCTGGATGAAAACATGATCGGTAATTTTGAAGTTGTAGACCGCATTGTACGGATTTCCAGAGAATACCGGATATTGGGCAGGCATAAACGCGATGACCGCCCCAGCCATTTTGAATACAACGGTGTCAAATTTGGTCAGGATAACCTGAATGTGTTTGCCGGCTTGTGCGCCGTTGATACAGCAGAGAATGTTGAAGTGATAATGAAAGCATTGCAAACACATGGTCTGCAATGTACACGCATGGGGGTCTATAAGCCGCGAACCAGTCCCTATTCATTCCAGGGGCGCGGCAAGGAATGCTTGCCGTATGTATTTGAATTGGCAGGGAAATATGATATCAAGGTTGTTGCCATGGAGATAACGCGTGATGCGCATATTGAAGAGATTCATCAAGCCCTGGAGGCCTCAGGAAAGCCGACCGGTGTCATGTTGCAAATTGGCACACGTAATACCCAGAACTTTGAATTACTGAAAAGCGTCGGACGTCAAAAAATATTTCCGATTTTGTTAAAACGCGGCTTCGGTATTACCCTGGAAGAATCACTAAACGCCGCCGAATATCTGGCCAGTGAGGGGAATCGGAACGTCATATTTTGTTTGCGTGGCATGAAAACAAATTATGGTGACCCGCACAGGAACATTGTCGATTTTGCCCATGTACCAGTGGTTAAACGATTGACGCGGATGCCGGTGTGTATCGATCCTTCTCATTCTGTCGGTGTCCGCAGTGCATCTTCTGATAATATTCTGGATGTGTTTCATGCGACTGCGCAGGGGGTGATCGCCGGAGCAAACATGGTGCTGGCGGATTTTCATCCAAATCCCGGCAAGGCATTAGTCGATGGGCCGCAGGCCCTGCATATGGATGAATTACCCTGGTTTCTGCAAGATATCCAGCTTGCACGGTCAGCCTATGAAAAGCGCTGTGAACTGCAGAGAAGACAGACAGAAAAATAGGTTCTTGAGTTACTAATTACTCATAGGTAAGTCTTTAAGGTCAGCATTTTAAACACAGACGTATACAGGGATGTATACGGTTGAAAACGTCTGGAACACGTTTTACAGGCACGGAGCACACGGAGATAAAGAACAAATATCATCTTAACTCCGTGTACTCCGTGCCTCCGTGTTGAGATTTCAGATTATCTGACAACTCTAGACAATGAATATTCCCTTAAGATCCTAACTACTAACCAATGCCCCATTACGAGTAATGAGTGATTGGTGATGGAACAGACAGCGGTTTGCTTTACAGGCTTACAGGAATTTCCTGGCGCTTCGGTACTTTTGACAGATCCCAGTTTTGTTTTGCCCAGTCCAGAACCTCGTTAACACTTGCTTGCTGTAAGCCTGTAACCGGCTGTTGTCCGAGGAAGGTGAGGGCCTTTATGAGGATACTGACAGGCTTTTCATGCAGTAGCGCGTCTTTAGCATGATTCTGTTTACTGATTTTTTTACCGGAGTGATCCACTGCAACGGGCAAGTGACAATACGACGGTGTATCAACTCCAAAAATCTTCTGCAGATAGACCTGACATGTCGTGCTATGAAACAAATCCATGCCACGAACGATATGGTTCACCCCCTGCCAACTGTCATCAATGACGACCGCCAGGTGATAGGCGATCAGACCGTCTGCCCGGTGTACAATAAAATCTCCCCATTCCTTTTGCAGAGACAGTGAGAGTTGTCCTTGTAATCGATCATGCAGACTGATTGATTCGTGGTGGGTCTTGATCCGGTACGAATGCCTTTGCCTGGGGGGGGCAGTCAGATCTCTACAGGTACCGGGATAGGGTTTCCCCTTTAAGATGCGACGCGGGCAAACGCAGGCATATAACATATTCCGGGAGCGGAGTTCTGCAAGTGCTGTTTGATAGGCAGCAAGCCGTTGTCCTTGAAAAACAACATCACCATCCCAGTGCAGGCCGAGGGCCTCCAGTGCCCGCATGATTGCATCACAAGCCCCTGTCCGGACTCTGGCGGTATCAATGTCGTCTATCCGTAGTAACCAGATACCTTTTTGGCTATGTGCGTCCAGGAAACTGCCCAGCGCGGTGATGATTGAACCAAAATGCAGAGGGCCGGTAGGAGAAGGTGCAAAACGCCCTACATATTTTGAAACTGACATACCCAGGCACGCTTAAACTGTTTCAAATATATCTAGGATTATTACACACCGTGCAATGTAAAATGTTGTGTGAAGCGTATTTAGAAACGCTAGTCGCTTCACGTGTCAGCCAAGCTGACGCTCCTTGATCTCATCAAGCGTCTTACAGTCTATACAAAGTGTTGCGGTGGGTCGTGCCTCAAGACGTTTAGCACCGATCTCTATGCCACAGATTTCACAGTAACCATAGTCACCACTATCGAGCGTCAATAATGTCTCATTAATCTTCTTGATTAATTTTCTTTCGCGGTCCCGAGTACGTAACTCCAGGGCTAATTCCTCTTCCTGCGTGGCCCGATCATTGGGATCCGGGAAATTCGAAGCGTCATCCTGCATGTGATGTACTGTCCTGTCTACTTCATGCAGAAGCTCGTTTTTCCATACCAGCAATAAACCTCTGTAATGT
>JADFPU010000115.1 GCA_022562175.1 Pseudomonadota bacterium | reverse complement strand
GTGGGTCTCGATAAGGAGATGATAGTGATAATGAGGGTGTTATACATGTATGGCATAACCCTGGGAGCCTGTCCCGGAATAGAAGCCGTCGCGAGGCAAAGCTTTTTGTTTCAGATTTTTTCATAATGTGAGGCAAATAGCACCGCTATTTAACGAAAACTATAGGAAAATATGGCCAAAATCAGCTTTTCCGTAGTAGGCTTTCTATTCCCGGACGGGCTCCTAGTCAGGGGCGGATGCATGATTTATAGTGCTCATGGACTAAGTACTGTTAAGGAAAAAGTATCAGCTAAGATTAATAGTGAATGAACATATCTGACTACACGCTTAAAAAATGAAAAAATTCCTGAAAATTAGTCTTTCAGCGATTATTTTGCTGTTAATCGTTTTAACCGGTTTCCTGTATTCCATCGATGTTAATCAATACAAGGCGGATATTGTTGATATCGTCAAGGAAAAAACCGGTCGCGATTTTGTTATTGAGGGTGATATCGGCCTCGCCCTCTCCCTTATCCCTACATTTAAAGTAGAAGGTGTCCGTCTTGGCAGTGCCCCCTGGGGCAGTAATCCTGACATGGTGAAAATCGGTCGATTTGAGGCAGAAGTGTCCCTGCTGCCTCTGCTGAAAGGAATCTTTCAGATCAACCACTTGATCGTGATTGATCCGGAGATCTTCCTGGAAACGAATAAGGAGGGAAAGGGCAACTGGGTGCTGGAAGGCATGACCCCACAGGAAGAAACCGAGGCCAGTATTACCCTGCCGGCTATCAATATCAGTGAAATCACAATTACCGGGGCCAAATTTACCTATAAAGATGGCAAAACTGGCAAGACCACAGTGATCGGAGTGGATGAAATCAGCTCCCATACCAGGAGCTTCAGTGACCCGACTGAGCTGACGATAAAGGCCTCCTATAACAACATCCCGATAAATCTCAGCGGCACATTGGGGCCACTCGATGTTCTGGCAGCGAATAAGCCCTATCAGATCGATCTGGAAGGTAATATCAAGACAGCAAAATTCAGCGTGTCAGGCAAGATCGAAAAACCCCTGGAAGGCAAAGACATCGAAATCACCCTGTCTTTTGCGGTTGCTTCTCTGTCTGATTTAAATGA
The DNA here is from genome assembly GCA_022562175.1 of Pseudomonadota bacterium. Taxonomy (GTDB): domain Bacteria; phylum Pseudomonadota; class Gammaproteobacteria; order Eutrophobiales; family Eutrophobiaceae; genus B75T3L11. The sequence continues at coordinate 7,998 of JADFPU010000115.1, read as the reverse complement.
GTTGGCAGAAACCAAACTCCCGGCTATCGGTCCGATAGCTTTCTCAGCTGTCATGACGCAGAGTGACGATGTAATCCAGATTAAAAACATAAAGCTAAAGATTGATCAGACAGACCTTGCCGGCAATATCACATTGAAAACAGGCGGGCAACGCCCTGCTCTCTCTGTAAACCTGAATTCAGTATTTGTCGATTTGACGCCATTTACCGGTGAAGAAAAGCAAGCCGAGCAGAAAAAACAGAAAAAAACTAAGGTATTTCCCAGTGATAAACTACCTTTGGAAGCATTAAAAACAGTCGATGCAGACATTCGAATCAAGATAAAGCGCCTGAAAATCGGTGAAACTGTGCTTAACAATGTAGATCTTCCACTGAAGTTACTGAACGGACACTTGGTGATCGCAGCACTTAAATCACAACTCGCTGGCGGCAACATTACGCTAAATCTGGACCTGAATGCCAGCGGCAAGACGCCTACTTTAAAGATGAATATCAATATCAAGAAACTCGAACTTGGCAAACTGCCACAAATGCAGACAGAAGACGGCGCAATGCAAGGCGGATTAACGGATGTCAGTATCAAGATAACGGGTAAGGGTAATAGCGTAGCCGAGATTATGGCCGGTCTGAACGGTAATCTGCTGGTAAAGGTTGGCAAGGGAAAGATCCCGAATTCAAAAGTCGATCTTGCCGGAGCAGATCTGCTCATGGAGATCTTTGACAAGCTGAACCCGATGGCGGAAAAAGAGCAATATTCCGAGCTGGAATGCGCAGTGATTAACTTCAAAATCAAGGACGGCATTGCAACGACCAAGAAAGGCATCGCTCTGCAGACAAACAAGATGTATATCGTTGGTGACGGCACCATCAACCTGAAGACCGAAGCACTGGACATGGGTATCAAACCCCATGCACGTCAAGGTATCGGCATCGGAGTCGGCACACTGGCAAGCCTGGTGAAAATAAAAGGCACCTTGGCAGAGCCTAAACCGGCTGCGGATATCAGCGGCGCCGTAGAAGCCATCGGTTCATTAGGAAGCTCGATCCTGGGTGCAGGCAAGTCGTTGTTTGGTGGTGGTAAGGATGATGCTCAGGCAGCGGAGCTAAATCCCTGTGATATAGCATTGGGAAAAGCGCCTCCCCCAGCTCCGCCCAAAAAAGCAACAACCAGCACGACTACAACAACGACTGCTGAGGGGGATAAAAACGTAGTCGAAAAGACCGTCGATAAGGTGAAAGATGTCTTTAAAGGCCTGTTCGGTAAATGAGTGACGGACAGCGCTGAACCGGAGTTTTTCACCTAGATATAAATACATTATAAACAATTAGTTATTAGTATAATTTAATGTTAATAGTATATTATATCTTAATCGGAAAAAATCTAACTATTTGATTATAAAAGATTTTTATAACTACAAAAACAGATGTTGCCATTATAAGATTTTTGTTTTTAATTTATTATTAATTATCAATATGTTATTGAGTATATTTAGTGTTAATTATAGGGAAGTTGCAGCCCAACACAACTCTAATCCTAATTCTAATTCATAAGTATGTACTACTATGCACATGCCTAAACCGGATCCAGCCATCATTGCTGGACGTCAGGCTCTCATTCATGCATTGCAGCGGCTCGTCTCAGATGAACAATTGATCACAGATCAATCTTCGCTACGAGTATATGAGACGGATGGCTTGAGCGCCTATCGACAATTGCCGATGTTGGTTGTGTTGCCGGATTCAACTCAGCAGGTTGCCGAGATTCTCAAAATTTGCTCGGAGATGCATACCAAAGTCGTCCCCCGTGGCGCAGGTACATCGCTTTCCGGTGGGGCCCTGCCACTTGAAGACGGCATTGTATTGGGCTTGGGTAAATTCAATAAAATACTGGACATTGATTATGATAATCGCTGTGTGGTAGTACAGTCAGGCGTCACCAACCTGGCCATCACCGATGCCGTCAAACAACGTGGTTTCTACTATGCGCCGGATCCCTCCAGTCAAATCGCCTGCACTATCGGCGGTAACGTCAGCGAGAATGCCGGTGGTGTCCATTGCCTGAAATACGGACTTACCAGTAACAATATCCTCGGTCTGGAAATCGTCCTGATAAATGGAGAAATATTGCGACTGGGTGGCAAGCACATGGACATGGAAGCTTATGATTTGCTCGGTATCATAACGGGCTCGGAAGGACTGCTGGGCGTTGTCACAGAAGTAACCGTCAGGATACTACCTGATCCGGAAACGGTGCGTGCCATGTTGCTCGGTTTTCCCAGTAATGAAACCGCCGCTGTCTGTGTCGGGGAAATAATCTCTCAGGGAATCATCCCCGCAGGAATCGAAATGATGGACAAACTGGCTATAGAGGCCACAGAAGATTTTTGCCAGGCCGGTTATCCGTTGGATTGTGAATCTTTATTGATTGTTGAATTGGATGGTCCTGCAGCGGAAGTCAATCAGCTTATAGAACAAGTGAGCAGTATTGCCACGGAGTGTCACGCTACATCAATCAAGGTAAGTCAGACCGAAGCGGAACGCATCCGTTTCTGGACCGGACGTAAGGCTGCCTTTCCTGCCATAGGCAGGATATCACCGGATTATTATTGTATGGATGGCACTATTCCGCGCAAGCAATTGCCGCATGTGCTGGCGCGTATGGCAGAGATGTCCAAGATATATGGACTTCGGATTGCCAATGTCTTCCATGCCGGAGATGGTAATCTGCACCCACTTATCCTCTATGACGCCAATAACCCAGGCGAACTTGAACAGGCTGAGGCATTTGGCACAGACATACTCAGACTGTGTGTAGAGGTTGGTGGAGTCCTCACCGGTGAACATGGCGTAGGCATCGAAAAACGTGATCTAATGTCGGAAGTCTTTTCCGAGCAAGACTTGCAACAGCAGCTACGCGTCAAATGTGCGTTTGACCCGGACGGTTATTTAAATCCTGGCAAAGTCTTCCCTACCCTGCACCGTTGTGCCGAACTCGGCAAGTTACATGTTCATCATGGCAAACTCGCATTCCCCGATATCCCCCGATTCTGATGCCTGAAAATTTTACCCCTGTGTCCGTGCAGCAGATCGAGGAATTGCTGAAGTGGACATTATCAGAAAACAAGACACTGACTGTTAAAGGACGTGGCGGTAAAACCGGCTTTGGTCATTTAATGGAGACCGACTGCACAGTCTCGCTGGAAAAATTATCCGGAATACTGAATTATGATCCGGCTGAACTGGTCATGCAGGCCCTGCCGGGAACACCACTTGATGAAATTGAAGCAGCCTTGTCTGCAAACAATCAACACCTGGCGTTCGAGCCTATGCGGTTGGGACAACTATATAACACCCATGCAGAATCAGGCAGCATAGGCGGTACTTTCATGGCCAATTTGTCGGGGCCTCGTCGCTTCAAGGCCGGTGCGGCACGGGATCATATTCTTGGCATCAAAGCCGTCAATGGTCGTGGTCAAGCCTATCAATCAGGCGGCATGGTGATAAAAAATGTGACTGGTTATGACATGAGTAAATTACTAACAGGCTCATGGGGAACGCTGTCGATCATAACCGAAGTAATATTTAAAGTATTGCCTGCACCACAAACCAGCCAGAGTCTTTGCGTATTGAATCAACAACCTGAAGCGGCCCTGGCGTTAATGACAAAACTTGCTCAAAGTCCACATGACATCAGCGGTCTTGCCTATCTACCTGGAGACTTGTCCAAACATTATCTGCATTATGATGGCATCGATGACGATACCAGCCTGACCATGATCCGCCTGGAGGGCTCGGTGTTGTCCGTTGCGGAGCGACTAAAGTCTGTCATGCGACTCATCCCGCATAAATGGCGTACGGAAACAATGCAACAGGAGGCCTCGCAGCAGCTGTGGACATCGATACGCGATGTGTCTGTCTTTACTATTTTCGGTAACACGCCTGTCATCATGAAACTGTCCATCCCGCCTGCTGCTGCTACAGCTATCACTGATTTCATAAAGGCTTCAGCCGGCGTTCACTGGTACATGGATGCTGCGGGCGGCTGGCTTTGGATCTCCATGCCTGAAGTCCTTGCGACAACGTTAATACCTGGCATACGGCAAAAGGTGGCAATGCATGGCGGTAGTGCTGTGCTATATTCCGCCATTGAGAAAATAAAAAAAACCGTGGGTATCTTCTCGCCACAACCAGCAGCGCTGGTAGCATTAAATAAACGCATTAAAGAGAGTTTTGACCCGGGAAATATTCTTAATCCGGGCAGGTTGGGATTGGTCTAGCCATGCAAACCCTGTTTACCGAGCAGCAACTCAAGATTCCGGCCATTGCTGATTCTAATCAGATATTACGCAAATGCGTGCACTGTGGGTTTTGTTTAGCCACCTGTCCGACCTATCAACTATTAGGTGACGAACTGGACAGCCCACGTGGCAGGATCTATCTGATCAAAGACATGCTGGAAAACAATCGATCACCAACAAAGAAAGTGGTCAAACATATTGATCGTTGTCTATCGTGCCTGTCCTGTATGACGACCTGCCCTGCCGATGTGAACTATATGCACCTGGTCGATCATGCGCGTCGCCATATTGAAAAACATTACCGGCGTCCTCTATTTGATCGCGCCCTGCGCGCATTGCTTGCCATCATCTTGCCCCGCCCCAGCCTTTTCAAGTTGATGGTGCATCTGTCACACACCAGCAAGGCTATACACTGGTTGTTACCGAAAAGACTTAAGGTTATGACTGATATGGTCCAAACCATCAAAGTGAAACAAAATATACTGTCTAAAAATTATTATACCGCCAACAAAAATACCACAGCCAGGGTAGGCTTGTTAGCAGGATGCGTACAACAGGCCATTGATAACAATATCAATCAGGCGACTATACAACTGTTAACACGCTTGGGATGTGATGTGTTTCTATTGAAAAATACCTCCTGCTGTGGCGCTATCGAACATCACCTGGGTAAAGCAGCACAAACGGAAAAACGTATCAAAAATAACGTAAAAAACTGGACCAGGCTGATTGATGCACAAGGCCTCGACAAGATTATTATCAATGCATCAGGATGCGGCACGATGGTAAAGGATTATGCATATCTATTGCGCGACGATAATACACTTTCTGCCGAAGCCAGCTTGATCAGTGCCAAGACCATGGATATAACAGAGTTCGTAGCGCAATGCGATGTAAACAAACTATCATTTCGACCCAACAAGACATTAACTGTTGCCTACCACAGTGCCTGTTCCATGCAGCATGGACAACAGATCACAAGCCAACCGATCGACTTGCTTGAAAAATTCGGATTTCAGGTAAAAACGATCCCCGAAGGTCATATGTGTTGCGGCTCCGCCGGCACGTATAATTTACTGCAACCTGAGCTGGCCGGCCAACTCGGACGCCGCAAGGCTGATAATATCAAAACAGTCAAAGCCGATATCGTTGCGACCGGTAACCTCGGCTGTATGACACAAATGCAAACATACCTGGACCTGCCAATAGTACACACAGTAGAGCTACTGGATTGGGCCTCGGGCGGAACTAAGCCAATTGCATTGATTAAATAAGACAAGGATATTTATCACCTATACTTTCTGAAAAAAGAAGAGATAAAGGACATGGATCGATTCGATCGGATATTTGAATTAAACAAAATTCTGGCGCACAGGAAAACACCAATCTAGCGAGCTTTACCAAAGTGATACAAGGGCTTGGTTTACGGCTGAAGGTTGAGGAAGCTGTATCGGCAACAAAGAAATAATTAATTATTTTCGACGACTCTATCTCCACACTGCAACACCATGCCTTTTATCCTCGCCAGTATAAATATAGAGTCAGACAATACTGTATTTTCCTTGCGTAGTAGTATGTACTACACTGTATTACAAACTACTACATGAACCAGGAGGCTAACATGAGTGTGACGAGCATCCGACTGCAACCAGACGTGGAAGCGCCATTGGAAAAATTAGCCAAAAAGCTCGACAGGAGCAAAAGTTACCTGATTAATCTGGCACTTAAGGAATTTATCGCGCGGCAAGCTATGGAAGAAGTCCGCTGGGCCGACACCCTGGCTGCCCTGGAGTCTGTGCAGGCGGGCAACACCGTCTCAAGCCCTCAAGTATTGGCCTGGCTGGAAAGTTGGGGGACTGATAAGGCGTTATCCAAACCTGAATAATGCAAATTAAATTCACGCCAGAGTCATTGGATGATCTGGAACGGCTCCGGCAATTTTTAATGGAGGCTGGCGCACCTTATGCGAAACGCATGGCAAACGACATCATACAGAGCCTGCAAAACTTGCAGTTATTTCCCCGCCTGGGTTTACCGGTGCAGCGGGCGCCCGATCCAGATGTGATACGTGATTTATACGTTGACAAGTATTGTGTGCGATACCTCATTACTACGGAGGTTATTTATATATTACGCGTTTGGCACAGCTGAGAAGATGAGCGCAACCAGATACCCTGATAGTTATCGGTTACCACACTAGAAGTTATGGATGATCCAATCCCCATCTCCGCTCTGCAACACTATGCCTTTTGTCCACGCCAGTGTGCCTATATCCATATCGAACGTCTTTGACAGGACAACTACTTAACCGCAAAAGGCATTCAGTTGCATGAACGCGTGCACAGCAACGAATCGGAGCAACGTTGGAACGGAACGCGATGTACAGATTTCTTCAGAAAAATATAGTCTTACGGGCAAGTTGGATTTACTCGAAATTCAATCGTAACCTTTTACTGATTGCCAAATCAGACAAGATTGCTCTTTAACAATTCGGTTGAGTAGTTTAGCGCATATCCTGAACTTAACTGATGTCATACAGTAAGTTAGGATATGGCCGTCGCGTCCTTCACGGGACGCGTGGATTGAAACATTACCATTACAACACTTGATGATCCTGCTGGGGGATGGTTTTTATCAGCCATCCGGCAGGTCGTGCCGGAAAGTTATCTATAAACTTTATTTTTACTTAACTCTGAAATGGTGCCCGAGGCCGGAATCGAACCGGCATGACTGTTAAGTCGAGGGATTTTCTTACCAACCACAACTTTCGTTGCTGCATTACTTAAAACGCATTTGTGGTCTGGACTTTCTCTTTACCATATTGCACAGTACAATTACCCTGCAACTTAGGCAGGAGCCGTCAAGTCTCTACACTTTCCTGTACGGCGTTAGCATGAAGCCACACAAATATACTGAAGAACGACTCATTGACGCAGTTAATACATCAACTTCTATGAGGCAAGTTCTAAAAATAAATTAATGTTGCTCCATATGGTGGCAATTATGACGTATTAAGAAAAGCGCTAAAATTCTTCAATCTTGATACATCAGATTAGAAAAACCTCGTCTTCTCTGCCCCAACTGCCACGCACTTACTCCTAATATACAGAAGTAAAAAACGCCCTAAGGCTTAGCTCGGGATTACCACCATCATATATGCTGAGGTTTCCCCGAATTTGACTCCATTCACACCAGGTGTTTCCAGTCTGGGTGCTCAATTTACTTAAGTCCCTTGTGTCTACCTATTTCACCACCCGGGCATACAGGTGATATTACAACATAATATTCATCAAAAATGGAGGCTGAGGTCGGAATCGAACCGGCGTCCACGGCTTTGCAGGCATTAAACTATTTTAGGGATATCATTAAGTTAAGTGGTTTTTACTTTCGCCAAAGACAAGAAAACAGTCTCCCCAAGTCGCTCATTATACTAATAATTATTATTAATGGCGAAAGTGATTTCTATAGGGCAAGCACGCACTTGTCCCGGCCTTACGGCCTATATACACCAATAACTTACCCCTTAGTTTTACCCAGGAGAAACCATGACACAACTTAACGCGAGGGAGAATGCTTATTCCTGTATGAGTACCAGCCTCCCCTATTCTAAAAATAATAATAATAAATGAGCAACCCTCCAAAAGAGAGTAACCAATGACAAGTAAAGAAATAACAATAAAAGAAGCCAGCACCCCAATTAT
>JADFPU010000114.1 GCA_022562175.1 Pseudomonadota bacterium | reverse complement strand
AATGTATGAATTCGTCCCCTTATTCAATGCTGTTCTCCATAGTCAGTCCTTTATATTTTATTTCACCGTTACATTAGTATATTAAATTCAACTGGATAAAAAAGGAATTTTAGTATTTATTTTAAACTTACTGGCTGTACAGGAGCCGGGGCGGCTTTCTTCGCCTCACGTCCGGCTGTCTCGGGCGGTTTGGCCGGAGAGCTTGCCTCAGTCTTGGTTGATGGCGTGCCAGGAGCAAGGGCAATTAGTTTCGGTGAACTCTTTACAAGCAGCTCCAGTTTTTTCACTTCATTACCCTTGGAAAGGGAAATTTCGCCGGTCTGGACATCTGTTAAGGTCCAGTCATCGATTGCTTCACCCAGGTATACTTTTTGGATTTTCCTGCCTCTTCCCGACCGGATCAACGCAATGCGCTTTTCATTTGTGATGATGACCGCTGACAATAAGAAATTATCTTTTATTTTTCTCCTGTCGCGTGCATTCTTTACCGGCTTTTTCGTTTCAACATCAGTTTCATCTTCTACATATGGCTGTCTGTTCGCCATAAATAAAGGACGTTCAATGATTGCTGCATAGTCTGAAAGTAATGGCAATACAAGGTCCTGATCTATGGAGCTGATGTTTGCTTCGGACTTGTCAGTCATCTGCTCAAGTCGTGGCAATGAATAATCACGGCTAAGTTCCATCCATAGCGCCCAGGCGAAAAAAATACACAGACACAACAGTAATGTCTTAATGTATTTACCAGAGGTGCGGCTCATCTTCATGAGGTTTCTGCCTGAAAGATATAGCCAGTGATCTCAAATCTTGCTTCAATCAAGCCTGCACCGTGGCGAACGCGACCACGACCTTGGCGATTGCGGGATGCGGCAATATTACGTGTTTGCAAAAACAGGTTGTCAATCAGCAGGACAGGGTGCTCTGTCGCCAGTCGATACAGGATCCCCTGCAGGGATCCAATACTCCCACGCATATGCACCTTAACAGTGACCGGTGGAAATGCCTCAGTATTTTCTTTTTGCTGGATGGCCTGGGTACTGATCAAATCGCCGTTATTCGATTCAATCAGGCTTTTAATATGTTTCTGTAATTCAGCGGCGGCCAGTGCCTGTGGCTTTTCTTCCAGGAAACCTGCCAGGTTTAATTGCATGCCTTTTAATTGAACCAGTTCTCGTTGCAGTCGTTGCAATTTGTTTTCAGAACCGGCAAATCTGGAATACTGGAATTGCATCTCTTCAAAGCGTTCCTGAAACTCGGCACGGGCAGAAACTGCCGGCAGTATAAGGATGGAATATAGTAATATCAGGAAGAGTATTAATATCCCTATCGAGATGACCGCATGTTGAAAATTATTCAGCTTCCTGGTCATGATTCATTGTTTCCATCAATGATAGTTGTCGACAGATGGAATTTATCTTTATTAGTTGCATTGTTCTGGGTCACGGGGGAGCGAAATTGCGCATTGGTAAATAAGGCAGAATTCTCTAATATCTGAATGATGGAAGTGGCCGCATCAGATTCCCCATGTAACTGCACTTCATTATCACGGATTATCATTCGGTTCAGCCAAGTGTCATCCGGCAAAATACGTGTCAACTCATCGAGTATTTCTATAACAGGTATCTGGCTTTGTCGTTTCTCAGTCAGGAATTGATTGCGCGTTTGTATCTTTTCTTTTTCACGGGTAAGGGGCAGGAGCTTTTTCGCCTGGTTGCGACTATTATCGACGTGACTTTTCAATGTCTCCAATATTTGTTGTTGCTGAATAAGCGGGGCAACGAGTACGGCTATCAATAGGACACTCGCACAGACAGCCAGTCCTAATGTCAAAGGGTCTGTATTATTATTTGATGGCGGGCGTGCTTCACTCGGCAACAGGTTGATATTATCATGCTCATTGGTATTATCATGGCTGATGGCAATGACCTTCGGTTGTAATGGCCAGGATCGTACCTCATCGAGGATCGGATCAACAAAGTCTCGCAGTACAATAAACAATTCGAGTTGCAAATTCTGATTGTCCGTATCGCGCGCAATAATTTTACTATCGTAATATACTCTATCAACTGTGAATGGTGTCTGCCGGTCCATTTCAAAGCCCAGTATCTCTCGGAGATTGGATTCACTTGCCAACGGTAAGACAAGTGACTTGGTCAACACCTTTTGCCTGGGGATAACAACAATGATGACTGTGTTGTCGTCCCGAATATTGTTAAGCCATTGCAGTGTACTTTGTTTTTCCAATGCGTCATCCTGCAAAAAAGATCGGTCATCGACTGGTTCATTGGAATTACCACGATAGAGCTTCAGAGTAAATTTGTGTCCGTCTAATTTTATTGTTAAACGGTCCGGGACATGTAAGAACCGCTGGCGTAATGTCTCGGGCAACAGCAACATCAGCCCCGTCAACCACCATGCCAGAAACTTATGTATTCGGTTCATCATTCTTTAATATACCAGGCTCCGGTTTGCCTTCATGCCATGATAGCACCGAAAACGGTGGTTTAGCGTTTCTTTTAAAAAGAATGACAGCAGTTAATTTTATGCGGCTGTTCGCAGACCTTCCAATGCTGGTGATGCTAAGTGTCTTGTCCTGACTCCTTGTCAGAAAGCGGTTATCGATGCCCGGAATTGAACCGGGGATAGATGCTGAATCGCTATCACCACGAGTAGATAGATATTCATCGATTATGTCAGTTTGTGCACCGGGTAATGCCATTAAGCTTACTCGGGGTGCAAGTGTCGGGTTGATCCCTGGCTGGTGTGAATGGATGGTCAATGCAGATTTGATCCGTTTAAATATCTGCTCTGTCATGCCCATCACCAGCCTTAATTCATCGATACTGTTAAATGGCCCGTCTTTCGCACCGTATGTCAGACCGGCTAATCGGTAGCGGTTGTCTTCCGCACCGGCTTTACGCTCTAGATTGTCTCTGTCACGCCAGTCCAGAATAGCATGCAGTAACTCAATACTCTGGGTATCACTTACTCCTGCAGATTTAAGCAGACCGTGTAACAGTTCAACACGCGCAGTATTAAGGTCAATCTTTCCACTTTCATCCTGAATTGATACCTGCATTTTATCCCCATGCAGTTCAACATCATAAGCTGTCCCATCCGATTTCCAGTTGCGATCCAGGCGTGGTTTCATCAGTTCATTGACTGCCAGCCATATACCCGCCTCAGCCAATGCGCGCGATTGTGCAGAATGTATTTGATGTGCAGTTAATAAGGTTTCTGTACGCATCATGGCACTGTAACCACCCGCCATAACGGTCAATAATGCCAACATCCATAACACGACGATTAATGCAATGCCGCTTTGTCGATGATAGTTAAGTGACTTGCAGAGCATGTTGACGCTAGAATTATTTTCACCCTGAACCCTCGGCCTTCGTTCCAGACACGGCTCTAACACCTCCTTCCATGGAGGTGTCTGTGGCGTTTTCTCCGCGTTTTTTGTAAGTAACATAATTTGGATCAGTTATTTCGGTATATGCATGGTCAGTTGTGGCTGGCCTTTTTGCGCTTGAGAATAAACAGGAATCACTAATGCCGGCCAATACTGTTTATTATCCACACTCGTTATCTGTACCTTGACCAGTTCCGGTAATTTGTCTTTGATATCCCATTGGCTGTACCAGCGAGGCTCATCATCGTTTGCCTGGTTGCCATAATAGAAAAACTCGACGTCCTCGATGTTCTTAATCAAACTCATTGTTTGGACTTCTTCGCTATCAGGATTATTAAATAAGTCACTGTCTGGTCTGACCGGTTGGTAATGGAGTGTTAGATCCTGATGGGCGTTATTGCCGGACATCAGCAGAGATAGAAAATACAGACCGCCACCACCGCGATGGGCAGGCAGACTCGAGGTGAAATGGATTGCATCAGTTTCGCCTTTAAACAAGAGTTGGTTCTCTTTGCCATCAATGAGGTTGAGAGGGATGGCCTGGCTGATCTGTTTACGTATGAACGCTAGTTCCAATCGTTGTTCATCATTAGTGTCAATTTGACGATTACTGATTTGCCAGGTGCGGCTGGTGGAATACAAGGCACTGAAGATCAATACCAGGGTGAAACTGAACAGGGTCATTGCAATAAGTATTTCCACCAGGGTGAAACCCGTTACCTGCTGTTTCGATAAACGAGAGAGATGTTTCATGATGCCGGGGCAGGTTTCAAGGTATGCAGTTTAATTGAGCGTTGATTACGCTGGCTGTTCCAATAGACTTCGACTGTCACTTCTTTCAGTGATAAATTACTTGTGAAGTCTGACGGCGTGTCTTCAATATAATCACGGACGATTATATGCCAGTTGTATTTGTTATATTCCAGGCCGGTCCGTTCAGATATCTCCAGGTTTTCAGATATGCCCACTTCTGCCAGTTTTGATTCGGCAATTACGATCGCCTGGGCGTATTCTTCACCAAGAATTGCTGAGGTTGTGCCTTTGGCATAAATTTGAAAGAGGACACCCAGAGACATTGCCGCGATAGTAAAGGCAACCAGTACCTCCAGCAGTGAAAATCCTTTATTGTATCGTTTGCATGACATGATTAAATTCAAGGGTTAATCGTTACTTTGCCTGTTAGCCAATTGACATCGATCAGATATTCAGAACGCTTATAGCTTAGTTTTATGCGGCCTCCCGTGGAACTGCCGTCGGCGAAGAAACGGATTGCCCCGATATTGTCTGAAATCTGCTCTGATTGCGCAGTGGTTAATGTCAGCGTTGTATCATCCGGCAGAGTTAATTTTTTATTTTTATTAGCAACTGAATAGGTTTTATTTTCAACATCCAGGATCAGGGACATTTCTGTTTGCGAAGTAATTGCCTTGCTACGCGCAATTTTTAGTCCTGATGCGAGATGACGTGTTGCAGTTTTAACCCGGGCATTATCAAGTACATTTGGCAGCATAGGGGAGATCACTGCCAACAACAAAGCAATGATCCCTAAAACCACTAACAATTCAATCAGGGTAAAGGCTTTTATTTTTAGCGAATTTATCATCCTGTTTTTTTGCCACAGAGGTCATATTTGCTTAAGATCCTACCTATGTGTGGCTAATAACTATTCCCAGCTGAGGATATCTGCATTTTCCTTCTCTCCACCCTGGGCATTATCAGCACCATAGGAGTAAAGATCGTATGGGCCGTTCTGGCCGGGGGATACATAATGGTATTGCCTTTTCCAGGGATCTTTCGGGATCTTTTTCTTTTTCATATAGGGTCCGTTCCAGCCCTCAAGCCCGGTTGGTGCCTGGACAAGTGCATTAAGTCCTTCCTGTGAATTGGGATATCGGCCATTGTCCATGTAGAACATATCTAGCGCAGCGCCGAAGTCTTCAACCTGTAATTTGGACGATTTGCTTTTCGCACCACCAAGGTGTTTCATGACCTGTGGTCCAACCACGGCGCCAAGCAGACCTATAATGGATAACACGACCAATAGCTCTATGAGCGTAAAACCCTTATGTTTGGTATTTTTCTTCATTGGATCTTTTTCTTTTAAGAACTCCGTAGCTATTGTAATTTTAAACGACCAGTTCGTTCAGCCCCAGCATCGCCACCAGGATTGAAGTAATAATTATAGCGATTATGCCACCCAAACCGATGATGAGTACAGGTTCAAGCAGCGTCAGCAGCCTGTTGATGCTCGTTTGCACTTCCTTGTCATAAATATCGGCAATCTTCATCAGCATGGATTCTAATTGACCGCTTTCTTCGCCTACTTCAATGAGTTGGACAGCGAGGGGAGGGAAGAGCTTGGATTCCTTAAGCGGGTGTGCCAGCCGTTGGCCCTGTTCCAGGCTGGCAATAACAGACTCCATTACCTGTGCGATCATTCGATTGTTTAACACATCTCGTGCCAGTGTCACAGCAGTTAACAGGGGCACACCATTATTTAATAGTGTACCGAGTGTGCGGGCCAGGCGTGCGACCTCTAGCTGTGCAATCAGTCCACCGACATAAGGTAGTCCCAGTATCCAGCCATCAAAACGCAGACGTTTTGCCGGATCAGAGAGTTGTCTATCGATCAACCAGGCAGCGCATGCTATCGCTGAGAACAACACCCACCAGTAAGCCCGGAATATATCTGCAAGGCCAAACACGATTTGTGTGATAAATGGCAAGGCCTGTCCGACGTCTTCAAATAACGGTACAAACTGAGGTACAACAAATGCCATAAGAATAAACAAGGAGATTAACGATATAATTACCAGGATTGCCGGGTAGATCAATGCAGTCAGGACCGATGAACGTAATTCATCCATACGTTCCAGATATGTTGCCATCCGGTCAATAACCGTTTGCAATGAACCCCCGGCCTCACCGGCACGGACCATGTTTATATAAAGGCGATTAAAAACGCCTCCCTGTTCTGCCATGGCATCAGAAAGCGCTACCCCTGCCTGGACTCGCTGAAGGATATTACTGATAAGATTTTTAACCGGCACTGAAGTGCTGAAACCTGCCATTGTCTTTAACGCAACATCCAGTGGCAGGCCCGCCTGTAGCAATGTCGCAAGTTCACTGGTAAGGATGCTTATATCCTTCCTGCTGACAGTGTTTCGCGTGTTAAATCTATTGACGAGATTGCGGAAAAAATTACTACGACTATCGACTTCTTCTGCACTTATCGGTAGATGTCCGGAACTTTGCAGACGGGCAATCGCAACATCTTTAGACGGCGCATCGATTTCGCCATACAAAATTTGTCCATCGTTAGCGACGGCCTTATAGCGGAATACAGGCATAAAATATGTAACTTGTCATAAATAACACTCAAGAGCCACAGAGGTCACGGACGACTGCATGGAAGCAGCCGGTAGAGCGACGCAGGGAGCCAAAGCCGAGGTCACAGAGAGTAAAAAATAACTGGATCAGTAATAGCATTGGTTTAATCCTCCGTGCACTCCGTGGTTATAAGTTAATTCTCTTTAAGAACCACGGAGGTCACAGAGAACACGGAGAATAAAAAAAACTGGTTCAATAATAGTATTGATTTTAATCCTCTGTGTTCTCTGTGTCCTCTGTGGCTATAGTTTTTTCTCCGTGATTATTTCCTAAACTATTCCTGCGTGACACGCGTTACTTCTTCAATGGATGTGATTCCGCGCAATGTCTTTTTCAGCCCGTCAATCTTCATGGTATCCATCCCTTCCTCATGTGCAGTGCTCTGTATTTTTGCGCCATCTGCATGGGCGAGGATTAAACGGCGTATTGGCTCTGACAAGATCATGAGTTCGGTAATAACAGAGCGTCCATGATAACCGGTGTCCGCACAATGCTCGCAACCCGATGCCTTATATAATGTAATGTCTCTCTCAGAGGTATAGTTGTCGAGTTGTAGTTCTTCGACCAGTTCCGGTATCGGTGCATAGGCTTCACGGCATTCTCTACACAGAGTCCTGACCAGCCGTTGTGCCAGGATCCCGTTCAAGGTCGAGGTCAACAGGTAGTCCTCTACCCCCATATCAAGCAAGCGTGTGATCGAACTGCCTGCATCATTGGTATGCAGTGTGGAAAAAACCAGGTGCCCCGTCAGCGCTGATTGCACAGCGATGCGGGCGGTCTCCAGATCACGTATCTCACCGATCATGATCACATCCGGATCCTGACGCACGATAGAGCGCAGGGCATTGGCAAAGTTTAAACCGATCTGTGGTTTCACCTGTATCTGGTTGATGCCCTCCAGTTGATATTCAACCGGGTCTTCGACTGTCAGGATTTTTTTATCCGATGTATTCAGGGTCTGTAATGCGGCATATAAAGTGGTGGTTTTGCCGCTGCCGGTGGGCCCTGTGACCAGGATAATACCGTGTGGCAAGGACAGGATATTATGTAATTTCGCTGAGATGATCTTATCGAAACCGAGCGTGTCAAGTTCCAGTTCAACCCGTTGTTTATCCAGGACACGCAGTACCAGGCTCTCGCCGTACAAGGTCGGGACAGTCGAGACACGCAAGTCGATCATCTTGCCCTGGGTGCGTAACTGGATACGGCCATCCTGCGGCAAGCGCCGCTCGGCGATATTCATCTTTGCCATGATCTTGATGCGTGAAATCACGGCAGCCGTCGAACGGGCAGGGGGGGCTTCTGATTCCTGTAACACACCATCGATACGGTAACGTACCTTCAGGCGGTTCTCGAACGGTTCGATATGGATATCGGAGGCGCGTAATTCAATCGCACGATTGATGATTAAATTGACCAATCGTATGATCGGCGCCTCACCGGCAAGATCCTTGAGTCGTTCAATGGAATCGATACCGTTTGAGTTACTGTCATCCTCTATCTGTTCGACAATGTCATCCATAGAAGATTGTCCTTCACCATAGAGTTGATCAAAGGCACGTTCAATCTGGGTGATGCTGGCTACTTTGACAGTAACAGGCCGGGATGCCGCCATTTCAACTGCTTGTAATATATAAGTATCTTCCGGATCGGCACTGGCTATCACGATCTGATCATCATCGCTCGCAAGCGGGATGATATTCGCTTCTTTTAAGAACTTGATGGAAAGTTGGCAGTCCTCGTTGGGGACATCGGGAAAATCACCATCTCCTAGTAATGGTAAGTCATAGGATTTGGCGAAGACCGTAGCCAGGTCTCTATCCGACACCAACCCCAAACGAACCAGAAGTGGCCCCAGACCGGTGCTGTTATTTTCATTCACCAGCAAGCCACGATCCAGATCAGCCTGTGTCAGTTTACCCTCAGCAACCAACTGATCACCTATAGGTAATTGTCCCTCCACAGCGTCACCAGCTTTACTGTCTAATATCGTTGAACTCATGTTGCATTACTTCACTTCATGTATTTAACCAAAGCTGGTTGTTTAGGCTATGTAGTAAGCAGTATACATAAATGATTGATTTATCGTAACTACTCAACCAGATATGTAAGAAAAGGGGGAGACACTCCACGACTCATCCTGCACAGAGGGGTGCGTGTTGTCCAGCATGGCGAGATCGATGCGTGCGTCGAGTACACTGGTGAACATGCGACCGTGAGAAGTAGCGGGTGTCCGTCGGTCGAGCTGAAGCCTCCGGATGGATAGTGATTGTCTGAGCCAGGCTGACCGGGTGCGGGCGCTGCGTCGGTTGGTGGTTATCCTTGTCT
>JADFPU010000113.1 GCA_022562175.1 Pseudomonadota bacterium | reverse complement strand
TCCCTAACTATCTCGAAACGTATCTTCGATGTATTGGCCACGATGCTTTAATAACACCAGCATGACCTAAGTGTGGAATACGAAAAGCTCCCCCATATTTCAGAGGGAGCTTTTGATTTGATTCTAGAGCCAATCTACTCCAAATTATCACAAAAACTATATCCTGATGGGATGGTGTCAAACTCTTTTATAGTACCTTCATAATTCCAAGTAACACCAAAATTCCTTTCTGCTATTTCTTCATTTATTATCCAGTGTAAACAATAGTTTTCATCCACCCAGAACACCTCCAGGGAATTTTGCTCGGAGTCAAAACCAAGCCCTTCACCTACCTGGTTGGCCGCAACCATATCCAGCCCCTTGTCTTCAAGCTCTTGTAACGCATTGGTTTTTAGCGATTCTGTTTCTGCGGCAAAACCGACAGTAAACGGAGGCTCGGGCAGCGCAGCGACTTCCGCCAGGATATCCGGGTTCTTCTCCAGCGTCAGAGACATACTGGCATCGCGCTTCTTTATCTTCTGTTCAGCGACCTCTGTGCAGCGATAATCAGCCACAGCGGCGGCGGCAATAAATATATTCGTGGCGGTGCTGACCGATAGCACAGCTTGACGCATTTGATCCGCAGTAACCACGTTAATACACTGAACCTGCTCCG
This sequence comes from Pseudomonadota bacterium, assembly GCA_022562175.1. Lineage (GTDB taxonomy): Bacteria > Pseudomonadota > Gammaproteobacteria > Eutrophobiales > Eutrophobiaceae > B75T3L11. Next base: position 8,507 of record JADFPU010000113.1, on the reverse strand, counting down.
GTGCTTGCAGAGACACGGGACCGGAGACAAGGATCACATCAGCCCCGGCCTCCTGAGCTGCCCGGGCAATGGCATAACCCATCCGCCCTGAACTGCGGTTACTGATATAACGCACCGGATCAATAGCCTCCCTGGTCGGCCCTGCCGTGACGGTAACCCTGGCGCCGGCCAATATTGAACCGTGAAAGACAGATTCAACGGCATGTAATAATGCTACTGGCTCAAGCATCCGACCAGGCCCGGTCTCACCACAGGCCTGTTGCCCCTCGGCAGGACCCAGGATCCTGATGTCGCGAGCAGCCACTGTTTTAATGTTTGCCTGTGTCGCCGGGTTCAACCACATCTGCTGATTCATCGCCGGGGCTATCAACAAAGGCACATCCGCAGCCAGACATAATGTGGCCAGCAGATCATCGGCCATACCGTGTGCCAGGCGGGCAATAAAATTTGCGCTGGCTGGTGCAACGAGGATGACATCGCTCCAGCGGGCCAATTCTATATGCCCCATACCAGCCTCTGAATCGTGATCCAGCAATGCAGTATGAACAGCTTTGCCGGACAGGGCCTGCAGCGTCAGAGGCGTAATGAATGCACAGGCTCCTTGCGTCATGACGACGCGCACCTCGGCGCCACGCTCTCTCAAACGCCGCACCAGTTCGGCACTTTTATACGCTGCAATGCCACCACTGATACCCAGTAAAATTCGTTTTGTCACCAAGGAATTCATGAATATAAGTTTACCCTATCTGCCAAATAACCGTTATTATTCCAGCTAGAGGCTATATTATTATTTCAGGATAGCTTGAGGATACCATAACAAGGAGGTTGTCATGCCGATCACTGACTGGCCCGAGAATGAACGGCCAAGAGAAAAATTACTGGCCAAAGGCCCTGCTGCACTGTCTGACTCTGAACTGCTTGCCATCTTCATCCGCACCGGCGTCAGCGGCAAGACCGCCATCGATCTGGCAAGAGATTTATTGATCACACATCAGGGACTCAGGCCGTTACTGGAGGCTGATCAGGCAACATTCTGTCTGGCTAATGGGCTGGGCAAGGCAAAATATGTACAAATCCATGCCGCCCTGGAACTCGGGCGGCGATATCTGGAGGCCAGCATAAGTCGTGATAATGTCCTCAGCAGCCCCACCGATACACGGGACTATCTAAAGGCCAGATTACGCGCCTATCCTTACGAGGTGTTCGCCTGCCTGTTTCTGGATAACCGCCACCGTGTGATCTGCTTTGAAGAACTCTTCACCGGCACCATAGACGGGGCCAGTGTACACCCGCGTGAAGTCATCCGGCGGGCCCTGTTTCATAATGCCGCCGCCGTCATATTCGCCCATAATCACCCCTCCGGCGTAGCTGAACCCAGCCAGTCTGATCAACATATCACACGTCGACTCAAAGAGGCGCTGGCGTTAATAGACATCCGTGTACTGGATCACTTTATCATCGGTGATAGCGAAACTGTGTCGTTTGCGGAGAGAGGGTTACTCTAGGAGCCTGTCCGGGAATATTATTTCTCTACACCCCTATAAAATCGCCCTTGGCTAGCCGCTGATTTACAGGTACAATCCGCGCTCTTTTTTAGTTCATTGGTTGGGATTTAGAAATGTCACGAGTCTGTCAAGTAACAGGAAAACGGCCGTTATCCGGCAACAATGTGTCTCATGCACACAATAAAACCAGACGCCGTTTCTTGCCCAACCTGCACGTACGCCGGTTTTGGATAGACAGTAAGAAACGCTGGATCAAGCTGCGAGTCAGCAGCAAGGGCCTGCGCATTATCGATAAACTGGGTATTGATCAGGTCCTGACAGATATCCGGGCTCGCGGCGAAAAGGTCTAAAGGAGCTTGATATGGCAGCCAGTAGAGAAAAAATCCGGATGGTTTCTTCAGCAGGAACCGGCCACTTTTACACGACCACCAAGAACAAGCGCACCATGCCAGACAAGCTGGAGTTAAAGAAATACGATCCGGTTATACGCAAGCATGTTATCTACAAGGAAGCAAAGATTAAGTAATTCGGCGCCAAGCCACGACTGACATTATTGCTTACGTTGGTTGCAGGGTATAGCCGCGTAATGATTGCGAAAACTCTTCAAGCGCCTTAATGCCGGTTGCTTCGGCCTGGTTACACCATTCCTGCAAGGCGGCTAACAAGCTTTCCTGACTGGCAGTCTTTTCCAGCCACAATGCCTGCAGACGTTGCCTGAACTCATACACCACTTGCAGGGTATCACTCTGTGCAAACAACTCCTCCAGACGCCTCCTTGCATTGCTATCCAACAGAAACTCATGTTTCGTTAGCAGGCGCTTACTACTCTTTAGAAGCTTGCGTTTAGCGGTGGTTGCCTGAGTCTTCTCATCCTTATAGACCGTCTTGACGACATCGCGCGCATAGTGGGACATGACATGAAAATGATTCTTGACAATTGCCCTGACGGTATCCATATCAATGCCCAGTTTGCTGCGATTGATGACTGGTTTTGGCGCGACTTTTTTAACCCTTGCCAGACCAAGCCCTTCCAGCAATTTTATATAATTCCAGCCCAAGTCGAATTCATACCATTTATTTGAAAATCTGGCAGAACTTGCAAAGGCATGATGATTATTGTGCAGCTCCTCTCCAGCCACGACCAGACCGAATGGAATGATATTGGTCGAGGCATCCGGTGATTCAAAATTTCGATAACCACCCCAGTGACCCATACCATTAATAACGCCTGCTGCGAAAAACGGCACCCAAGCCATCTGTACGGCCCAAATCGTGATGCCAATAAAACCAAACAAGCACACATCGATGATTAACATCAGGATAGTACCAGTGAAGCTAAAGCGCCTGTAGATATTACGTTCCAGCCAATCATCAGGTGTCTCATGACCATATTTCTCCAGCGTCTGCTGGTTTTTACACTCCTCGCGGTACAGCTCTACGCCTTCAAATAATACCTTCTTGATGCCAACAACCTGTGGGCTATGGGGATCCTCGTTGGTCTCAACCCGGGCATGGTGTTTACGGTGTACGGCAACCCACTCCCTGGTGCCCTGACCGGTTGTCAACCAGAGCCAAAAGCGGAAAAAATGGCTCACGGCAGGGTGCAACTCCAGCGCCCGATGCGCTTGGCATCTGTGTAGATAGATGGTGACCGCAGCGATGGTGATATGGGTCAAAGCCAGTACGATAACGAAAAAAGCCCAGACGGGCAGATCATGATACATAAATACACCTATATTTTAAGGCCGGTTGTGATCATGCTAGCGGAGAATAATTCACTGGTCTAACCCTAATTGGCAGTTGTTACAATTCTTTACGCGGAAAACCGAATCAGCACAGAAATACATACAATTACCTGTGCATACTGAACCAGGCGCGAAACATCACAAAATCAACACCCTGTCCGAGGCACGCAAACCTGAACCTTCAAAAACGTAACCATGCCTGTCGTGACATAATGATGTAACTTGCAACCATCCAGACAATCGTAATAATAGCTACGCCATGCCCACAGAAACCTTAATCACTGTCGATCATATATCACGCTACTTCGGCGATCATTGTGCAGTATCGAATATCAGTTTCACGCTACAGCGAGGCGAAGTGCTGGGCTTTCTTGGCCCCAACGGTGCGGGTAAAACAACAACCATGAATATTCTCTGCGGAGTGCTGGCAGCAAGCTCAGGCAAAGTATCCATCGCTGGATATGATATTGTCGAAGCGCCCAGCCAGGCAAAGATGCATATCGGCTACCTGCCGGAGCGACCCCCTCTCTATCTTGATCAAACCGTTGATGAATACTTGCTGTTTTGCGGACGACTGCGCCGCATCAGCAAAGCTAAACTATCCGGGGCCTTGCTTAACAGCAAACAGCGTTGTGGTCTGCAGGATGTTGGCAATCGTCTGATTGCCAACTTGTCAAAGGGCTATCAACAACGGATCGGTATTGCCCAGGCAATCATCCATTCACCGTCACTGGTTGTTTTGGATGAGCCGACTGTCGGGCTGGATCCTATCCAGATAGTCGAGATTCGTGAACTTATCAGCGAGCTGGGCGAAGATCATAGCGTTATTCTCTCCACCCATATATTGCCCGAAGCACAGTCCGTCTGTGATCGGGTGCTGATCATACACGAAGGCAAACTGGTGCTTGATGAGCACCTCAATGCCTTGCACAAAAACAAACAGCACAAAAGTTTTTCTATCGCCCTGAACAAACCACCCGTGCCTGAAGAGTTGCTGGCCATGGAAGGTGTGATGTCGGTGATTAACCTTGACAGACACCGTTTTCGCATCAACCATCAGCCTGATAAAAATTTAGCCGCAACAGTGGCTGAGAAGGCAGTACAGGCGGGATGGGAACTGTATGAATTAATTCCTGAAAGCAATACGCTGGAAGATACATTTGTACAACTCACCAGTGGTGATATAGGCAACGAACAAGTGGACAACAAGGACATATAATGATCTTTAATATTGCCTTCAATGAATTACGCAGGCTGTTTCTGTCTCCTCTCGCCTGGATCATCCTCGCCATCGTCCAGTTTTTGCTGGCTATTTTCTTCTTCGTGCTGCTGTCATCTTACCTGGAGCCTGGCTCTGCGTTTAGAGGTAGAGGTCTTACCGAAATCGTCGTGGTCGGGATGCTACAGATAGCAGGTTTACTGCTGGTGCTGATCTGTCCTTTCCTGAGCATGCGCCTGTTTAGTGAGGAGCAGCGCTCAGGCTCCTTGCTACTATTGATGTCATCGCCCATTTCGGTCACGGAGATGGTGCTGGGCAAATATCTCGGCATGATACTGTTTCTTTCAATCTTGCTATTGGTCATAGCGCTAATGCCATTTACGCTTTTATTGGGCAGTAAACTCGACTATGGCCAACTTGCGTCAGGACTAACCGGGCTGGCATTGTTGATGTCCACATTCTCCGCCATTGGTCTGTTTGCTTCGACCTTGACACGACAACCTGCTGCTGCGGGCGTTAGTGCCTTTGCCGTTATCTTTCTGCTCTGGATCATCCACATTGCAGGCAACACCGGCAATGAGCAGATGACAAGCGTATTCAGCTATCTTTCCATGCTGCGGCATTACAACAACCTGCTATCCGGCATGTTTAGTTCAGTCGATGTGATCTATTACATCCTGCTAAGCAGCTGTTTTATCGTATTAAGCATCTGGCGTCTTGATGCCATGCGCAGCCATCACTAATCGAATCAATACCGATGACAAACAGCAGCGGCAGAAACGCCAGCATCCAGTTTAATAGTATCTTTATGGGACTGTTACTGCTTGTCCTCACTGGCTTGCTGGCCTGGTTAAGTACGCGCTATACCTATGAAGCCGATTGGACACGCAATGCTAAGCACACTTTATCTGAGGCCAGTAAACAGATGCTGGCAGGCATTGAGGGTCCATTGCAAATTACTGCCTACGCCCGTGAGAGGGAAGAATTGCGAACTGCAATCAAAAAATTTATCGGTCGTTATCAACGGATAAAATCTGATATCGAGTTGCATTTCATTAACCCTGATGTGGTACCGGATGAGATCAGAATTCTGGGGATAAACGTCAATGGCGAACTACTCATTAAATATCAGGGCAAAACTGAACATGTACGTTCTGGCAGCGAACAAGAGTTCACCAATGCGCTACAACGCTTGCTGCGCGGATCAGAACGATGGTTGGCCTTCATAGAAGGTCACGGCGAAAGAAGCTCGGTCGGCAAAGCCAACCATGATATTAGCGAATGGTCGTCGCAGCTGAGTAGCCGTGGCTTTAAATTCCAGCCTGTCAATCTGGCACAAAGCAGTATCCCCGACAACACCTCAGTACTGATCATTGCCGGGCCGTTGGTGTCCTTGCTGCAGGGCGAGGTAGAGCACATCCTGAATTACCTGGCCAAAGGTGGCAACCTGCTTTGGTTAGGCGAGCCAGGAGAAATGCATGGACTCGAGCCTGTTGCACATTATCTGGGCATTGAATTTCTGCAAGGCACAGTTGTTGATTTCGCCAGTCATTTGGTGGGTATTAACGATCCAACCATTACCCTGCTAACAGAAAAACTCTACGCGTCGCATGCAGCCCTGGAAAAATTCAGTTTTGCGACCCTGTTCCCGATGGCAACGGCAATCGCCACAGACAAGGCGAGTGGCTGGAAGGTAAAACCGCTGCTGACAACAGCTGAGCATACCTGGCAGGAGCGCGGCGAATTAAAAGGCGAGATTGGTTTTGATAAGGATACTGATATCAGAGGCCCGTTGGCCATAGCGCTTAGCCTGGAACGCGAACTGGAACAAACAGATGGTGATGAACTTGTCATCAAACAACAACGAATAATTGTTACCGGCGATGGTGACTTTCTATCTAATACCTATGTCGGCAACAGTGGCAATATGGAGCTGGGCATTCGGCTCATCAACTGGCTAACGCACGATGATAATTTTATTTCAATCCCGGTTCACACCGCAGAGGATCTGCAACTGAACCTGCCACCGATGATTGCCGGCATTCTCGGGATTGGCTTCCTTATTGTTCTGCCCCTTGTTTTCGCTTGCACCGGCGTATTTGTCTGGTGGCGACGCAAAAACCTCTGACGTGTCTGATAAATTACGCCTTAACCTGATCTTGCTGGCCATTATCGCAGCATTGGCGACTTTTCTCATCAGCACGGAAGAAAAACAAGACAGCGAGAAAAAAATATTTATTTCAGATATCGCTGCGGCCGACATCAAACACATCAGTCTTAAACGACACGGCAAGGATGACATCAACTTTGTCAAACAACAACATAACTGGATGATGACCTCGCCCTATTTTGTCAGGGCCAGCAAATACCGCATAACCGCCATGTTGAAATTATTACACGAACAAAGCTTTGCACAATTCAGTCGCAAAGAACTGCAACTGGAGCGCTTCAAGCTCAAACCTGCGGCGGTGTTATTACACCTTGATGATCAGAAGTTCGCGTTTGGCGGCAACAACCAGATAGACAAACATCGCTATGTCATTTACCGGGATACGGTTCATTTAATCAACGACGATCTTTATCCGCAACTGACACAAACAGCCGAATTTTTTATCAGCACAAAACTCTTGCCCGACGGACTGCGCTTGTCACGAATTCAATACCCGGCACATGATCTTAAAAAAGAATTCAACAAATGGTCGAGTGGCCCGACTGCAGACATCAGTCCGGAAACAATTGAAAAGATAGCTAATGCCTGGCTTGACGCAACCGCCATGACCGTACGCGACTATCAGAAAACCGGGCCCGGCAACACAATAACCATTGAAACCGAACAGGGGCAAACCTTCCGCTTTAAAATCATTACAGAAGATCCTGGCCTGATCCTGGCGCGAGCAGATCTTGGCATTCAATATCACCTTGGCAACATCACTTCCAGGCAATTATTGCAGGGCATGAACAGCGGGGCGCTGAGTGAATAATTATTTATATCCTGCAACCACTATTTAATACATTATCACTATGCCGGAATTACCTGAAGTCGAAACCACTTGCAGAGGTATCTCGCCACATATTCTGGCGATGAAAATTACCGATGTGGTAGTACGTAATCGCCGCTTGCGCTGGCCGGTACCCTTAGCGCTTGATAAAAAATTAATCGGGCAAATCATTCGCAAGATCGACAGAAGGGCAAAATATATTTTGTTATACACAGACACTGGCTGTCTTATCCTGCATTTGGGCATGTCCGGCAGTCTGCGCATTACCAATACAAACACGCCAGCAGAAAAACATGATCATGTCGATATCGTTTTCTCCAACGACAAGGTATTGCGTTTGCGGGATCCGAGACGTTTCGGATCTATCCACTGGACCAAAGCCGATCCTTACAAACACAGGTTGCTCAAAAAGCTGGGGCCGGAACCACTCAGCAACACATTCAATGGACAGTATCTGCATGAATGCGCCAGCGGCCGAACACTAGCCATCAAGAACTTTATTATGGATAGTCGTATCGTTGTTGGTGTTGGCAATATCTATGCTAACGAATCCTTGTTCATCAGCGGCATCCTGCCCCGTACAAAAACAGGCAAGGTCTCATTAGCAAGATGTGAAAAACTTGCAACTGCGATAAAGCATATATTACAACAAGCGATCGGAAAAGGTGGCACGACGCTACGCGACTTTTCTTCCGCAGAGGGTAAACCCGGTTATTTCCAGCAGGCATTACAGGTCTATGCAAGAAGCGGGCAACCCTGTTTTCAATGCAGCTTGCCCATCAAGCAAATCCGTCTCGGCCAACGATCGACTTTTTACTGTAACAATTGTCAGAAATAATATAATAAACGCTGGAAACATATCCTTGATTTTTCTCGCCAAAGCGCAAAGACGCCATGCAAAAAATCGTAATATGCCTGTATACCAATATCTTATAACTTTGCGATGTTTGCACCTTGGCGAGAATTATTCTTGCTGGATGGAGACTAATTAGCCAAGCTGATACCGCTACAAACAAGCTTCAGCTCGCTGTTAAATGAC
>JADFPU010000112.1 GCA_022562175.1 Pseudomonadota bacterium | reverse complement strand
CGCTGGTAAGGACAAGAATCAACACTTCACTTCCCGTACGTTTCGTCGACGTTTTTTACACCTTTCGACTCAATGGCGATCCACTGGCTCGTCGTTGAAGACTGGAGGTGATCCAAGACCTGATCATCGATGATCGCCTTGATAGCGTCCGCCCCGGCATCAGTCAGAAACTCATACGAAATATAGATCCAATGGGGAGGGTCGGTTTCTATCCTATATCGATGTGGACTGCCAGGAGATGTTTGCTGGATATAGATATAGACACCGAGTTGCTTTCCGAGGTGATCCTTGATCGCTTTTATGGCCTCGTGATTCACCATAGAGTTTCCTGTGTATTGTTGTGCCGACCTTTTTGCCGACCCGTATAACGATTTTGCGGAGGGGAGCCGGTGATTTATTCTGTTAGCCCGCGTCTTGATTGGTGCCTGGGGAGAGACTCGAACTCTCACATGGTTGCCCATACCGGATTTTGAGTCCGGCGCGTCTACCAATTCCGCCACCCCGGCATTAGTTATAGGAAAGCAGGGGCGCAAGTATAAGGAAACTCGCCAGTAAATTAAATCATTTGGGTCAATTCAGATGACTTTTGCTACTATCGCGCGCCATGCAGCGTAGTGATTTCCATTTCGAGCTCCCGGATGAGTTGATTGCCCAATACCCACCGGATGCAAGAGGTGATAGCCGCCTGCTGTGCCTGGGCGCCAGCTGTGGCGAGATTCAGGATCGCCATTTCGATGATTTGGCGAGCCTGATCAATCCAGCTGATCTGTTGGTCTTTAATGACACGCGCGTGATCCCTGCGCGGCTGTTTGGGCACAAGCAAAGCGGCGGTAAGGTGGAGATACTGGTGGAACGGATACTGGATGGTGATCAGCTGCTGGCCCAGATCAAGGCCAGCAAGATGCCCAAACCGAATACGCGGATCACCCTTGAAGGTGGCGAAGATCTGGAGTTTATAGGTAAACAGGGGCATTTTTTCATTCTTAAGACGCTAGGCCAGGCAAGTCTGATAGACATATTAGAGCAATCCGGTCACATTCCTTTACCGCCCTATATAAAGCGTGCTGATACGCCAATTGACAGAGAGCGTTATCAAAATGTCTACGCCAGACACCCTGGTGCGGTCGCAGCGCCGACGGCGGGATTGCATTTTACCGAGGCCATGTTGGCGCAATTGAGGGCTAAGGGTATTGTCACAGGATTTGTGACGTTGCACGTGGGGGCCGGTACATTCCAGCCGGTCAGATCTGAGTCTATAGAAGACCATCAGATGCATACGGAATGGTTTGAGGTCACAGCCGGGTTGTGCGAGGCCGTCAGGAAGACCAGGCAAGACGGTGGCCGTGTCATAGCGGTCGGCACCACAGCGGTACGCAGTCTCGAATCCGCAACGAAAAATGGCACGATCATGCCTCAGCAGGCAGAGACAAATATCTTTATTACGCCGGGTTATGATTTTCAGATCGTCGATGCCCTGATTACCAATTTCCATTTACCGGAATCGACCTTATTAATGTTGGTCGCCGCCTTTGCAGGTCGTGACAATGTACTCAAGGCCTATGCGCATGCTGTAGACGCGAAATACCGCTTTTTCAGTTATGGGGATGCGATGTTTATTACGTGAAGCGTATTTCGTGTCTCGTATATGAAAGCCATGGATGGTGGTCAGACGCGTGATACAAAACACCAAAGACAAGAGACGAGATGAAGTTTGAAATATTGAATCAGGATAATGCCGCCAGACGCGGCAGAATGACTTTTGGCAGAGGTGTTGTTGAGACGCCGGTATTTATGCCGGTGGGTACCTATGGCGCGGTGAAGGCGATGACGCCGGAAGAACTACGGGATATTGGTAGCGAGATTATTCTTGGCAATACCTTCCACCTGATGTTGCGTCCCGGTACAGAGATCATTGAGCAGCACGGTGGCTTGCATGAATTCATGCACTGGCGATGGCCGATTTTGACCGATTCCGGCGGCTTTCAGGTGTTCAGCCTGGCGAAATCCAGAAAGATCTCTGAGCAAGGTGTGCATTTTCGTTCGCCGATCAATGGTGATGCAGTGTTTCTTGGTCCGGAGGAAGCTATTGCGGTTCAACATAGTCTCAACTCGGACATCGTTATGATCTTTGATGATTGCACGCCGTTCCCGGCTACTGAAGCACAGGCTCGTGAGTCGATGGAGATGTCCTTGCGCTGGGCAAAGCGCAGTCAGGCGGCACATGCTGATCATCCGGCTGCACTGTTCGGTATTATTCAGGGTGGCATGTTCAAGGATTTGCGAGATGTTTCGCTGGCGGGATTGGTGGCTTGCGGCTTCGATGGTTATGCGATAGGTGGATTATCGGTAGGGGAGCCCACCGGGCAGATGCTGGAAATACTCCATCATATTGCTGCGCAGATGCCCGAGGACAAGCCACATTATCTGATGGGTGTGGGTACTCCGGAAGATATCGTCGAGGCGGTCTGCCGTGGCATCGATATGTTTGACTGTGTCATGCCGACCCGCAATGGCCGCAACGGCCATTTGTTTACCTCATTCGGGCACATCAAGCTGCGTAATGCGGAGCATCGTAGCAGTGAACGTCCACTGGATGAGAGCTGCGGCTGTTATACCTGTCAACATTACAGCCGTGCCTACCTGCATCATCTGGACAAAACTAACGAGATGCTCGGTTCACGTCTAAATACCCTGCATAATCTGTATTATTACCATTGCCTGATGCAAGGGCTACGTACCGCCATAGAGACTCAGTCTCTGACAGATTTTGTTGCAGATTTTTATGCAAAACGCAGGCAATAATTCACATCTGTGGCATAATGACGCGCTTTGTTAAGGCTGGAAGAAAAAAATGATTGAGTTTTTTATCAACAATGCATGGGCGCAAGGCGCATCACAGGAAGGTGGGAGTGGGTCTTTTCTGCTCATGATGGTGGGATTTTTTGCCATTTTTTATTTTTTGCTGATACGACCACAGACCAAGCAGGCCAAGGAACATAAACAGTTGATAGCGTCCCTGTCGAAGGGGGACGAGGTGGTGACTACCGGTGGCATGTTGGGGCGGGTGAACAAGGTAGGCGATAGTTTTATCCTGCTAGAAATATCAAAAGAGCTTGAGGTCAAGATACAAAAGAGCGCTGTATCGATCGTCATGCCGAAAGGGACAATAAAGACACTCTAGCTGTAATCGCCGGATTTATAACAATAAAGAAGCATCATCATGAATCGTTACCCACTCTGGAAATATATACTGATACTGGTTGTCATTAGTATCGGTATTGTGTATGCCTTGCCGAATCTGTACGGCAAAGATCCCGCCATACAGATCTCGCCGCTGCGGGCGGGGCAAGTGGATGAATTAACCAGACTGCAGGTTGACGCCGCACTGGATGAGGCTGGCATCAAGGCAATGGCTTCCGAGCTTGGCATCAATACCCTGATTGTGCGTTTTGACAATGAAGAAATCCAACTGCGGGCGCAATCGGTGGTGAAGGACTCTTTGGGTAAGGGCTATGTTGTTGCGCTGAATCTTGCCGCGGCAACACCTGACTGGCTTAGAGTGCTGGGCGCAGAGCCGATGTTTCTTGGGCTCGATCTGCGCGGCGGGGTACATTTTCTCATGGAAGTTGACATGCCTGCTGCCGTCAAGAAGTCTGAAGAGCGCTATGTATCCGATATTAGAAGTCTTCTGCGAGAGAACAAGATCCGTTATAAGACGATAAGTCGTCTCAGCGGTGGCGGCTTACTCATACGTTTTCGCGATGCCCAGCAACGCATCGACGGCATTGACCTGATCGATAGCAACTACAGTGATTTGCAACTCAAAGAGCTGGATGATGTGCCTGGCGAATTTCAGGTATCAGCTAAACTGATTGAGACAGCCGTTCTGGAGAGTCAAAGGTTTGCCTTACAACAAAATATCACCACCCTGAGAAAGCGCGTCAATGAACTGGGTGTGGCAGAGCCTGTGATCCAGCAGCAGGGTCTGAAGCGCATCGTGGTGCAGCTGCCCGGCGTGCAGGATACAGCCCGTGCAAAAGAGATCCTGGGGGCGACGGCTACCCTGGAATTTCGTATGGTGGATGAAATTAATAGTGTAAGAGATGCGCTGGATGGTCGTGTACCGGCAGGCTCGAGAATCTATTGGGACCGCCAGGGGCAGCCGGTATTGCTGAAAAAACAAATTATGCTGACGGGCGACTATATCATAGACGCCTCATCCGGTATTGATCCGAGCAGTGGAGGTGCGGATGTTTCGATCACGCTGGATGGCAAGGGTGCAAAAATATTTAGTCGCAAGACCCGCGATGAGGTTGGCAAGCGTATGGCGGTCATCTTTATTGAGAACAAGACAGAGACCGTTGAAAAAGATGGTGAAATGGTCAAGATAAAAGAGACCACTGAAGAAGTGATCAATATGGCGGTGATTCAGGAACAACTCGGTAAACGCTTTCATATCACCGGGCTTGATTCCACCCAGGAAGCAAGAAATCTGGCGTTGTTACTGCGTGCCGGTGCATTAGCTGCGCCGATTGAGATCATTGAAGAACGAACAGTCGGCCCGAGCCTTGGTCAGGATAACATCGATAAAGGTTTTCAATCGGTGCTTATCGGTTTCGTGCTGGTACTGGTATTCATGTTGTTCTACTACAAGGTGTTCGGCATCGCGGCAAATGTGGCATTGACGCTCAATCTGGTGTTAGTTGTGGCCATGTTATCGCTCTTGCAAGCAACCCTGACATTACCCGGTATTGCCGGTATTGTGTTGACGGTCGGTATGGCGGTAGATGCCAATGTTTTAATTTTTCAGCGTATTCGTGAGGAGATAAAAAATGGCAATTCTCCGCAAGCGAGTATTCATGCGGGTTACGAGAAGGCATTTTCCACTATCGTCGATGCAAATATCACAACACTGATTGCAGCATTGATACTATTCAGTTTTGGTACCGGACCGGTGAAGGGCTTTGCCGTGACATTATCACTGGGTATTATCAGCTCTCTGTTTACCTCCATCATGGTGACCAGGGCAATTATTAACGCTATCTATGGTGGCAGAAAGCTGCAAAAACTTGTGATCTAGCCAGCAGAAAGCAGGAATCGGGATGACAAACAACAAGCAACAAATGAATTATGATTTTATGGGCAAACGCAAACTGGCGGCTGTATTCTCCGGTTTGCTTATCCTGGTTTCGATAAGTTCATTGATCATGAATGGTCTTAATCTTGGTATCGATTTTACCGGCGGCACCCTGATTGAGCTCGGTTATCAGGAGACGGTGGATCTGGATAATGTCCGTAGCGCGCTTGCTGATTCCATGTTTAACGATGCCGTTGTGCAATATTTTGGATCGGCGAAAGATGTGTTGATACGTATTGCACCGAAGGAAGGTTTGAACAGTGCCGCGCTCAGTAATGAATTGATTAAATTACTACAAACTACCGGACAAACAGCAGACTTGCGACGAGTGGAATTTGTTGGGCCGCAAGTGGGTGAGGAATTGACTGAAGACGGCGGGTTGGCGATGATTTATGCACTACTGTGTATTTTTGTCTATGTCGCCCTGCGTTTTCAGATGCGTTTCTCGGTTGGCGCAATTGCCGCATTGGTGCATGATGTGATCATTACTCTGGGTTTCTTTTCAGTGACGGGCATGGATTTCGGTCTAAGTGTGTTGGCCGCGATACTTGCTGTGATAGGTTATTCATTGAATGACACCATTGTGGTGTTTGACCGTATTCGCGAGAATTTTCGCAGAATGCGTAAAGCTTCGTCTGTTGAAGTTGTGAATGTTTCACTTAACCAGACATTCAGCCGGACGGTGATTACCTCATTAACCACTTTAATGGTGTTAATCTCGTTATTTATTTTTGGTGGAGAAATTATTCATTCGTTTTCCACAGCATTGATCGTAGGTGTTGTGATCGGGACTTACTCATCTATCTTTATCGCGAGTCCGGTAACACTGGCACTGGGCATTAGCAAGCAGGATTTGATGCCCGTGGAAAAGGAAGGCACGAATCTGGAAAACCGTCCATAACGGCCATTCGCAAATTCATACGCCTGCCTGACAGCGGGAGTTTGTCACAGACAATGCAAGATTTAAACGTGTAACCTGCAGAGTATCTCGTTTAGTGAAGATTGTTGCAGACAAGGATATACCTTTCGTACAACGAATATTCTCCAGTATTGGTGATGTAACACTGGCAGATGCTCGCCAGATCACCCCTGAGCTTGTCAACGACACAGATATCCTCATTGTCAGAACCGTTACCAACGTTAATGACGTCCTGCTGCAAGGTTCCTCATTGAAATTCGTTGCCAGTGCAACCAGCGGCATCGATCATATAGACACTCACACTCTACAGAACAAGGGTATCGGATTCGCCCATGCGCCTGGCTGTAATGCCCGTTCCGTTGCGGAATATATGTTGAGTGTCTTGTTTGTGCTGGCACAGCAGTACGAATTCAAGTTAACCGAAAAAAGTGTGGGCCTGATAGGTTGTGGTCATGTTGGATCACAAGTGCTGGATTTTTTACAAGCATTAGGCGTTTCATGTATTGCGCATGATCCACCTTTACGTGACAGCACCGGCAACGAGCGATATCGTAGTCTCGATGAAGTGATGACTGCTGACATTATCAGCTTGCACGTGCCACTCGTTAGTGCCGGGCAGTACCCGACCAGACACTTGATAAACAGTGAATTTCTGCAAGGTCTTCGAAAAGACGTCATACTGATCAATACATCCCGTGGTCAGGTAATCGATGAAACGGCATTACTGAATTTTCTAGGCCAAAACAAACAGGCGCGTGTGGTATTGGATGTCTGGGCAGATGAACCGCAGATTAATACAGCGTTGCTGAGCAAGGTCAATATAGGCACTGCACATATAGCAGGATACAGTACCGATGGAAAGTTACGCACTACTCAGGCTATTTACCAGCAAGCCTGTGATTACTTTGATATTGAATACCAGGCTGTTTTACCCAAAGATCAAATTGATGCTGTTATTACAGACATGACGCTTGCAGATGTTAACAGTGATATCGATGCAGTGCAGTTAGCGGTATTGGCCAGCTATGATGTACGTAGCGATGCGGCGATTCTAAGAAGTCTGTTGGCGATCGATGAGGCTCAGCGGGCTGACTTTTTTAGCGAGATAAGAAATACTTATCCTGTGCGCCGGGAATTTAACGCAGTAAATATAAAGCTGGCGCCAGCGTCGGCTTCCGCACAGGAAAAACTGACATTGCTCGGCTTTAACGTAACCGCTGCAAACAATGGTTGAAATGAACAAGATAAATATTGGTTTTCTGGCTTCCTGCCGCGGTACCAATATGCAGGCGATAATTGATGCCTGCAAGAATGGCAGTCTACCTGCGGAGCCGGCCGTGGTGATCAGCAATAACGGCTCATCAGGTGCATTGGACAGGGCAAAATCCGAAACAATACCAGCTTACCATCTGAGTAATAAAAATTATCCTGACGCAGAGCAACTCGATCAGGTGATCAGTGACACGTTGCAAGAACATGCAGTAGACCTGGTGCTACTTGCCGGTTATATGAAAATGTTAGGCCCCATTACATTAAGGTTGTTCAAAGGCCGTATCATCAACATTCATCCGTCACTGCTACCGAAACATGGCGGCAGGGGGATGTATGGTAAACATGTCCATGCGGCGGTACTTGCCGCAGGTGACACCGAGACAGGCGTTACTGTCCATTTGGTTGATGGGAAATATGATACAGGTACTATCCTTGCGCAACATAAGATCAGTGTGAAGAAAGACGATAGTGCAGAGTCACTCGCGGAAAGAGTACTGTCAGTGGAACATGAATTCTATGTAGAGACTCTCGATAAGATTTTGTCAGGGGAAATAAAAATTAAAGGGATTGCAGTGACTCAGACTTGAGCTGACAGTCGATCAGCCGTGCATAAAACTATTCGCGCTATTGCCAGGAATTATTATGTGTATTCATTAAGGATAGGCTTATAAGAGGATAATCTTATGAATATTCCACGTGCGCGGTAAATTTGTAACCGGCGCCACGGATGGTTTTTATCAAGACTGGTTTGTGTGTATTTTCCTCAATCTTTTTACGAAGCTTGCCTATAAGCACATCAACGCTTCGATCACTCGGCATCCAGTCACGCCCGGTAATGTTGTCCATAATCTGATCTCTGCTTAGAACCCGGTTGGCATTTTTTACAAGCGTTGCAAGTAACTGAAATTCATAACTGGTAAGTTGGATATCTTCTCCGCTTGGCGATTTTAATTCATGTGCAACGAAGTCCAGTGTCCAACCTGCAAATTTGACCACAGAAATATCCATGTTTGCCGGTAGATTAGAAGTTTGTTTAACCCGACGCAGTATACTTCTCACACGGGCGAGTAATTCACGTTCATCAACAGGCTTTGAAATGAAATCATCAGCACCAAGTTCAAGACCGACAATCTTGTCAATCTGTCCACCAGTTCCCGTGACAATGATAATGCCGACGTTGGAATCCTTCCGTAGCACTCGCGCAAGTTCAAGACCATGTTCGCCCGGCATCTGTAGATCAAGAATGACAAGATCCGGCTGTTGCCGTTGCATACAATGGCGCATCTCTTCACCATTGGCGGCCGTTTTCACCTGATAACCGGCTGAAGACAGGTAACGGACAAGGATCTTGCAGATCCTGTCATCGTCATCGACGACTAATATGTTTGCATCCCGGCTCATCGCTAGTTGGTTGTCAGATCCTTCACGGAAATTTATTACCCGGAAATACCAGAAAAGAGTATATTTTATATATTATATATAGAAATAATGAGGCAGACAGGGGTGTTTGCTCCAGGGACAAGTCAAATGGATAAGGGTTGTCACATGCAATTGACCACAAGCACAAAATATACGCTTTACGGGATTGCCTTCGGGCTTGCCTTTCCGCTGGTGGCGTGGACCCTGGATATTATTTTATCCGGTTTAACGTTGTCAGCAGATGTCATCATCCGGATCCATCAAAATAACGCTATACATTACATTGTTGATCTTGCCCCCTTTGTTATGGGGACAGTCTTTTATTTCCTCGGCAAGGCTTACCAACGTGCCCTTAACCGGAATTATTTTTCCTCCCTTTTAGCTGAAGATCGCGTAACGGGTTCCACATCAAGATTTAATATAATCATTTCACTTGTAAT
>JADFPU010000111.1 GCA_022562175.1 Pseudomonadota bacterium | reverse complement strand
TTATGATAAATGTAGCGCCTTACCCGGGTAGCAATGTGGCTATTCTAAAAACTTGATATGTAGGGGGAACAGGATCAGCTATTTAGTCTGATTATTGATGAATTTTTCCGGGATAATTGCTATCCAGCATCAATACAGGCGAATATAGACGAAGGATCCTAATTAGACAAGCCTGAATCTTCAGGCGAAGCTTCCGCTCCATACTAACGCCCCTTACCTAAATCCCTTTAGGTAATGTCCGGCAACGGTGCGTAGGTCAATAATGGTGAAAAAAGCGACTAAATATATGCTATCAAACCTATCATCCCAACCAATATCGAGCTATTTTCCGGCATTATCTTGCATGGTGGCGGCTGTTCTTTGGGGCATAATTTGGTATCCACTGAGATTGCTGGAAGACATGGGAATTCCCGGTCTATGGTCGATCTTGATGATTTATTGTTCCGCTCTGATTTTTCTGTTTCCTTTTTATTGGCGCAAACGAATTGAGTTGTATAAACATAAATTTGATTATGTCTTGATTGGGTTATTTGCCGGTTGGACCAATCTTGCTTTTATTCTGGCGATATTGGAGGGGGAGATCGTTAGAGTATTGCTCCTGTTTTACCTGTCACCGATTTGGGCAATCTTGTTAGCAATAGTAATACTTCATGAACGATTAACCCTGATCGGTTTTATTGCATTAGTACTGTCAATATCTGGTGCAGTTTTGATGCTATGGCAGCCTGATTTTGGTTATGCAAATGGAGTAACTCTGGCAGATATCTACGCTATTACCTCGGGAATAGCATTTGCAATGACGAATATTGTCGTTCGAAAGATTGGGGCAGTACCAATCGTCATGAAGATGGGTTCTGCTTGGATTGGCGTAATCATACTGACACTTTGTGGCTTGTTTCTCTCTCAATCTTCATTACCCGAAGTCACGCTTAACGCTGGGTCACTTGCATTTCTAGTGGGATTTCCAATCATATTTGTTATGACATGGACGGCCCAATACGGAGTAACTTATCTCCCCATCCAACGTTCTTCGATTATCTTTCTTATTGAGATAGTCGCTGGTGCAGTTTCAGCAGCCTACCTGACTAGCGAAGTAGTCAGCAATATTGAGTATATTGGTGGAGCTTTTATCATTTCTGCTGGTTTAATTAGCATCACAAAAGAAAAAAATCATATTATCAGCCCCTAGAGTTCGTTGCCAAGCCAAACTTGATGTATCCTTTGCGCCCTTTGAAAAAAGTGTATTAATTATAAATGTAACTGGGTAACTTATTGATTTTATTGGTGGCTATGGGTGGACTTGAACCACCGACCTCAGCATTATGAATGCCGCGCTCTAACCAGCTGAGCTACATAGCCACAGTCCTGAAAAAGGAAGCGGGATTTTGGTTTCTGATGCGCGGCTTGTCAAGGGTTTACGTTGGTTTTGAGGATCTTCTTCTTTTCCTGCTCGATCAACGCGTTCCAAATACCACCATGGACTTGCCGGAGACCGATATGAGCTGGTCTTCCTCCAGGTCCTTTAGAACCCGCCCCACCATTTCACGGGAACAGCCGACGATTTTACCCAATTCCTGGCGGGTGATCTTGACCATCATGCCATCTGGGTGGGTCATCGCGTCCGGTTCTTTGCAGAGATCCAGTAGTGTTCCGGCAACACGTCCCTTGACATCGGTAAATGCTAAATCGCTGACTTTACGGCTGGTTTTTCTAAGACGTATAGCCATTTGTGATGCAATCGTGTACATGAGAGGAGGGAACAGATCCTGTAGATTTTTCAACCGATCATAACTGATTTGGGCAATATCACATTTTGTCTTTGAGCGTACGTAAGCTGTGCGTTTGTGTTCGTCATCAAACAGCCCGATTTCACCAAAAAAGTCGCCGGGATTGAGGTAAGCCAAGACAATTTCCCTGCCCTTGTCATCTTCAATTAATACTGTAAGTGAGCCCTTGAGCAGGTAATACAGATCATGTGATGGATCCCCCTCTTTGATGATCACATGTTTTGCCGGGAAGCTTCTTTGATGGCAGTATTCAAGAAAGCGTGAAATAGTAATATCACTGCTTTGGAAAGATAAATCTGCCATATTAATATCCTTTCCTCTGAGTTGGGCCGTCAATATGGCCCGTTTTTTTGGATGATAGATAACTATGGTACTCTGCTTTTATTGATTCAACCAGTCGGAGTGTTATATGCAAACAAGCCTGAGGTGGGTAGGCGGGGCTGCTTTTGTGGGGGAGACATCCAGCGGACATCGTGTTGTTATTGATGGTCCTGCCGAGGGGGGTGGCAGAGACCTGGGGCCGAGGCCGATGGAAATGCTATTGCTCGGTATGGGGAGCTGCGCGGCTTACGATGTGATTTCCATACTGAAGAAGTCTCGTCAGGACATACAAGATTGTAAAATTGATTTAACCGCCAGGCGGGCAGATGGTATGCCCAGGGTTTTCACTGATATCCATGTGCATTTCACCGTTTTCGGCAATGATATGAAGGAAAAACAGGTTGAGCGGGCGATAAATCTGTCAGCAGAAAAATACTGTTCGGCCTCGATCATGCTGGGCAAGACAGCAAAGATCACGCACTCTTATGAAATTCAGCCAGTAGACGAAGCTTGATCCGGAGATCAATTAATGTCGCTGTTAGCTGTCTGATTGCAGGATTAGTCCGACAGGTCCGGTTACTATCATATGCACAAGCGTAGATAAACGGTTGGTGTTTGTTTTGCTGTAGATCCGCTTGAGATGGGTGCGTGCAGTATTGACCGTAATGCCGAACGTAACGGCGACATGTTCCAGGTTTGGTGTCAGTACCAACCCCGCAGCGATCCGTGCCTCCGATGGCGAAAGGTTGTAAAGACTGCGGATCACATCCTCGATACGCTTGGTGTTTTCTACGCTCTCAAAAGCAAACATGATGGCTGTCGGCAGATTATGACCATAATTTTCTTTGTAAGCGCTCAGTGGGGTAATAAGAATTTGTAATGGCTTGACATTATCACCCCTGTCAACGGTTAATGCCTGTGCCTCATTATTCAGAACCATCCTGTGTAGTTTTGCAGTAATCTCGGGATCCTGGCAGTTTAAAAAACCATTTTTACATTGCAGGCCTTTGCCGGATTTTAATAACTTGTCTGCTGATTTGTTTGTATAAAAAATATTCAGGTTTTCATTAATGAGTGTGACACCGGTTGCCAGATGGTCGAGTGCTTCCAGTAAAACGGCATGTTGAATATTATCGTCAGTTGGTGCGCTGCCTTTTGTGATATCTGTAATTGATATGCAAACAGTATTGTTGTTAGTACCCGGCAAGTATTTCCATGAAAAAATTCTATCATCAAGCTTGCCGGTTACACGTTGTGATTTCTGACTATTTAAACAGGCCTTGACATGTTTTTTATAGGCTTTGGGAAGCAACTCCTGTATCGATTTGAATCCCTGTGTTTTCAGGCTTTTCAGTAACGTCGAGTCCAATGACTTAATGTTTCCGTCTGCGTCGCTGATGATTTGTATATCCGGTAAATTGTTAAGTTCGTCATGTTTGCCAGGCGTGGAAATCCGTCTGGCTTGAATCTCATCAAGGGCAAGCGTGAGGGTCGCACGGATGTCTTTCTCTCTAAGCGGTTTATTGATATAACCTAATGGATGCGTTTCCCTGGCGCGATTCAGGGTGTCTTCGTCAGCGTGAGCTGTGACATAGATGACCGGAGTCTGGCATTTTTCAGCGATTTCCCTGGCTATTTGTATACCGTCTTTCCCTTTGCCCAGGTTGATATCCATAAGTAATAAATCCGGACAGGATGCTTTGGCTTTTTTGAGTGCTTCGCTGGCAGATCTGGCTACAGAGACAGCTGTATAACCCATCTTAAAGAGTTGTAGCTCAATGATCTTAGTCGTTGTTCGATCATCGTCTACAATAAGTATTTTTTCCTTAATCATAGATTCCTATTTTCTGCTTAATTCCAGATACATAGTCTTGCATGCTTGAGGTATTGAGTCGATATACACTGAAAAGAGTATCTTTAACATACTCAGTATAGAGTATATCGGTGAGATAAAAAAAACTGAAGACTTACTTGCAGGAATGTTCTATTTATCGAAATCAGCAGGCAATCCCTTGGCTTTATTCGTTCTATCTCGAGAACGTGTTGGAAAATTTGTTCCAGACATTTTCACCCGAATATATCCTATATTCGTCCAGACGTTCTCTCGACCTTCGTTCCAGACACGGCTCTACCGATTACATCCCTGTAATCGTACCTCCTCCTTCCATGCAGTCGTGCGCGGGGATGACGAAAAGAGCAAATTTTTTGCTTTTAGGGCTTAAGTAAGTGCCATTCGGGTCAGACACCGCTTGTTACACAGTAAGTGGGACAGAATGCAGATTTATTTGATTTTGAATGTGTTTGTTTGCGGCTTATGGCGTCGAAAAATAACGTAACTGATTTAGATTAATACCCACTTTGACATCTGTTTTAAGCTGGATCAATTGGCGACAAATGTCTGCGTCTTGTCTATGCGACTTTAAGCGATCGCCTGCTGTGCCAGGGGGCGGGTTTTCCAACAAGGCATCAAGTGAGCCGAATGATTTAATTAACTGTTGCGCTGTTTTAGGGCCAATTTTAGGTACGCCTTTAATATTATTGGTGGAATCCCCGGTGAGCGCCCAATAATCAACTAATTGATCGTGACGCACTCCATACTTCTCCAGCACGCGGTTTCGTGTGTATTGTATAGCGTTAAAATGATCGTAAACGATGACGTGATCATCGAGCAACTGAAGAAAGTTCTTGTCAGTTGACAGTATGGTTACATCACCCGCATTTTCACTGATCGCCCGAGCCAGTGTTGCAATGACATCATCCGCTTCCTGATCGGGCACGCTGATGCTCTGAACGCCAAGATCGAGAAACGCGCTTTTAAATCGAGGAATAGCGTCCAGCAGTGCTGGCGGTGTGGGTTTTCGGTTGGCCTTGTAGTCCGGAAACAGTTGATGACGCCAGGTTTTTTCATGGCTATCAAATATACAACAAGCATGACTTGGTTTATGTTCGCGTAGCGCACGTTTTAAGGACTGCGCGGCACTACTGATAACTTCCTGCTGTACGGTCTCATCTTCATGGGGACGTGCTTCATATAATCGTCTAACCAGATTGAAACTGTCAACGAGGAGAACCTGCATGACTATAAGATACAGAAGCCTCTGGCTACACCTTAATTACCTGGATTTCTCATGTGTTACATTTCACAAAAGCTTTTGAAATAAACACTCTGCAGAAAGTAAATGATCATATCTTTCTGGGATTTTCCGCACGACAAATATAGAACTCAATGACGCCGTCTGCATCGGTCATACGAATAATCTGATGCCCGGTACGGGCACAATAAGCTTCGAAGTCTATGGTCGAGAGGGGATCGGTCGCTTCGACATGCAGGATCTGGCCCGGCTGCATTTTGTTCAAGGCCAGCTTGGCCCTTAACACAGGCAGGGGGCAATTCAGCCCTTTGGTGTCAAGGCTTTGATGGTATTTGATCTCTTTGTTTGTATCAGGCTTAGGCATAATCCGGTGATTAGTGATTGGTAATTTTAAGTGTAAATTAACACGCAGCCTATTTTATCAGAGTTTATCGCTAGAATTCTGCAATGACGCCAACGGTTATTGAGCGGCCAGGTAAAGGCGCCCGATCTTTCAGGAACGAATTGTGCCGCCGGGCATCTTTGTTCAGCAAATTGGTGGCGCGGATATAGAGGTTTACCGCAT
Source organism: Pseudomonadota bacterium (assembly GCA_022562175.1). GTDB lineage: Bacteria > Pseudomonadota > Gammaproteobacteria > Eutrophobiales > Eutrophobiaceae > B75T3L11. The sequence continues at coordinate 3,476 of JADFPU010000111.1, read as the reverse complement.
AGTTTTCCAGCGTTAATTTATTGCTTAAGCCGGCATTTAGAAGTGTATAGCCTGCCGTGGCGGTTTCAAGTCTGCCAGTCTTATGCTGTTCGAATACCTTGATGACATCGATATCAGCGTGCCAACTGTTACGGTTATATTCGAGACTGCCACCCAAACGGGCCGGTGAGATTCGCGGCAGGTTATCGCCATTGTTCAACTTGGCGCGTAGCCAGTCTCCCCACAGGCGCAAGGACAGATCAGCGCGATTATTATCGATTATTTGATAGCGACTTTCTGCTTCCAGCCCATAGAACAGCGCATCTTGCTGGCGCATGGCGACCAGCAATAATTCGCCACCCGGCTGACGGGCTTCATCGACTTTATCAGCGATGCCATCGCCATCTTCATCCAGTTCCATCTGGAAGATAAAATCTTCAATAAGGTTCGCAAACAGGTTAATAGTCCAACTCCAGTTGCCATTAGTTTTACGCAGGCTCAGGTCGATATTATTAGATGTCTCCTCGGTAAGACTGGAATTACCTTGTTCAAAGGTGCCAGTAGCGAGATGGGGGCCGTTGGCAAACAGCTCCTCGATGGCTGCTGCCCTTTGTGAACGGGTCGCCGATATTCCCAGCTTATAGGCTTGTGAAACACTCCATAAGGCGCCAACTGAAATAGTATAGGTATTGTGAACCGTCTCAGGCAGGCCCGAGTTGCTATCCGGTTGTGCCTGTTGATAATCATAACGCGCGCCGAATTCAAAGTGCCAGGCGTCCCAATCGCTGTCTTCCAGGATAAATAAACCGATCGCATCGAGTTTAGTATTGGGGACAAATGCCTCGTCGCCGATAGCGGCAAACTCCCGATGCCGGTATTGTACACCCAGCGTGCCGTTCCATCGTCCCAACTGCTTATGCCGTAGCTCAAGACGGCCTTCCCACTCATCGTTTTTAAAGCGGGTTCCCGCTACGCCCGGATTCTCGAATTCCGTATGTTCATAATCCACATAGCCGGAGCGGAAACGAATGCTTTTTAAACCGGCAAACGGATTGTTTAGTTGGCCGGCGATGTCAATACGGTGTTGATTCAGATTGATGGATGGCTTCTCGGCCGGCTCGTCAGGATTTAGTGGAATGCCGTATGCCGTGGAGTAGCGCCCGAATGAAGCGCCGAGAAATCCGCGATCTGTAACGATGGAAAGCCCGAAGTTCAGAGCGTTGGTTTCGATATCACTATTAAGTATTTCCGCATCAGCCGCGTCGTAGTTAGCCGTATCTCGCCGCAGGGCATCGAAGTGCAGGCCAAGGCTATCGATACCGCCATCCGCAGACAGTGCAAACGTGCCGCCATCGGATACCGAATCGTATCGGCCATGGATCATCGCTTTGAACTTATCAGGCACTGTTTCATGTATGCGATTATAAACGATATTGACGATGCCACCTGAAGCACCACTGCCATAGAGCAAGGTCGCAGGGCCACGAAGTATCTCAATTTGCCGTGCCAGCATAGGCTCCGCTGTGACCGGGTGGTCAACACTGATGGTAGAGGCATCGAGCGAACCGATCCCGTCCTGCAGGATCTGAACCCTTGCTCCGCTCAGGCCACGAATAATAGGCCGGCTTGCGCCCTGTCCGAAACTGCTAGCCGTCACCCCCAATTCCTGGCTTAAGGTCTCACCAATGGTGTTGGCGGCCTTCGCCCTTAATTCGTCACCGATCAATACGCTTAGTGGCTGGACGATATGTTGATAATTTTGAAAACCTTCAGGCCGTGCCGTGATGGTGATTTCTTCGATATTGTGGGGATGTTGCGCCTGCACGGTTAGGGAAAACAGGCTTGTAGATAGTAATGTGTAAATCTTGAAAAAATTGTTGAACATTTCGACTCCTCATAAGCATCAGTTTGCATAGTGGTCAAAGCCAACGATACTGCATGACATGCTGGGCTAACTGTTTACGAACTATGTGCGCTTGAGGAAAGGCGGGTCGCGAGAGGTGTATAGGTTTAAATCGGCTGCCTGATATCGGTAGAAAAACGAACCCGGCTGCTCGGTGAAGTTGTAAAAATCGATCTTGATGTTAAGGGCATTAATAAGTGCGTTGGAGGATTGCTGTCCAAGCAGGCACAATCCACAGGTCTCGCCATCCGTGATAAGCAGATGATCGATGCCGTGTAAGGGGCTTAATCCTTGTGTCAGGATCAGCAACAGGGCAAAGATTGACGCAAGGTATCTATGTGATCGCATTTTAATCAAGACCAGGCACAATAAATGTTATATTATAACATATCAATAAAAAGCCGTGAGTAATATATTAGCCGATGAGTAACAGTTATATCCTCTCGCCGTTTAAGTCATCCAGTCACACGCATGCGCACTGCCTGGGATCTGCATTGTCTAAGGCGGAGTCTACCTGCGCAGAGCGTGGACTACGCCTGACCAGGTTGCGTCGTCGCGTATTGGAGCTGGTCTGGGGCAGTCACGAGCCGGTTAAGGCCTATGATATTCTCGATAGTCTCCATGACAATTCCAGGCGTGCCGCACCGCCAACTGTTTACCGGGCGCTGGATTTCCTGCGTCAAGAGGGTTTTGTGCACAAGATTGAATCCCTGAATGCCTATGTCGGCTGCGGGGAGCCCGGACATAGTAATGCCGGTCAGTTTTTGATCTGTAGTGGTTGTAGTGCGGTCGCTGAGCTTGACGATGTTGATATCATTAACATGATCGCGTCCAAGGCCAGGCAGCTTGGTTTTGTGGTACAAGATCATACCATCGAAGTGCAAGGTTTATGTGCAGAATGCCAGGAAAAAGGTCTATGATTAGGCCCTTCCTGCCAATCTTATTCTTGTTCCTGGTTAGCGATGCGCATACAGCGGATGCTGACAAGATCAATATTTACGTCAGTATCTTGCCACAGAAATATCTGGTCGAGCGTATCGGTGGCGAGCATGTCAATGTAAGCGTCATGGTCGGGCCCGGGCACAGCCCGGAGACCTATGAGCCGACACCGAAACAAATGGTTGGCTTAAGTCAGTCACAGATATATTTTCGCATCGGTGTGCCGTTTGAAACGGCATGGATGGGTGCGATTGGTACAGTAAACAAACATATCAAGGTTATTGACTGCTGTCATGAGATTGCGACTATAGGCTTGAGCAATCAGGCAGCACATAAACATAATAGGCACAGATCGGCCATGGTTGATCCGCATGTCTGGACCAGCCCGGCAAATGCCCGCTATCTGGCAGCACAGATTACACAGGCCTTGATAAAGGAAGATCCGGCTAATCAGGATGATTATCTATTCAATTTTCAACGTTTAAATGAAGACTTAAATGCGCTCGATAGTGATATACGATCGATGCTGCAAAGGCGACGCACGCCGTATGTCTTCGTATCACACAGTTCCTGGGCGTATTTTCTGAAGAGTTATGGACTCATACAGATCTCTCTGGAGAATAACGGTAAGGAGAGAGGCGCGAGGGGTCTGGCA
>JADFPU010000110.1 GCA_022562175.1 Pseudomonadota bacterium | reverse complement strand
TCAGGATAATATCCGGATCCTGGCGAAGGGCTGAACGCAACACCCTGGCAAACGTCAGACCTATATCTGTATTGATCTGTACCTGATTGATACGGGTAAGCCGATATTCCACCGGATCTTCCACAGTGATTATCTTGCTTTCAGCATTATTCAGTATCTTTAAGGCGGCGTAGAGTGATGTCGTTTTACCGCTGCCGGTAGGACCGGTCACCAATACCATGCCATGCGGCCGTTTGATCACCCGCTTGAAAGATTTAACGATACGATCAGGCATGCCGAGTTCATCAAGCTCAAAGGTTCCCTTGGTTTGATCCAGTAGACGCATGACAACAGATTCACCATGCTGTATAGGCATGGTTGAAATCCTGACATCAATATTATGTGAGCGTACCTTGATACTGAAACGGCCATCCTGAGGTAGACGCTTCTCGGAAATATCCATATTGGCAATGAGCTTAAGACGTGAAACCATTGCCGATGCAATGTTTGCTTCCTCAACAATTTGTTCATGCAACAGGCCATCGATACGCTGACGGATGCGTACAACTCTTTCATCCGGCTCGATATGTATATCTGAGGCACCTATTTGAACCGCATCCTCAAACAGTGATTGCAGTAACTTGACTACCGGCGCATCGGTAACATCCGCGTTGGATACCAGCGCCTGTAAGTCAATATCACCCTCAGCCATTGCATCGCTGAGCTCCCCGGCAAAATCTGTTATTTGCTCCGTTTTACGGTAGACGATATCAACCGTCTGTAATAAATCCGCCTCTCTTACCACGGCTATCCTGATCGGCGATTTCAATGTGCGGCTCAACTCGTCATAGGCAAAAATATCCGTCGGGTCCGCCATGCCCACCAGGATGCCGCTATCTGTTTCTGTCAACGCTATTGCGCGAAATCGCCTGGCCTGTACTTCCGGTAACAAACGCACAGTTTCCGGATTAAATTTATAGTGGAGCAGATCGACAAAAGGGATTTTTAATTGCTGAGACAGGACTTCCAGGATCTGGTTTTCTTCAACATAACCGTTTTCAATCAATATACGCCCCAGCTTACGACCAGACTTTTTCTGATCTTCCAGCGCTGCGCTGAGTTGAGCTTGTGAAATGATCTCCTGTTCAACCAGAAGATCGCCAAGACGGATTTTTTTTCTGGCCACCATAAGACAGCTTAGCCTTTAAGAAACCTGATACGCTGTTGTATAAATTTGGCAACATCCATGGCAAGATTGTTATCCCGTTGTGCTCGTTTATAGGCTTGCAGGGCATCGTTTGCACGGCCATAGCCCTCATAGGAAATTCCCAGCCCCATCCACCAGATACTGTTAGTCGGGTCGATCTGCACCAGTCTCAGGTAAAGCCGGGCAGCCTCTGTATAATTTTCCTGGCGCTGCAGGATAGCGGCCATCAGCGCATAATAATCCGGTTCAACCGTGACATCCGGTCTGGCTTGTTTGAGATAGTGCAATGCCCGGTCTGCCTGCCCATCTTCAATCAACAGCTTCGCATACTGTTTAATGAATACTGTATTACCGGCAACATGTTTGAGTCCTGTCGACAATACCTTCTTTGCAGCCTTGCTGTCTCCTTGCGCCAGCAAAACCTTCACCAATAGCCCGCGCGCCTGTATATGCATTGGACTTTCCATTACAGCACGATTTAAAAGATCTATTGTCCGAATAATATCGCCGGCCCGATAGGCAACCATGGCATCGTTAAACAAAGCATCGCCTGCTTCGATCGCTTTGCTCCTGGCTGTCAGTTTGCGAATTGATTGATCTGTGCTGACATCACTTTGCTGCTGTTCAGCCTTCACCTGAACAAGCGCTGGATTGGATTCAATGTATTCCAGTGTCAGGTTGGCAGTCATATTAACCGGCTTGATTTCCAGGTTAAGCTCATAGCCCCCGCCAACCTTCATTGCATTGGACATGTTAATCTCGACGGCTTCGTTCAAATCAAAGATCAACAAACCAGTATCGCCTCTATAAGTGTGTCTCAGTCGAGCGATCAGATTATTGGAATATTTTTCATCCACTATCTGCAACGGCATGTTTAGCGCATCTATTTCAATCAACAGCCTGTACGGATTTTCCAGCAGGAACAGTTTATAGTCGGGTTGCGATGTCAGTTCGATAAAAATGCTGACACCAGTCTCTGTCTCCAGCAACGTAATGGTTTTTAACGTAAGCTCCGTAACATCTGCTGCAGGTGTTATTTGCATGGTCTCGCTATCTGCAATGGCAAGCGTCGCGGGTTCGGTAGTTAACCAGTCTGATGCCAACAGGGTTAATTTCAGATTGACCCCTGAAGACACTGCTTCGGCAGCTAACGTTTGCCGGGCGCTGGTTTTTCCTGACTTGCCGGAAACAAGCTCATCAGCAAGCGAAACTGCGCTGCGATCATCAACAGCAATTTTATCTGCCTGGCTGGCCCAACTACGATTTAAATATTCGGCAACAGTAGAACCTCGATACATTTCATAACCTATATATAGCAGTAGCATCGTTATCACAATCATGAACGATGCAAACAGTCTGAAATTGCCGGATCGCTGTTTTGTATCGATAGCTTCACTTGGCTGCAGATCACTGATCACGCTGTTGGTGCCCGCTGCAAGAAAAGCCTGCCGATCTTCCAGATCCTGTAACATATTATTGATCAGACTCATCGCGACATACCCAGACTAGCAGACATCCAGCGCATGATAGCGGGCGCTCCATTGAAAAGACTGAACCGCTTCACCGGTTCTGCTTCAGGAGAGTCCTCAACTGCAATTTGCAAATGCTTTACCTTAATAAGGTGCTCGCCACGACCATAGACAACTAACATCGCCTTGTGCGAGAGGATATTAATCATTCTCGGTATGCCTTTGCTGGCACGATGCAGATAGTCCAGAGCACTGTCTGCAAATAAATCCCGTCCCTTATAGCCCGCTACGGCCAGCCGATGTCTTAAATAGGATTTCATCGCTTCCCTGTTTAATGGCTTCAGCACATAAGCGAAGGTGATGCGTTGTTTTAGCTGTCTGATTGAAGGCTGTTCAAGCAGCACATCAAGCTCCGGCTGACCAAACAGTACAACTTGTATGAGCTTGCGTTTTTCCGTCTCGATATTTGTCAGTAACCTCAGGGTTTCAAGCGTTTGCACAGGCATCGCCTGTACTTCATCCAGACACAGCACCACTCTTTTTCCATTGGCGTGTATATTTAACAGGGCTTTGGTGATTTTCTTCTGCAGGGCATGGCGATTGGTGATCGGCTCATAATTCACACCCAGCTCATCTGCAATCGCAAACAGCAGCGTATCGGGCTGCAGATACGGGTTAAATATGTATGCACATTTGAAATCATTCTTGAGTGATTTGAGTAATTTTCGACAGAGCAACGTTTTGCCGACACCCACTTCACCGGTAACCTTGATAAAACCTTCGCCAGTGCGTAACGCAACCAGCAGCACGTTCAAGGCATCCTGATAACCTGCACGATTCAGAAAAAAATCGGTGTCAGGGGTTATCGTAAACGGCAACACATTAAGGCCATAGTGTTTCAGATACATGTTTTTTCCTCGTATTGAATTATTTCAATGCCCCCTGTATATAGATGCTATCTTAGTGACGAGTTAATATCCTTAAACGAATCAAGTGACCGTTGTAACTCTGTATTCCATGACTGGCTGTCATCAACAATAATGGGTCTAAGTAATATAACCAACTCGCTTTTACTGTATTGTTTCTTTGTATGTCTGAAAAGAGCACCGATTATGGGGATGTTCATAAGTCCAGGAAACCCGGCCTGCTGGTCATTGACAATATCCTGCATCAGACCACCGATAACAATCACCTGGCCTGACTTTGCCCTGACAATACTGTCTGTCTCGCGGACGGTACTACGCGCCAAAGGCAATTGTTGGGTAATCGTTCCAATCGTGACAGTCTTTTGCTGATCGACCACATTACTTATCGACGGGTGGATATGCAGTATCACATAGCCATCTTCACTTATTTGCGGCGTAACATCGAGCGCAACCCCTGAAAAGAACGGTGTTAAGGTAACTGATGGATTGACCGATGTCGTGCCGCCACTGGATATATTGGTAGTGGTGACATCTGTCACAAAAAACTCATCAACTCCTATCTTGATGATTGCTTTCTGGTTATTCATTGTCGACACTCTCGGGCTGGAAAGTACCCGCACAGTCCCCTGGGTTTCGAGCAATTCTATAAAGGCGCCGAAGTTACCGATATTGAGGGCCAGTGAGAACACCCCGCCGAATGCAGAAGACAAGGTCCCTTCGAGCGTAGTGATACCTGCAACATTAAGCGTGTCTCCCGCGATGTCGCTAACGCCAGACTCGTTTACCAACACACTGCCACCGCCTATTTGCGATGCTCTGATGATATTATTACCTGGCGTCAGAAAAGCATCCCAGTTTATGCCGGTCTGGGAATCTTCGTTAAGCCTTACTTCAATTATTTTTGCTTCCAGAATAACCTGACGCTGCACGATCAACTGTGTGGCCGTCAGGAATTTTTTAACTTCACGTAACTCATTGGGCAGCGCCCTGACAACGATCACCCCGGATTGCGGATTAACTACTACACTTCTACCTTCACCACCCCCGACAATAGCCTCAACAGATACTTGTAATTCCTGCCAAAAACTTGTTTCCGGCTGAAACGTGTTTATCGCTGTGCCTGCGGGGATAGTACGTCTGCCGCCGCCGTTGCCATCGTCTGTGCCCAGCAAGGTAAGGGAACCCGTACTAACCAGTGTCCTGGAATTACCCGAGCGAATAACATTCAGGTAATTGATTTGAAAAATACGTGCCTGTAAGCGGCCCGGCAACACCTGAAAACCATAGCTTGTGCTGACGAACTCGAAGCCATAGACATCCCGCACTGCTTGCAATACAACGGGAATGGTAACATTGTTTAGATTCAGAGTAATGTTGCCCGTCACCTCGGGATGCACCACTATGTTAAAATCCGTGCCGTCAACCAGACTAATGAAGAACTGAACGGCGGGGACATTATTTACAGCAATATCAAAATACTGTTGGCCCTGCAGTTCCGGTAACTCGGATGCGCCCAGATTTATGGTCGGGATCAATGCAGCGGAGATGGCTTCAGGCATTGCCGATTTATCACCGGCTGAAATGCCCTGTGCTATAGCCTGCTCCATATCTTCGACCACCGTATTACGTCCAGAACCTGCTTCGCAGCCATAAAGCATAGCCAGTAGAAAGGTGGCCAGGCATGATCCTGCCAGCTTGCTGTTAATACCCGTTAATTGTCTCGCTCTTGTCATTATTTTTTCTTCTCTAAACCTTCATCGGAAAAACGCTTTATGTCCGACAACAATAATTTGATAACCAAACGCTTATGATCCTGCGACAGAACAAGCTCTGTCGGTCTAATTTCGAGTACAGTCGCCATGCCCAGATCAGTTCCTTCCCTGACCAGGCGACCGTTGAGTATGGCAATGCGTTGCTTATCATTAATGCGAATTCCACTAAGCCGCCACTCTGTCTTTTTGTCTGGAATTAACATTCGTTCAATTTCTACTACCGATCCAAAACCGTATGGCCTGGTTGGATCGGATAATGCTTGAGCAGAGTTCGACTCGGCATTCATTAATGCACCCAGCAAAACTGTAGCTTTAAAAATCATAAGCACTTTATATGCCTATCCAGTTTTGACTCAAGCTGAGCGTGTACAAAGTTATCCGGGTCTTAGCCTGCGGGTAATCCTTTACTTCAAAACTGACCTGATCCCAGAAAAAACCCCATTCTAGATCCTCTAAGGCACGCATATAATTTAATGTTTCAAAATAATTGCCTGCTATTTCTATTTGCATGCCATGTTTAAATACAGTCGCCGGATCACTGTCTTTTTGTACCGCTACAGCCCCTGCCTTTGTTGCTTCATCAGCCTCTTTAGTCAACACCAGTGGTGTACCGCCCAGGCCATTTAAGCTTAGCAAAGTCAGCCCCTGTGTTTTATTCAACACCATACGCAAAATATCCGGCATTGTTTCAGGCGGGACCAGATTGGCCGTAGCACTATTCACTTGCTGTTTAACCTGTGCGACTTGCTGGCGAATCTTTGCCAGCTTTTTGCGATTTTCCTGATCGGGATCCTGTTGTCGTTGACCTGTCATTTGCACGAATTGATCGTTCAATGACTGTAGCTGGGTTCGCTTGTCATCCAGCTCGGACATGATGCGTTTTTCTTCTTGCAGCAACGGTTCCATCATGTATGAATACCAGCCAAGAAACATCAGCGTCAGGATACCGGCCATAACGATGGCCCGCTCGCGTAGGCTAAGCGCATCGATCCTCGCTATAAATTGCTTTAACTTGTCCATATCCCGGTTGTTCAACCGCCGGTGGCCACGTTAAATAACAGAAGTTCGGGTTCCGCCTCGGCACGTCGAATTTCAAGTATGTTGAATGCCCGCTTATTAAAAACCGGCTCTTTTGAGAGTCTTTTCAGGTAGATCGGGATCAGCTCCGGATCAATTGACTTGCCATTGAAACTCAGCATGGCGCCTCCCTGGGCTATATGGATGCCTGTCAGCCAGGTACCGCTGATATGGGCTTTAGCCAGCGCTTCAAAATATCCGGAAAAACCATCGGTACTGCCGAATGAACCGTTCGATAACGCGTCTTTCACTTTCTGCCTGTGTTGCAGCTCCTTGGTTAATCTGGCAATTTCATTTACTATCAACTTACTTTCTGTGCGCCTGGGTAACGCCTGTGCGATTATCTCTATCTGTTTTGACAGCTTGTCAAACTGCTTCAGGGTCTTGTCTAACTCCGCATGGAACGGTTGCAACTGGTTAAGACTATAAGCATAGATGGCAATTAAAATTACTGTGAAAAAAACGATGATCTGCAACATCGCCACAGCAGAAAATACTTTCTCCTGCTTGCGGAACATAGGCTGGTAAAGATTTATTTGCTGTTTCACAAGGCTTTAGCTTCCTCTCTCAAGGCCGCACCAATTGCTATCAAACATTCGGACTGAATAGCCATATCCAACGGTTCTTCTGAATCTATCAGCGCATTAATATCCAGAGACCTGACGGCAATACCCAGTTGCCCGGCAAGATACTGTTCAATACCTTTGACAGGATGTGGCAACGGTGCGAGTACAACATTGGTAATGGCCGGTTGGGAAAAATTACTTTCATAATAATCAAGCGAACGCTGTATCTCAATAACAATCCGATCGAGTTTTGACCTGGCAATATCGACATCATCCCCCAGTTGTTCGCTACCGATATCAATGCGTCTGGATAAATACAATGTTGCCTGGCGGGTAATAGCAATCAGTCCACTACCGGGCCCAAGATACAGCATTACGACACCCGCCACGTCCTCCGGCAGTAATGCAGCAATATTTTTAATCGCTAATTCAGGTATATCAATGACTTCCAGGTTCAGGCCTGATTGTGTGAGCAGATCAATTTGCTGCCTTACCCGATCCGATTTCGCCACCACCGCATATATCATGCTGTTTTTCCCTGTGATCCGCTGGTTCGGCACATCGAACACATCAATCACAGCATCATCTAAGTGAAAATCAATCAGATCTTTTACCCGCCAACGTATCGCCGCCCGTAATTCAGCGGCCGGCACATCCGGAGCCTCAACCAGCAACAAAGAATAGTCACCGAGATTGAGCGTACTGATACAATTTTGTCGGTCAAGGTGATAAAGCTTGGTCAGCCTGGCTATTTCCGCTCCCTGCAGGGAAATACTGTCGACGGCCTGCAGCTGACAAAGCTCAAGACTGGGGGGCATATCCTTGCTCCGGCGAACGCGCGCAACGGCAATCGATGCCTCATTTGTACACACGGCAACCCACGCATTTTGATCCATTGTCTGTTTAAAAAGTCCGAACATGGAGCCGCATCAAGGACTAGCCGGTACAGGCCAGATAAGGTGTTCACGAACGCAGGATCTCGGCACACAATAAATCATTAGAGATTTTCCTCATAATTTACATAAGTTTTCCACTCTAACTACTTAATGTCAATGAATTTTCTAATAAATTGACCAGTGCCGATAAAATAGTTTTACAGGAGGGACAAACACATGGCAAGCCAATTTTAACAACTTAGCTGCAAGCCAGCGACAAATGGGCAGAAAACAAAAAACAAGCCATTGATTTATATAGATTAATTCCAAGGCTCATGCAGATAAATAAACTCACTTTGGCCCTGAAAGATACCAAATGTGACACGACCAGTAGGGTTGTTGTCAAACATCCCATTACCGTCCCAGTTATAAAATAGCCACTCCATGTCCAATCCCGTCGCCATACTGAGATCAACGGTGACATCTGCATGGCCGGTGTTTGCCTGATCCGGGGCACTGAAACTCAAGCCGGCATCACCGCTATTGACTGGATTATTACTGATGCTGGCCATGGAGCAGCCGGCACCGGGCTCCGGACAGACAGCCGCCGCTGTGATGAGGATATCACCATCCATTTGCCCTGCTTCTATGACATTTGACAGGATTAGATCAGTAGCCGCATCAAAACCAGTGCATGCATCGTCTGTATTCACGATAAAATTTGTGCCGTCGAAGTACTCTGTACGGAACGGCAGCTGTAGCGGCAATAACTCAGAGCCAAATGCGCTACCAATAAAAAGCCGCCCGAAGCGGATGCGCGTACTGCCTAGCCTGCATATTGCACGAAAGAGGAGGGCAAAACCCTTTAATCCTATATAATTCAGTTTGTTAGAAATGAATAAGGAGGGGTTTGCCCGTGACAAACTGTACCCAAGAATCATTTGAATTTCCACTCCTAAAAGGGCGTCAAGTCGAAGCCACAACCAGGGCGGTGACATCACATCCGATGGCGGCGTGTTGCTGTTAAAGCAGGTAGATCATCGACTGGGCTTAAGCGAAGCCGTGGTCCGTGCATTGAATGATCCACGACGCCAGGCAATAGTTGTGTACATGATGGACTGAGTCTGTTGAAGCAACGCTTGTATGGTCTGGCATTAGGTTATGAAGATTTGAATGATCATCAACAGTTGCGTAAGGACCTGGCCATACAGACAGCCGTGGAACGGGATGCAGTGTTGGCCAGCAGTGCGACCTTATGCCGGTGGGAGAACCGGGCCGATCGGGAGGCGGCATGGCGGAGTCATGAAGTCATCGTCGATCAGTTCATTGCCTCGTTCAAACGTGCGCCGAAGAAACTGATCTTGGATTTTG
>JADFPU010000109.1 GCA_022562175.1 Pseudomonadota bacterium | reverse complement strand
TTCTGTGTTCCTGATTATCCTGTTGTGATCGAGGAACTGACTGATGTGCTGTACTTTTATAATGGTAGGGGCAAGATTCAGGTTGAATCCAAGAAAGATATCAAAGAACGAACACAGAAGTCACCGAATAGAGCGGACGCTTATGTAATCGGAGTCTGGATGCACAAGGAAGAGATTCATAATAGGCCTGGTGATGAGCCGTACCAAGACCCGTACGCTAATCGTGAAGAGTTTGTTGAACCAGATCAATCATATATGAGTGCGTAATGGTAGAGACAATGATACTAAAAATGAGCCCTTCAGGACGAAAGACACATATTGTTGCTGAATGTGGGTGTATGATTTGCCAACACTTACGACTTCAAAGAGTTAGAGGTAAAGTTGCAAAAATGGCCAAAAATCCCCGTGGCTATCATGTCCTGAAAGAACTCAATACGTTGCCCTCAATCGTGTATCTGAAGAAGGTGGAAGCGAATGACTGACTACCGGGAACCCAGTTACGCCGATGTTAATCGTGATGTGTTGCGGATCATGCTGGAAACGGGTTCCCAATACTGGACCGTACTGGGCATCAGCATCAGCATTGCGCTGGTTTGCTTTTTTGGCCCCTGGATGTATCAGTTATATGTCGGGGTCGGCGCAGCAGGCATGAACCGCAGTGCTATGTGGGGTAGCTATTTATCAAACTTCATCTTCTGGATTGGTTTGAGTCACTCTGGAACCTTATTATCGGCTGTTTTACATATTACCCAGAGTGATTGGCGCAAGGCGATCTATCGCAGTGCCGAAGCCATGACCCTGTTTTCGCTGATGACAGCCGCCTGCTTTGTCATGGTCCATGTAGGACGTGTCTGGTTTGTCCACTGGAGCGCTCCGATCCCGAACGAAATGGGGCTATGGCCAAATTTCCGCTCACCTCTGATGTTTGATGTGATGGCCATCACCACCTACCTGACCGCCAGTTCGATCTTCATCTATATGGGCTCGGTCCCGGACTACGCGGCAGTTCGTGATGCCAGTACCGGTCTGCGGCGTCGACTTTATACGATCTTCTCGTTTGGCTGGCGCGGCACTGCCAAGGAGTGGCATACCCTGGGCTGGGCCTATATGTTCTTCGCCGTCTTTGTTATCCCGCTGGCGGTCTCGGTACACAGCATCGTGTCGTGGGATTTTGCCTTGTCCCTTGTCCCGGGCTTTCACCAGACCATCTTTGCCCCCTATTTCGTTTGCGGCGCCATTTACTCCGGTACGGCAGGCATTATCACAGTGATGTACCTGTTAAGGCGCTGCTTGAATCTGCAGCGTTATATCGGGGAGATCCATCTTGATAATCTCGGTAAGCTGTTGCTCACCCTGTCCCTGATCTGGATCTATATCAACATCATTGAACTGTTTACCGGCTGGTACAGTGGTACGTCGTTTGAACACGAGGCAGTCAAGTTCAAGTTGTTTGGTTACTATGCTCCGTTATATTGGGAGATGATCCTGTTTTGCGCCGTCGTGCCGATGCTCATATTCTGGAATAAGATAAGACTGTCCTGGAACAAGATGTTCGTGATCTCCATCCTCATAAATATTGGAATGTTCACAGAACGGTTTATTATTGTGGCAACAGCCCAGCCACGAAAATTTCTGCCTGATGCATTCGGCTTTTACTTCCCCAGTCTGGTGGAATTTTCCATTACCATTGGCTCATTTGCCATATTTGCCACCTTGTTCTTGATTTTTATTAAATGGACACCGTGCATTTCTATTTACGAAGTCAAGGAAACACTGAAACCACTACGGAGGGCTGCATAAATGGCAAAGGATATTATTGCTCTGTTTCAGTATGAGGACGATTTTATTGCTGCCGCCAAGGCACTAAAAGAATCGGGGTTCGATAATATAAATTTAATGTCCCCTATACCCATACACGATGCGCAAAAGTTGTTGGGCCTGAAGAAATCGGCCGTGCGATATTTCTCATTCTTCGGAGCTATTATCGGTGGACTCTGCGGCTTTGCGATGGCAACTGCCAGTGCCCTGGTTTTTATCCTGCCTACAGGAGGCCGCGCAATAATTTCCATTCCCCCATTTTTGATCATCACCTATGAAATGACCATTTTAATGGGTGTGTTATCAACCCTGCTTGGCTTCCATATTGTATCCGGACTACCGGCCTGGAGTGATGCAGTTTATCGAGTTGAATCCAATATTGATCGCTTTTCATTAGCGGTGAGTTTTGACGAGGACGATGAGCCGGCACAAGCAGAAAAAATTGTCAGAGACTTTGGCGCCGAACAAGTGACTGAATGGGAGCCGTCGTTATGAAGTCCACAGATGCTGGCTACTGTCTGGTGTTACTAATTATTATGATGCTCCCTGGTGTGGGGTGGGCGTTGCCATGGGATAAGGATATGCGTAACCAGCCTTCGGTGAAACCTCAAGAGGCCCAGGTTTATACGAATAAATCTTCTGTGCCAACCCGAGGCAAAGAGCCATTTTCTGCTCCTGAAGATATTTCTGAATTGGTTCAGGCACGGTTAAAGGCCGGCACATTGAAAAATCCAGTATTAAAAACCGGAAAATCTCTAAACCGTGGCAAGATGCTTTATGACATACATTGTGCCCTTTGCCACGGAGAGCAGGGTCAGGGAGATGGCCTGGTGGGTAAAAAATATATTCCGGATCCCATGAACCTGACACTTGACTATGTACAAATCCAACCGGACGGGCAGCTTTTTTACACCATCAGTCATGGCAGTATTGCCATGCCATACTACTGGGATTCAATTCCTGTTGTAGATCGATGGCATGTTATTAATTACATCAAGTCTGTATTAGGACGGAAGCCGGAATGAGTATAGTCAAACAAATTTCATTAGGCGTGCCTGCTGAACGGCGCAGTTATCCGTTTCTTGTCGCAGCACTGGGTATAGTATTTTTATTGGCGACTGTTTGGTTTGTTAATGCTTTGGCCTCAGAACCCAGTACAGCACAATGGGGATTTCTGGTTGCGAACTTTATCTTCCTGCTGGGTATTACCCAGTTCGGCATTGCCTTTTCTGCAATTATGCGGATATGTAAGGCAGATTGGGCCCGATCTTATTATCGCATTGCAGAACTGATCACCCTTTCATTTTTACCGTTTGCAATAATCGGTTTCCTGTATATCTATAAATATGGCAGCCCGCATTTATTTTACTGGTTTAACGAACCGCCGGAGGCAAATCTTAGTCCCTGGTTGGATTCCACTTTCCTGTTGTACAGGAATCTCCTGGCCCAACTGGTGTTCTATGTCATGGCTATTGTCTACTTTGTCATGGGGTTGCTGCCGGATATTACGGAACAAGATTCCCGCAGCGGTCCAACATGGCGGCAGAGCTTTTATCGCTGGCTATTATCCATAAAAAGAAATAAAGATACTGAGTCACTCAAACATAATGTCTATTTTTATGCACCGCTGGTATTAGTCGTTACCGTCATCGCTAATACTTTTATCGCCTGGGATTTTGGCATGATGCTGGTGCCACATTATCATAGTACTATATATCCGATGTATTTCATTTTGGGCAATATGCTTGCAGGCACTGCAGCCTTGTTTTTCCTGATGGTGGTTCTGTCACGAATTATTTCCATAGACAATTACTTCAAGACCGTACAGGTACAAAGCATAGGTATATTGTTAACAGTATTCGTGTTGTTTTGGCTATATATGTTTTGGGCCCAATTCTTTGTTAGTTGGTTTGGCAATTTACCCCATGAATACGGTGTACTGTCTTTACAGATGTATGGTCATTATGCACCATTTTTCTGGATCATGATGTGCTGTAATTTCGGGATACCCATTGCGAGTCTTATTTTTCTTTGGGTCAAACAAACATTGTGGGCAATGACATTGTTGGCAGTAATTATCAATATAGGAATGTGGCTCAATCGATATCTGTTGGTCATCCCTGCTCTGGTGGAAGGACATCACCCGTTCATGACTTTCTCAGAGCTTACTATGACTATCAGCCTGGTTACAGGGTTCCTGTTTGTCCTGCTTTTTTCTTTTAATGTATTCCCAATGGTCTCAATGTGGGAATTACGTGCTATCGAAAATGATTAACGGAATGTAAGACACCGTGGTTAAACTATTGTAAACTGCCCCGATGCCGCGGAGAATGTTGATATGAAACTTATTTCCAAATTCATATTTTTGCTATCTGCTATCTTTTTGTTGGTACTGGCTGGCTGTGAGTCAAGCGAGCAGCCGGCAGCAGATATGCCTGAACGAATAACGCTTGGACTACACGAGCATGCCAAAACCTTTGGTAATTACACTGTGCATGTCAACGCACTGACAACTGATCAATTACCATCTGAGGTTGCCAGGGCGTACCAGATTTCACGCAGTAAGAGCCGTATAATACTCAATGTAGTCATTACGCAAAAACAGAATGGCACTGATAAGCCCGTGATGGCTAGTGTTACATCGGTGGCCCGAAATCTGGCTGCACAATTAAAAAATATAACAATGCGTGAAATCATTGAGGAAGATGCTATCTATTATATAGGTGAACTCTCAGTTGCACATGGAGAAACATTGATTTTCGATATAGATGTGAAACCAACAAATATCTCCAGTCCATATCTTTTAACCTACAAGCAACAGTTTTTTACGAAATAGTCAATTCTAACTACTCAGTCATCAGCCTTATCTTTGTGGCGAATGGTTTGATTATCTTTTTCTGCCTTTTTTGCTTTTACGCGTTTCACCGCCGCATCAATTTCTGCTTTAATAGTTTCTTTCCCCTGCGACTGTGGTTGCTCTAACTCACGTTGTTCCTGCTCAAGTTCAAGCCGTGCGTTGTGCGCCTTAAATCGTTGACCTGCTTGATCGGATTTCATACGTTGTCGTTCCTGATCCCATATTTCCGCTTTGGCAGATTGATAGTATTTGACAAGTGGAATATGACTTGGGCATACATAATCACAACAGGCGCACTCGATACAGTCAAACAGCTTAAAATCCTGAACCTTGTCGTAATCATTGGCGCGTGCATACCAATACAATTGCTGGGGTAATAAATTGACTGGGCACACCGCCGCACAATCACCACAGCGAATACATGGCAGCACGGGTTGTGGTAAAGGGACGTCAACTGCTGTCGTAGCAATGACGCAGTTTGTGGTCTTGATGACGGGCGCAGTATCGTTATGCAGTGTGAATCCCATCATTGGGCCACCAATCAGCATACGATCAACTTCACCAATATAACCCCCACATTGTTCAATTAATTCGTTGATCGGGGTGCCGATCCGTGCTTTCAGGTTTTGCGGTTGCTTGATAGCCTCGCCTGTGATGGTTACAACGCGTGATACTAATGGTTCACCATAGGTGATTGCGTTATAGATAGCGTAAACGGTACCAACGTTGTAACAGACTATATTTAAATCAAGCGGCAGACCTTGTGCCGGGACTTCCAGACCGGTCAATGATTTTATCAGTTGTTTTTCGCTGCCAGCGGGATAAATAGTTGGCAGTGATACCACCTCGATACTTGTTTCACCGATATCGTCAATGGCTTGCCTGAGTGCCGCTATCGCTTTTATCTTGTTATCTTCAATCCCGATCACACACTCTCGCGCCTGCACCGCATGGCGAATGATTTCCAGGCCGTCAATAATTTCCTTGGCATTAGTTTGCATCAAGGATTCATCGCAGGTGATATATGGCTCGCATTCAGCGGCATTTAGAATTAACAAATGAATCTCAGAATGGACGCCCGGAAGCATCTTCACCGCAGCAGGAAACCCAGCCCCTCCTAGCCCGACGATTCCGGCCGCATGAATCCTGTCATGGATATCTATGGGACTGAGTTCATAAGGGTCAACCTCCACTCCTGCATGCTCGATCCACTCATCTTTGGCATCAGTTTCAATGACGATACAGGGAACACTATGCCCCGATGGGTTTGGGACGGGTCGGTTTGCGATCTCGACAATCTTGCCGGAACTGCTGGCATGAATGGAGGCACTGATAAAACCTTGATCATGGGCGATTTTCTGTCCTTTCAATACCTGTTCACCGACTTTGACAATCGGTATAGCCGATGAACCGATATGTTGACGTAGTGGAATAGTAAGTAGAGAGGGAAGGAATGCCTCGGTTGAGGGTTTTTCCAATGATTGCGCTTTATTTGCAGCTAAGCGCACGCCTCCCCTAAAGGGAATCGGGTTGTCCAGAAGTATGCTCATTACTGCATGATTGTACCCAGACAGAAGGGTTAAGAACACATTTTTTGCGTAGCAACAAGTCTATCTTTGGGATAATTGACTATTGCTATTCAACTAACAGGCATACTAGAATCTATGCTGTAAGTATGCTAGGTAGAGTACGAGAGAACAATCCGGACTGACATGATTGTTCTAATAATCTTACGCTGAGTGTTAATAGCGAGGTCATGATATGCCTGTTTTTGAGATTCAAAGATCAATCAAGGCTCACGCGGATGTAATTTGGAAAGTCATCACAGATCACCAAAGCTTTACGGAAATATCACCGGATATTACCAGGATTGAAACAGTTTCGGGTGAAAAGCTTGGTATTGTAAACCGTATAGCTCACAAGAGCGGAAAAGTCTGGCAAGAGAAGTGCATCGATTGGCAGGAACTCAGCAGTTATACCATGCAGGTGATTTCAGGAGATTATCCATTACCCGTTACCAAAATGCAACGCACCTTCAGCATGGAAGAGGGCCCCAATAACGTGCTGCTAAAATTGAAATATAAATACAGCCCCAGGTATGGCCCGTTTGGTGGATTATTAAATAAATTACAGGTGCTGCCCATTCTGAAATTATTTTCACACAGATCGATGGACAATTTAGTGGGGAAAATCTACGACGTAGAGTGGGGGTTTCATGTAACTGCAGCAACAATTCTAAAAGGGAAAGGTTCTGACATAATATCAATCAGCCCTGAAATGAAGGTTATGGAGGCAATTAATTTATTAACATCGAATAAAATCGGTAGCGTTCTGGTGTTGGATGCAGAGGGTAAAATTGTTGGGGTTTTATCTGAGAGGGATATTGTGAGCGATCTTGCTGAATTTGGTTCTGATGCCCTGGAGCTAACCGTAACGGAGGCCATGACCCATGATGTGATTACCTGTTATCCGGATGATAACCTGGATAAATTAATGAAGTGCATGACTGACAGGCGTATACGTCATTTGCCGGTTGTCGATGGAGACCAGGTCAAAGGTATTATCAGCATCGGTGATATCGTCAAGACCCGCATGGATGAATTGGAGACCGAATCAGCTACGTTGCATCGTTACATCAATGATCGTCGCTGGCGCGAACTGGCTTTGCAAATTGGCAAGCAGGGAGCTACCGAAGAATTCGAGAATCCTGCCGAGCCTATCTAAAAGCCTGTCCGAGGCATACAAGCAACATCCCCGGCATTCACATTAATTTGTGATTTTCTAATCCACTATATTTCGCCAACGTGGCATGAACCCCGCAGGTGAGCAAAGCTGATAGCTACGCTGCTCCCCTCTGCAAACCCCTTTTCCACTGCCTCGTCTAGGGTGCGGAGTTGCCGATGACGTTGCCTTTGTCGTCGGTGGCCAGCAGGTCTCTGGTTTCGTCCAGCAGGACCATCCGGTTGCCCCACGGGTCCTCCACCACGACGCATCGGCCGATCTGGATGTCGAAGGACTGGACGACGACCTTGCCGCCGGCCGCCTCGACGCG
Source organism: Pseudomonadota bacterium (assembly GCA_022562175.1). GTDB lineage: Bacteria > Pseudomonadota > Gammaproteobacteria > Eutrophobiales > Eutrophobiaceae > B75T3L11. The sequence continues at coordinate 1,628 of JADFPU010000109.1, read as the reverse complement.
TGCGGCCGCACCGTCCGCCGATTCGACACTGAGGTCGACTTCCTGCCCCTCGCGCTCCGTCTGGAGAACGATCTCCGCGTCGGAGCCGGACATGCCGAGGCCGACGGCGCCCTTGGTGCGCCAGATGAGGCGGTGTCCAAGCTGGTCCCGGTAGAACGCGAGACCGGCTTCCAGGTCCGGCACGTGGAACCTGACGCAGTCGACCTTCTGAATAAGCGGACCGTCGCGATGCTGTTCCATGCATCCCCTCCGTACGCGGTGAGTCCTCCGAGTGAGCACGGCTCAGATCGCGTTGCCCAGCAGATCTCGAAGGATGTCGCGGCTGCGAAGCAGGGCCGGCTTCGTGCGGCCTCGGGCCGGGCTCGTCTGGCCCTCGCCGTCTACGTTGATCTCCATTATCATCGTGTGCGGGTAGGCCCGCAATAGGCCCGCGTGGGCCGCGAAGTCGATGGCGCCCGCCCCCAGCTCCAGATGGGGCCGGCTCTCGGTGGCGTCGTGGATGTGAAAGTGCCGCAGCCACGGGCCGAACGCCCCGAAGGCCTCGGCTATCCCTCCCGAGCGAAACGCGTGGCCGGCGTCGAGGGTCAGTGCGACTGCCGGGCTGTCCACGCTCCTCACCAGGTCCACCTGCTCGGCGTAGGACCGGACAGCCATGCCCGTGTCGAACGGCAGGTTCTCCAGGCAGAGCATGATGCCGGCGTCCTCCGCGTCGCCCGCCACCTGGCGGACCGACTCGGCTGCCCTTTTCCTTGCTTGGGCGCGGTCATCCTCCGCGGGCTCCTCGGTGACCTCGTCCGGCGGGCCCACCGGGCCGGGATGCACCACGATTACCCGAGCCCCGATGTCCCGCGCGACGCCTATGGTGGCCCGCAGCTGCCGGACGCACTCGAGCCGCATCGAATCGTCACACGAGCCGGGAAAGAACCGAGTCGGAAAGTGTATCGAGAGGCTCACGCCGTGGCGGGCGCTCCGGACGCGCAGCTCCCTCGCCTCGCCGGCCGCCGAGCCAGGCACGCTGTTGATTTGGGCCAAGAACGCCGCCGATTTGCTCGACGGAACGGACGATGTCCTGATTGCGTACGGTGATATCCTATACGAGCCTGCAATCATTCAGGCGCTCTGCAAGTGCGACACCTCTATTTGCACGGCCGTTGATAGAGGATGGCTGCCGCTTTGGAAGCTCAGGATGGATAACCCTCTGTCCGACGCGGACACATTGAAGATCGATCCGTCCGGATGTGTCTCGCAAATCGGCGGACAACCGGCCTCATACGACGACATCGACGCGCTCTATATCGGCCTTACGAAAGTGTCTGCTGCTCTGGCACCCCACATTGTCACCATCTACAAACAACTCCAACGTCACCACGACTCCGATCTGTCTGCGCTGCAGGGCATGTACATGACCGACTTCCTTCAGCACTTAATCGACCACGGGCAAAGAGTGCGTGCCGTATTCGTGGATAAGGGATGGCTTGAGATTGACAGCATTTCTGACTTGGAACTCTACAGCACACTGCTCGACGACGGACGCCTTAACAGGTTCTGCCGAATCAGTGAGCTCTGCTAATGCCACCCGTAACGATCCAGCATCGAGTCTCGTCTGCGCTCCGTGAGTGGTCGGAAGT
>JADFPU010000108.1 GCA_022562175.1 Pseudomonadota bacterium | reverse complement strand
TACTCATGAATAACCGGGGCGGTAACGATTCCGTGAACAAACTTATGGATTTATTGACCCGTCTAGACCAGGATATTGAAATTCATATTCATCCGAAAATAGGAAAGAAAGCACAAATTACTATCCAACCTACTTAACAAATGGCGCCCTGAACAGGATTCGAACCTGTGGCCTTCCGCTTAGGAGGCGGACGCTCTATCCAACTGAGCTACCAGGGCTTTTCTTTATAAGCTATAAGTCAGGTGTAAATTGTAACGCGTCATCAGTGCTCTGCATAAAAATAAACCCGTTTTTAGAGAACATTTGAGAACTTTTTTTTCAATCATTGACCGGCTTCACCACGGACACTTCAAAATCATATATATCAACCATGCTTTCCTCTTTTCAGCCAGTCGCTTCTTGCTTGGCCTGGCGCCCTTTCATATCCGTTGTTCCCCTTGGTTTCGAGTCATGTAGCCCGAACCGCTGATCTTTCGTCATCACCTTTTCATCGATCATTACTTGAAAAATCGCTTGTATGCGGAGTCCAGCGATGACTTAACTAACGGTTCCCCGATTCATTGATAAATAAGCGTCTACCTTCAGCTTTTACCGGGATAGGGTGTTTCTTCTTTGCCCACAATTTAGTGCGTCGGGTTGTTAAAAATCAACAGCTTCCCGCAGGTCATCATTCCTCTGCGTAATATTATCATTACTACCCTTATACCCCTTCTACAGTAAAGGCCTTCGTCCCGCAGATCGGCGTCATAACGCTCAGGGGGACATACGAGCGAAAAGCCGGGCGTACTCCTTTTCTATAATTGAGGGGAAAAGGGGGGTATTCTTCCCGCACTCAGCTCACTGCGAAGAGTCACTTTACTAACCTAAAGGATGTCGGGCGGATTGTTGCCCTTCCGGAAATACAGATCAGCTTCAAAATATAAAGTATGAGACGCCGGAACTCAAACTAGCGCTTAATACCGAACTTATAGTCCGTATTGTGTGACCAATTGGTCGGCTTTGCTTTCCAGACCTTGCGCTCGATGCAATTTAGCGTAATTCTTTACAATCCTGGTGAATTCAGGATTTTCTTTTCCGAGCGATTGTTCACCGAGAGTCAACGCCCGTTGATACAGCGGCTCAGCTTTCAGAAACTTGCCCTGAATCCGACAGACTTCTCCCAGCAGATTGAGGGTAATGGCTAAACGTGGATTTTGCTCTCCCATCGCTTCGGCATCTTTGAGTGCCGCCGTAAACTGTTTTTCTGCACGCTCATGTCGACCTCGCTGTAACGCTAACTGGCCGGATTGGACATAGCGCTGCCAACTTGCTTCATTTGCGGATGTGACTTCAGGATACAAACAAATAAGGATAACAAGAGGGAAAATATATCGGATCATATAAACCACCTCCTACATCCCGTTAATAGATTAGTCGCAGCCGATGTCTACAAAAATAGGCTTTATGCTGCTAAGTATAGCTATCTAAACGGGATCTTGTATGTTTCTAGCATATTTATTAATTGAAATATTTAAGGCGAGCACGATTATTAAAACTTATTTACCAGATAGTCCGAAAATGCCAAATATAGACATGCAACGACTTGGGAAACATGGTCTTGCCTGATAGATCCTGCGATTTTTCAGAATGCTCAGTGGAATATGCGAGCGAAAAACCGAGCGCACTTCTTATCTATCAACATAGACTTGAGAGGAAAGGGCGGGTATTCTTCTGTACTCCATCGTAAAAAGCTACGCTCGCAATCTTTGTAACAACCATCTAAACAAGCTGACTATCTATCGAGGTATTGCTATGCCAAACATTCAGGAATATATGACGGAAGATCACCGACGCTGTGATGAACTCTTTGCCCTTGGTGAAGAATCAGTAAGTCAGGGTAATTGGGATAGAGCAAAACAACAAACCAGTGAATTTATCAGTGCAATGGAGCACCATTTCATGATGGAGGAACAGGTGTTATTTCCCGCCTTCGAACAACGCAGTGGTATCACGGAGGGTCCAACTTCGGTGATGAGAAGGGAACATCAACAAATGCGTGAGTTGTTCGGTGAACTGGAACCGGCATTGGAGGAAAAGCGGCAAGAAGACTATCTTGATACCATGGAAACATTATTAATCCTCATGCAACAGCACAATATGAAAGAAGAAGGCATGCTTTATCCCATGAGCGATAAAGAAATAGGAGTGGATGTAGAACAGCTCATTGCCGACATGGAGCAAGTGTCTGGTCAATGAGCGTACAGGAAATCACACTGGATGTACGCGATCTGGAGCCGCCGGAACCTTATGAACGGGCTACCGAGGTGTTGCTCAAGCTGGAGCCGGGGCAATATGTCCGCATGATCTCACGGCGGCGTCCGCGCCTGCTCTACCCATGGCTGACAGACAATGGATTCTGTGAGGAGACCAGGAAACATGGTGAGGAGCATTACGAGCTCTTTATCTGGGCGAAAGAGGACCAACCTGTAGCTGATCTTATAACTGAAAAATCTTAGTGTTCACCAACCTTTCTCTTCAACAGAATCCACCATTTTCGGTCCCTGCACGTTTTTTTATTACTGCGCCGTTGTTCGGAATCGGCGCTGCGTTAGTATTCCTTTTTTATGGTTCCGGGATGCTGGTGTCACGCTGGTCACCGGGAATGTTGGCGGCGACCCATGCCCTGGTATTGGGATTCTTTGCAACAGTCATGTTAGGTGCCCTGCAACAGATCTTGCCCGTTGTGGTGGGTGTCAGCATCCGTCACCCAAAGCGGGTTGCTGGCATAGTTCATCTGTTATGGGTGATCGGTATCACATTACTTATCGGTGCTTTTCTATGGCCAGCGAACAATCTGTTCTATATCGCGGTGATTGTACTTGGCTCCGCTATCGTGATATTTGTCGGAACCATACTCATGAGCTTGCAGCGGGCACCTACCCACAGTGAATCTATGCCCGGAATCAAACTGGCAGTCAGTTCTCTATTTATTACATTAGTACTTGGTGTCGTTCTGATTTTCGGTCACACAGGCGTTATTCCACTTTTTCGTCCCGGACTGACCAATCTGCATATGAGTTGGGGACTAATCGGCTGGATAGCCATGTTGGTCATGTCCATTGCCTGGCAGGTGGTTCCAATGTTTCAGATCACGCCTCCCTATCCGAAGTGGTTGAGAAAAAAGACGGCTTCTTTTTTTCTGTTCCTGTTATTGGCAAAGTCCCTGATTAGCTTCGTCAGCGACAGTCCGGTTCTGAGCTTGCTGGATTTAACAGTAGACATACTGATAGCTGCTGGCCTACTGGTGTTTGCTTTGAGTACACTGCATCTGCAACGCCAGACCCGCCGCAAGGTGTATGATAATCACCGTTATTTCTGGCGTCTGTCCATGATGAACCTGATTATCGTTGTCATACTTTGGGCGCTGGCCGAAATATCAGGAAATCCACTATTTGGTTTGCTGGCCGGGGTGCTCTTCTTAATGGGCTTTGCCATGTCAGTAGTAACCGGCATGTTGTTAAAGATCATCGCCTTTCTAGTCTGGCTGCATCTACAGAAAGTGCGGGAGGAAGCGGGAAAATCGCTCAGACATATTATCAAGGTGCCAAAAATGAAAGAGGTTATTTCATCACGCAGCAGTAACAGCTTGATTGTCATATTGATGTTTGCACAGGCCGCTATGCTAATGGCTTTGCTGTCACCGCAACACTTCAGTATAGCCGCGGCGCTTTGTTGGCTGGTGTTTTTTTGTACGCTATTGGGTATTTTAGGGTATGCGATGTTTCGTTATCAACGCTTTGTAAAAAAAGCCTTTTTAGTTTAATTCACAACAGGTTAGAAGTAAGTTACTCTGAAAAAGCAACCTCTCATGCTCTCATCGCCCCCATAACAGGAACTGTTAGCATGATCTGCGTCACCCGTTTCAAATTATGGGCAAGTACATGCAAACTTATCCCGATACTGACCCGTTCCAGCGTCTTCATCTGCATATGAAACGTTTTGCCTATCTCCTCCGTCGTAAAACGCCATTTTAATCGCACTGTCGTTTTTCGCAATCAATGCATGCCTTTACCACTTATTACGCAACTCACGCAGCTTCAGAAATACCGTCCTTGCATCGAGATCGTCCGGAAGATCGGGAAATGCATCGTACAATCTGGCAATGACAGTCGGGCTATGCAGACGGAAAAAAGTATTGATCTCTTTCTCCAATGCCAACGTAGTAACCAACGCTTCGCCCGGGTCCTGAACTTCGACTTGCCGGATCAAATTGGCAGCTTTGTCATTGTCCGGTTCCCGATCGAGCGTGAACTTTAAATTATTAACGATATAATCATGGCCTGGATAAATAAGTGTGTCATCGGGTAATTTTGCCAGCTTACTTGCAAATGTCTCATAAAGTTCATTGGGGTGACCACCATGATGACAATTCCCGGCACCGGCATTGAACAGGGTATCGCCGCAAATCAGGGCCGGTGTGTCGGTATGTGAAAGCAGGCATACGTGACTCATGGTATGGCCGGGCGTGTCCAGTACTTCTAACTCGACGGTTTTACCAACCTTAATCACATCACCTGCACTTAATTCCCGATCAATACCTGGGATCTTGTCCTTGGCGTTCGCGTGGGCCAGAAGGATGGCACCAGTTGCAGCAATCATGGCCTGGTTACCACCAGTATGATCGCCGTGTTCGTGGGTATTCAATATCTGGGTGATGTTCCAGCCCTGCTTCCTCGCCATACTCAGACATTTCTTGTGGTCCAGTGGATCAACAGCGAGTGCCTCACCCGTGTCAGGACAAACTATCAAATAGTTAAAGTTGCGATAGGCGTTGGCAGTCCAGATTTGTTCAACGATCATGCTTCTCCCCTTTGTTGTTATTGATAGGGGAAGGATAGCGTAAATCTCAGGAAGTTGAACGTCCGTATATGGACGCCACCTATTTTACAGCATTAACTTTGCATAAAAATGTAAACTGTTTGTGACGATACGGTTTTTTGTTGAGCAAGCCACCCTCCGGCCTTTGATGTTTGCATACCTGCCATCCTTTCCGCTATCGTAGCCTCATCGGGCTTGCAGACATTACAGGTTTTTGGCAGGTCGATCTTAGCTCTTATGCTGCGTTATCGTTTAAGATGATAGACAGGAGTTTAATATGAGACTAGTTGAAGAAGCTGTTGAAGATTACGCATTTCGAGTAACGCAGGAAGAGCCTGAAAATCTTCAGAAGTTAATCACCCAAACATACGAAGTAATGGATGATGCAAAGATGCTCACAGGTCGGATTGAAGGACGATTTTTGAAGTTACTCGTACAACTTCTTCAACCGAGACTGATACTTGAGCTCGGAACCTTTACTGGTTATTCGGCGTTATCAATGGCAGAGGGACTTACAGAGGATGGGAAAATCATAACCTGCGAGATTAATCCTGAAGCACAGATAATTGCGCAGGCGGCATTTGATTCAAGCCCTGTTGGTTACAAAATTGAATTGAGAATGGGGCCGGCCATAGAAACCATCCGACAGTTGGACACGACTATAGATCTCTCTTTCATTGATGCGGACAAAGACAGCTACCCATTATATTATGAGGAAATCCTAACGCGAACACGTCCAGGAGGATTAATCATCATCGATAATACACTCTGGTCAGGTCAGGTACTTAATCCACAGGATAGTGATTCAAAAACGCTGGCTCGGCTCAACGAAATCATATATGAGGATACTCGAATCGAGAACGTGATGTTAACTGTACGGGATGGCATTCAATTGGTGAGGAAGAAATCGTAATTTAATGAATATAACAAATTGATTTACTGGGACTTATTCGTCGCTACGCTCCTCATGGATCCGGTGAGCATAGTGTAAAACGTCTCCTTGTAAAGATATATAAACTCGATGCATACAACAGAACAAGTTAATAACGGGATCTTACATGACAACGACAGCGACCGCAGCGGCAATCAAAATTCTTGCAACTTCCCTGTGTGCCGTGTTATTAAACCAGGTAACTTATACTAACAGCGTTAGTTATTTCATTCTTTAATACTGCTTCTCAACAAGGGGAACAAAATATGAGTGCCAAGATCAAAGAAAATGTAAAAAACGTGGACGTCTGGATACGTGGCCTGTTTATTGTCATATTTGGCGTTATTTTATACATCCTGTTTGGCGTAATCTGGTTGCTGGTAATATTCCAATTCCTGACCAAGGTCATTACCGGCAATCTCAATCAGAATTTATCGAAATTCAGTACCAGCCTGACCGAGTACGCCTTCCAGATCCTGTTATATATCACCTACCAGTCGGAAGAGAGACCCTTTCCATTCAGTCCCTGGCCCAGTGGTCAAGGCAGTGCAGAGGCTATTGAAAAGCTGGAGTCATCGCCTGCAAGCGAGTCCGGGCAGGACGAGTCCGGCGACAATTCCGCTAGTCCGAAAGCGTAGGAATTTGCTATATATAAGTACCGAGTTGAACTGCCTGGCTTGTTCAACAATTGGATAAAGTCGCGGCTGGGCGCGACTTATCCTTATTCGTTATGTGTATCGTCAACGCAGCATCGCATCTAGTTGATCAACTATTTCAGCCCAATTTGCATCTTCGTCTATCACCTGTTTTAAACTATGCCGAAAAACGGCTGGATATCTACGCTGTTGCCTTTGCTGACGCCGGTGCTGTCCATTGGCAGGATAATAAAACAGTTGGCCTGGGCCATGGAGCTTAAGATGCCTGAACCCTGAGCCCCGGTTTTGTGCACGACCAATTGTCCGGAGCTATCTCTTTCCAGGACGCCGCGTTGATATTCAACCCGGCCAGGTCGTTTTTTAAGTGTGGACAGACAAACGGCCGTGCATGTTATGGGTTCTATATGTTGACTGCCCATGAGTTTATACAGGGCAGGTTGGACAAACTGATAAAACGTGACCATCACTGAAACGGGATTGCCGGGCAGGCCGAAGAAGTAGGCATTATTGATCTTGCCGAAAGCGAGTGGCCTGCCGGGTTTAATGGCGACTTTCCAGAAATCGACATTGCCGATTTTTTTCATGATCTCTTTGACGTAATCAGCTTCGCCAACAGAAACACCGCCGGAGGTAATCACGACATCTGCATAGGATGCGGCCTCGTTAAAGGCCTTTTCAACATCTTCTTTTACATCTTTAATCACACCCATATCAATGATTTCGGCACCCAGGCGCATGAGCATGCCATGCAGGGTATAACGGTTACTGTCATAGACATCACCGTCTTCCAGTTTCTCGCCAATAGAACGCAGTTCATCACCGGTGGAAAAAAATGCTACACGAGGTTTACGTGTCACCATCACTTCGCCGATCCCGAGTGAGGCGACCAGACCGATATTGGCAGGTGTTAGGCGCACGCCTTTACGTAGTATGACATCACCAATCTTGATGTCTTCCCCGGCTTGTCTAACGTTGTCGCCGTATCTGGTGTCATTACCGATACGGACTACATCGCCATGACGTTCGACATTTTCCTGGATGACGACACTGTCAGTGCCTTGCGGCATGACGCCACCGGTCATGATGCGTGCGCAGGTGCCTGATATGATTGTTTCCTTTAAAGGCTTGCCCGCGAAGACGGTGCCGACTAACTTGAGTTCTTTTATGCCTGATTCCGGTAAATCCGTCCCTTGCACGGCATAACCGTCCATGGCTGAGTTGGTACAGCCCGGCACATTTATCTTTGAACGAATGTCTTCGCAGAGGATACGGTCCAGGCCAGTGCGTAGCGGTACTTTCTCTGTACCTTTTATGGAGTCGATGCTATCGAGTATTCTTTTTAATGCCTGAGCCGCTGACAGTGAGTTTGGATCGAATTCGTCTTTGCAGCTGGGGTCTTTTTGTATCGTTTGTCCGGTCATTTTTTACTTACAATTGGTCGTGAAATTTTTATGGTTACTTAGAAACCGGCTGATTATAAAATCGGCGATCTGCTTTGGATCATTCAGATTGAGTACCGGTAATTTTGTTTCAAGTTTGTCTTTGCTGTCTGTTGCTATTGCAATGATACTATCATCCTCGGGAAACAGCAGAGGTTTTCCCAGGCTTGGACGGTGAAGTTCTATCTTGGCAATGGCCTCGGGTTTAAAACCCTCCACCAATATCAAATCGAGATTATCCAGATCCAGATGTTTGATATGATATTCCAGCGATTTATCTCCTTCATCTGCCTCCGTATCGACCAACAGAGCCCAATGCTTTTTGGAACCGATCAATACCTGGCATGCACCGGCCTTGCGTAACTCATAGCTGTCTTTACCCGGGTAATCGATCTCAAAGCTATGGTGGGCATGTTTGATAATACCCACTCTCAAATCGTGTTGCCTGAAGATGGAAATTAATTTAGTTAACAGGGTCGTCTTTCCTGTGCCGCTATAGGCCGCGATCCCTATTAATGGAATTTTTATCGATATCACTTTTTAGTTATGCCTTTATCAGTTCTGCTTCAATGTGACTGATATCTTCCGGTGTATTGATGTTAATAAATGTCTGTGGTTTGTCTGAAAAATCCGTAGTGGTAGTGTTATGTTGGGCAAACCACTTATCTATCTTACGTTCATGCCGATTAAGAAAATCCAGCATGGAATCAAGTAGACTGGTCTTTAATAACACAAATACCGGTTGCATACGTTTGCCGTCATGCGCAACGCTGATATCTGCCTGCTGTTTATGCAACTGAGTATAAAGCTTTTTTGCCAGGTCGTTTGGCACAAAGGGCGAGTCACAGGGCACGGTCAACATGAATTCCGTCTCAATCACCCGCAGGCAACTGGCCATGCCTGCCAGCGGTCCGTTATAACCGGAAAAATTGTCCGGGATGACCGGTAGACCATAGTGCATATAGGTACTGAGGTTGCGGTTGGCGTTGATGATGATCGATTTGACCTGTGGTTCGATAGCCTCGATGACATACTCGATCATGGCCTTGCCCGACAGTGGTATCAGTCCTTTATCCTGTCCGTCCATACGGCGGGCCTGACCCCCTGCCAGGATGACGCCAGTAATCGATGTTTTCTCAGTACTGCTGGTGTTCATCGATGGCGGGATTTCAGGCGTTGCTGACGACCGGTTTTGCCGAAATGACATTGGCCCCTTCACGCTTGGCAGGCAGTTCAACATCAAATTCAACATTTTCGGCACCGTTAAAGATGAGAAAATGCTTGCCCCTGGCGCGGGAGAACATGGTGACGCCCAGATCCTGTGCCAGCTTCAGTCCCATGCGGGTGATGCCGGACCGAGACAGCAGGGCAGGGATGCCCATTTGCGCGACTTTAATAATCATCTCCGAGGTCAGGCGTCCAGTGGTATAAAATAGCTTGTCATTGCCTTTGACACCTTCCAGCAACATTTTACCGGCGATTGCATCGACAGCATTA
>JADFPU010000107.1 GCA_022562175.1 Pseudomonadota bacterium | reverse complement strand
AGTAGAATTATTTTTTGCTGTTCTCGTTTCGCCCTTACCGAATAATATATCGATGAACTTAAACGCTGGCGTAGCAATAAAAAATAGTGACGGATCTATCCTTGGAAAAAATCAGCATTTTTGTTGACGTGCAAAATATCTACTACACTTGCCGTCAGGCCTACCAGGGCAGTTTTGATTACTATAAATTCTGGGCAGAGGTAACGAGTGCTCGTGAAGTTGTTAATGCTTTTGCTTATGCAACTGATCGCGGCGATGAGAAACAAGCGCAATTCCAGAATATCTTACGAGCTATTGGTTTCACCGTAAAACTAAAGCCCATGCTAAAACGTCATGACGGCACAACAAAAGCAGATTGGGATGTGGGTATTGCTTTAGATATTTTTGAAGAGGCGGGGAAATGCGACACTATAATCTTAGCTTCTGGTGATGGAGATTTTGATATTTTGTTACAGCGAATTAAAAAACGTTTTAATACTAATACTGAAGTTTATGGTGTTCCTCAATTAACTTCCAATCTGTTAATTAAACAAGCCAATAAATTTATAGCGATTGATGAGAAATTGTTACTTAAAAAATAAGCTGTCACTTTAACTTTACATGTGCCGATAGTGACTAAACTTGTGTCGCATTCTGTTCTTCTGAAAAGTGTTTTATAACCGACAGAAAGTCGTTGCCGTACTTGGAAAGTTTATGTTCTCCAACGCCGCTTACCGCTAATAACCCAGTGGCGTCAGTGGGTTTTAACTGTGCCATTTGAATAAGCGTCGCATCGCCGAATACCACATAGGGGGGTACGCCTTGACGGCGTGCAAGCCGGGTCCTTAATTCCCGAAGTTGATCGACCAGTCTTTCGTCATAGGGTTGCTCTGTGAGTATCTTAGAAGCTTTGCGCTTGGTTTTTTTGGTTATCTTTATTCGTGGGCGCGCAAGAAGCAGGGTCATTTCGCCCTTTAGAATCGGGCGGGAACGGGAGGTGAGTTTCAATACGCCGTAATTGGAAAGATCCTGGGCAAGGTATCCCTGATGAATAAGCTGGCGAAAAATACTGCTCCATTCTGCCTCGCCAAGCTCTTTTCCAAGCGCAAAGGTAGACAGTTGTTCGTGCTGAAAACGTTTTATGCGGTCGTTATGGCTGCCACGCAACACACTGATCACATGTCTGACCCCGAATCTTTGACCTACCTTATAGACGCAGGAGAGCGCCTTTTGAGCATCCAGTGTCGCGTCGTATTGTTGCGGGGGATTCAGGCAGACATCACAATTACCGCACTCCTGTTTAAGTTGTTCGCCAAAATAGTTCAACAGAACCTGGCGTCGACAGGTGAGCGCTTCGGCGAAATCGACCATCGAATTGAGTTTTTGTATCTCGATGCGTATTTGCTGTTCGTTATCCGATTTTTCCAGAAGATTTCTGATTAACACCACATCCTGCATGCTGTAGAGGAGCAGTGTTTCAGCGGACAACCCATCCCGACCAGCGCGTCCGGTCTCCTGGTAATAACTTTCGATATTTTTTGGCAGGTCATAGTGAACAACAAAACGTACATTGGGTTTGTCTATTCCCATGCCAAAAGCTACCGTGGCCACAACCACTTGTAATTCATCCTTAAGAAAAGCATCTTGCACCGTTTGGCGATTTTGGCTAGATAAGCCCGCATGATATGCCGCCGCGTCGATGCCGTGGGCGACCAGACGATCCGCGATATCCTCGACCCGCTTACGACTGAGCGCATAGATGATTCCAGCTTCACGTTTTCGGCTGGCAAGTAAGTTTTTGAGTTGCTCAAATGGCCGATTCTTTTCCAACACCATGTAACGAATGTTAGGGCGATCGATCCCCGTCACATAGAGTGGCGCGTGGCTAAGACCTAATCTCACCACAGCATCATCCCGGGTTTGTGGATCGGCGGTTGCAGTTAACGCAATGGTAGGTATATTCGGGAGATTTTTACGCAGTTCGCCAAGGCGTAAATAATCGGGACGAAAATCATGGCCCCAACGTGAAACGCAGTGTGCTTCATCGATAGCGATTAGTGCGATATCGATGTTTTGCAATCGTTCTATAAAGGCGGATTGCATGAGTCTTTCCGGTGCAACGTACAAAAGATCCAGCTTTCCGGAATGTAGCTGGTGAAGCACATTACCCGCCTGCTGTGCGCTCAATGTGGAATTGTAATAGGCGGCGGTAACGCCGTTGGCCTGCAATGCGTCGACTTGATCTTTCATAAGTGAGATCAATGGGGAAACTACAATCCCGACACCGTTTCGAATAATTGCCGGAATTTGATAACAGAGCGACTTTCCCCCACCAGTTGGCATCAATACAAACGCATCAAATCCGTTGATAAGATTATCGATAATCTCCTCTTGATATGGACGAAATGATTCATATCCAAATACTCGTTGGAGAGTGGCGAGCGAGTCAGTGATCATCGTGGTTGTGGTTTGAATTCAACGTAGCAGGGATAGTTTACAGTTAGATTGAGCAGCATTGTGGCTGCGGGATTCGCATAACCTTACCATCTGCCCGGCAACTATTATATTTCTATATTCCAGGTATTTTATACTGGCTTTTTCTGTCTAACTGCCAGAAAGCAATAAAGCGCCCAACGGGGCGCTTTATTAGACACCATACTATTTGTCAAAATGCTGTTTCAGTGCTGTCCGCAGGTGAGGTTAGCACCGCGGTGACTTATTTGGTGCGTCTTTTCTGTATCTTCTTTTTGGGTTTATTTAGCTGCTTGTTGGCGGCGTCGATGGCCTTTACATAAGCAACCGCTTTAAGCTGCCCAGCTTTGAGTGCGACCAATTCTTCTGCAATGGGGAGTTTCTGTGTTCGGGTTTTTACAGCCTCTTTAGTAACCGAGGCAAGATTATTGATAGCGGTTTTGAAGTTTTTTTGAGTTTCTGCACTGGCAGATTTTTTAACCTTTGCAGCGGCAGTTTTTTTACGCTTCACCAAAGTAGCGCGTTTTTTTCTGAGCCGTTTAAGGTTAGCGGCGAGCTTTTTATTCACTTCAGTTCTGGCGTCGATGGCATTTTTACCATTTACACAGGCGGAAGCTAAACTCTCGAGAGCAGAGCTTATACTTTTATCAATGGCCGCACTACGGGCGGCGGGTTTCTTGCTATTTTTAGCCATAATCGTTCCTATTCGTTTGTCAAAGTGGATACGGTATGTAAATCACATTCATTATAAAAGAAACTCATAGTAAAACAAAAATATTTAATGATTATTAATCGAAATTTTAACTTTATACCACGATATTAGTATAAGAGCCTCGGATATTGAGGGCCGTAAGCTTGCCCGCCACATAATCCTGGCGCATTTATCGCTTTACAAAACTGAATACAGAGCTAGCCCCATAAACATGTATCATGATAGCTGTGCAAATGGAAACTTTGTTGTGTCCGTGTAGCGTGTATGGTTAAGCTGATTACTACAATATCATAGGTCATGTAGTATACGTTCATAAATGCTGTGAGTTGAAAAAATTACATTGCCGAACTACCTTGCTGGATCCATCTACAGTAGCTGTAATCTGCGGCACAATTCCCACGATATTTTTCTTGTTACGGCAAGTTGATATTATTTCAAATAAGGCATAACAAAATCTTTGTATAATATATAAATGAGCTATTTAATGCAGTGCTTTGCTCTTGTTTGTGGTTTGATATATAGCAGCAGTATTTTTGCGGCAGACAAGGAAAATCAGCAAATACATCATCCAGATGCCGCTGCACAAGTACAGCTATCAGATGATTTGTCCACTGATCGGCAACGCTCACTTGTTGAATATCAGGCACTAGTTTCACAACTGGAATCAGAGCAAGGCGCCTACGCTAATCAGCTCGGTGAAGCCTTATTGGGTATGGGTCTGATTTATCGCTCACAGGGGAATCATCAGTTGGCGCTGGATGCTTTTAAGAGAGCACTTCAGATTAGCCGGATCAATGAGGGGCTGCATAATCTCAATCAAATAAAAATACTCGAGCTTATTATTGAAAGTAATACAGCACAGCAAGCATGGCATGATCTGGGTGAGAATTATCATTATCTATACTGGGTCAATCGCCGGAATTATGCCGATGATGATGCCAGGCTGCTGCCAATAATTGAAAGAATCGGTTTGTGGCATGTAGATGCCTATCACCTGGATATTGATGGCTCGTCAGTTGGTCATTTAGTCAAAGCTGATGATCTGTTCGATAAGGCGATCGATATTGCTGCTAATATAGATGGCGGGGATAATGAGCAGCTAATCAGATCACTTTATTACACAGCAGTAATTAATTATCACATTGCCAGTGACATTATTGACAAGTTCAAGACATCACATAGAGATATACGTGAAGCAATGATCCCCAATCAACGTCCAACACCTTATGTCAACGAAATTGCTGTAAGGCTATTCTATTTTAATCAAAGTTATTTCAAGGGTAAAAGAGCCATACAACGCATCCTGGATATACACGCTGGTAATCATCCGGCTTCTGTAATTGAACATGCACAAGCACTGGTTTTTTTCGGCGACTATTTCCTGGCGCTGAGGAGAAAATGGGTTGCTATGAAACGTTATGAACAAGCCTATAATATGCTGGTGGATAATGGCGCAAGTATTGAGGATATCAATAAGCTGTTTGGCGAACCTGTGCCGCTTAAAACACTGACGCCGCCGGGTGGTGATGAACTGAATATAGGCCAAAATAACACGTATGTTGATGCCGTGTTTGATGTGCCAAGCAATGGCTGGCCGAGTAATATAAAAATTACTGAAAGCAATCCTCAACATAATCCGGACATGTTTAAACGTGGCAAACTTGCTATAGCTGGTACTCATTACCGACCAAGATTTGAAGGTGGCAAACCGGTGCTGACGAGCGGGGTAAAGCTACGCTACGTTTTTAAGCAGTGATATGCATGGAATCTCTGAACAAGCCTGGCCAGGATTTATCGGAGGGAAAAACCTGAAAAAGCGACTTTTAGTTTACTCACACTACCATAATATTGCATCATAAAAAAATGACGGTGCTTGCTCATGTAAAATATCTTGAGTAATTATATTTCCGGATTTAGCAGTCCGATGTTTGTAATAATGTGCACACAAAAATAGATTGGAGAATCAAGTGACCGTAGTTAATTTTCAAACAGAACCCTGATGAGGTAGTGTCTATAAGATGGCAATGGAAAATGTAACAACCATAGAAATCTGTAAAGATTATCTGAAGTTTTCAGCTGCACACTTTACGATCTTTTCTGTTGACAGGCGTGAGCGTTTACACGGCCATAATTTCACTGTGAATATTGCCGTGACGGTGCCTGTGGGGGCTTCCGGTATGAGTTTCAGCTACAAGGAGATAAAAAAAAGAATCAAGGTTTTATGCAATGAACTGGATGAATACACACTCATGCCGGCTGATTCGCCGTATTTGAAAATAAAAGATGACGGGCTTTATTACCGTATTAATTTTAACGGTGAGGACATGTTGTTCCTGAAAAGCGATACCGTCCTACTACCCATACGCAATACGACAGTAGAAGAATTTTCACGCTATCTACTAGCCAGGTTAGTTGAAGATAAGGACTTCCTGGAGCAGTACAAGGTCAGCAAGATGATATTGAAAGTATCTTCCGGTCCGGGACAATTGGCTTCATGTTGTTGGGAAAGATGATTTAATGCGCGGATTCACCACCGCAATAGTCAATGCGGCATATCAAAAACATCAACTAAACTACTTACAAAATATTTCAAAAATAGCGTTCTGATAAAATAGTGGTTATTGATGAGACAGGACCATATCGTTACGCTGATCTGAACGAACGTATAAAAACCGTGTTGGCAATGCCATGACCGGCCTGGGCCTGGGCTTGAAGCTTGGCGATTGGGTTGCTATGGACGGATACTAGCTAGCAAGCCGATTCTGGTCCCCTGCATTAAAAAGGTCTTGCTTGTTCATATAATTTTTGCATTTTTTCCTTTAGACTGATGCCATGCGCTTCCGTAGCTCAATTGGATAGAGTATCGGGCTTCGAACCCGAGGGTTGCAGGTTCGAGTCCTGCCGGGAGCGCCAGTTTGCTTGATGATGCACTCATGAAAGACCTGTCTGTTTGCGCATAGGCGGCAGAAATAATCGCCAATACATGAAAATATCACTGGAATTATTAACACAAAAACATATAGTTATACATTAGTGTTAATAATATAGGTGATAAAAGTATGATTTTAATAAAAGGTCAAGCGTTGCTATCACTGATGACATGTGTGGTCTTGGCAGGCTGTGCTGGGCAGTCTACTGTCAAGCCAATAGCACAACAAACAGATACGTTGTATGTTAATGCTGATGGCACAATGGAATTCAGGAATCGAAAATATGCCAGGGAAAATGTCATCATATATCCGGATGGTGCTGGCGGAGAAAGGGCTGCAGTAAAAATGTATGTGCCACTACACCCTGATTATTACAGAGATTCAATCGTTGTTGTAAGAAGGGAACCTGAGAACACAACCAATACCAACAGCAACTAAAGTAATTTAATAGTCGTAGATAGCTTGTTTTGTAAAAAAATACTGACTATACATACTTGTCAATTTGTAATTATGTGGACTATGCTAATGACTGGTAAGTAGTTTGCTGATATGGGTAGTGCCAGAAGTTTCCTTTTGTTCTTGCCTTTGTTTGCTGGCTGCAAAATAAAGTAAACATTGATTGTTATGGGAGGGGGGGGAAGTATTAATGAGCACGAATGGCGTAGTGAAGTTGTTTAATAATGCTAAGGGTTTTGGTTTTATCGAGCCGGAGGGAGGGGGAGATGATATTTTCGTACATTATTCTTCGATAAAATCAGATGGTTATCGCTCATTAAACGAGGGACAGACTGTAACTTACGAAGCTGAGCAGGGATCGAAGGGATCCCATGCAGTTGAAGTCGTCATTAAACCCTGATTATTCAGAGTATTTATGAGAAAACCCCGCCTGGCGCGGGGTTTTTTTTGCAGAATAGACTACACAACGGTAGCAATCTGTTACGGTAATAGATTACGCTTCACACATATAAATAGAGAATTTGAGGTGGTAGAGAATGGCTGTCTGGGAACAGGTTTTAATGGGTATGGGGGCGTTCCTTATACTCTTTTTATTCTGGCCGGGTGTAAAGCAGGTTATGCAACGTAGCAAGCAAGTCGAAAATCCGGATTGGCAGTCTGCGCTGTTGCCGATTGGTGTAGTGGTCTTGTTTGTAGTCTTATTGATAATGCTTGCCAAATCCTGAAATGGGAAAATATCTTGATAAAATATATTTTCAGGAAATCCTTGCCGCGATGCAGGAATGGTTTCTGCACAATGTCCTTGTTCTCGACAACCCCATCCAGATCAATATCTATCTTGAAATAACTTGACGATGAAAAACATAATCTTGTTTATATTAATGCTGGTCTTTGCTGTGCCTGTAATGGCACAACAAGCAGAGGAGGAAATGTTATCGGGTAGGGAATTGCTGACCAGCTGTGAAGAAGGCGCTGCTCCAGGGCAACCGAATCAGTATTGTATGCGTTATGTGTTTGGCTTGGTCCAGACTATTGATATGTTGCAAGAGGCAGAGCCGGGACAGAAATTATTCTGCATAAACCCGAATATTATCAGTCTGCAGGAAGTTACCATGAAAATTACTGCCTGGCTAAAAGATAAATCATCCCGGCTGAATGAAGATGCCTATGTGCTTGTCAGTGAAGCCTTGAATACATCATACCCGTGTAAGCGCAGGGGTATTTAATACTATGACCGCACTGAGCCGAAGGAAGGTCTATGAGTCAAATAAATTGGATAGACGGTTAAGACGAAATGTCGCTCGTGCAATAGAAGATTTTTCCATGATTGAAGATGGCGACCGGATCATGGTGTGTCTCTCTGGTGGCGCAGATTCCTACACCATGCTGGATATCCTGCTTAAGCTCAAGCGTAAAGCGCCGATCAATTTTGAATTAATCGCCGTTAATCTGGATCAAAAGCAACCTGGTTTTCCGGAAAATATCCTGCCTGAATATTTAACAGAACTGGCCGTGCCTTTTCATATTATTGAGCAGGATACCTACAGTGTCGTTAAAGGTATTATCCCGCAAGATAAGACTATGTGTGGCCTGTGCTCCCGCTTGCGACGAGGCATTTTATATAGCTTTGCCGGCAAGCATGGCTTTAGTAAGATAGCGCTTGGTCATCATCGCGATGATATAATTGAGACCTTGTTTCTGAATATGTTCTATGGCGGCAAGCTCAAGGCCATGCCGCCAAAGTTAAAAAGTGATGATGGAAAACATATTGTCATACGACCATTGGCCTACTGTAAGGAGCAGGATATCAAGGCTTACGCTGAGCAAAAAGAGTTTCCCATTATCCCCTGTAGCCTGTGTGGTTCTCAAAATAACCTGCAGAGACAGGTGATTAAGGAGATGCTGGACAAATGGGACAGTGAGTATAAGGGCAGATCGGAAAATATCTTTGCCGCCATACAAAATATTGTACCGTCTCATTTGGCCGATATCGATAAATTTGATTTTTCAGCGTTTATGGATCTCAAACAGCAAAAACTGCCTGTTTGATTGGTCTCGATTAGATGATCACATATAGAACTGTATTTTTTATTTTTCTCCTGAAAATTATCTCATGCCTGAATTTTCTTTAATCCAGAAAATCATTATCTGGGCTGTTCCTGTCGTCTTTGCCATCACTGTCCACGAAGTGGCGCACGGCTGGGTGGCAAACAAACTGGGCGATCCGACGGCTCGCATATTGGGGAGACTGACACTCAACCCGGTGAAACACATCGATCCTGTCGGTACCATCGTTGTGCCGTTGATTCTATTATACGTCGGCAACTTTATTTTTGGTTGGGCCAAGCCGGTTCCGGTCGATTGGCGAAATCTGCACAAGCCCAGACGTGACATGGCCCTGGTTGCTATTGCCGGTCCGGCAGCAAACCTGTTTATGATCATATTATGGGCAGTGTTTGCCAAGATTATTATGCTTTTCGGCAATATCTTTTCCGATCTGGCATTGCCGCTGTTTTATATGTGTAGTGCAGGGATCCTGATCAATACTGTCGTGATGGTTCTGAATCTTTTTCCCTTGCCGCCCCTGGATGGCAGTCGTGTCATGTCGGCTATACTGCCTCCTGCGATAGCTTATAAATATAATCAACTTGAGCGATTCGGACTATTAATCTTGATTGCTTTACTGGCTACAGGCGTGCTGGGAAAAGTCCTGGGGCCGATTGTATTTGGATTCCAACAACTCATATATTCATTTTTGTCAATCTAAATGAAGTCCAGGAGTCACTGCTGATATGACAAATAGTTAATGATATCCGCAGATTTATATAGCCATTGATCAGTTTTATGCTGCGATCATAATAAATCCAGGTTTGGCAGG
>JADFPU010000106.1 GCA_022562175.1 Pseudomonadota bacterium | reverse complement strand
TTGCGATAGAAACCCGGCAACTCAGCAAGCACTACAGCGAGTTACCAGCAGTAAAGTCATTACAACTGATGATCCCTGCAGGTCAGTTCCATGGTTTGCTTGGACCTAATGGCTCGGGCAAGACTACCATCATACACATGCTCTGCACCCTGACTCGCCCGGATACCGGTACAATCAGAATCGCCGGTATCAATGCCCTGCAGCATCCGGTCAAGGTACGGCAAAACATTGGTCTGGTATTTCAGGAGTCCGCCCTTGACCGCAGTTTGTCTGTTGAAGAAAACCTGTATTTTGCTGGTGCACTCTATGGACTGGCCGATGATGTCATCAAACAACGTGTTGATGAACTCCTGCAACTGTTTGACCTGAACGACAAGCGACAGACACGAGTCGCAGCATTATCAGGCGGTATGCGACGAGTTCTTGATATCGCACGAGGCGTATTGCATCAACCTAAAGTTCTGTTTCTGGACGAACCGACAATTGGTCTGGATATTATTAACCGGCGCAACATCTGGCGTTTTATCAAAGGACTGCGTCAGCGACTCGGCATGACTGTGTTACTGACAACACATTATCTTGAAGAGGCACAGGCCTGTGATCAAGTGTCATTTATTCGCAAGGGTGAGTTGATTGGTCAGGGACAACCCGCTGCCCTGATTGCTGATTTAGGTGCTTACATTCTTGAAATTGAAACACATACGCCCGAGCAGCATATTGAAATTATACAACCGCAACTCGGCCCGCCTGTCATTGATGGTGATCGTTTATTATTCCGCATCCCGGACGAAACCTTTGCCGTATCCAGTTTACAAAAGCAATTACAGGCCAGCGTACAGGCGCTGCATATACGCAAGCCAGACCTCAATGATGTCTATATCTGGAAGAATCTGGCGCCCGGAAGCATGAACTTATGATAAGACGAGCTTTAAAGGCCATTATTTATCGTGAATTAAAACGCATGTTTCGCCAGCGCGGTCGATTGCTGAGTGCCATGATCAGGCCTTTGATCTGGCTGTTTATAATAGGCAGTGGTTTCGGTGCGATGCTGGGCCAATATGGCCCGGCGCATTATCAACAATTTCTGGTGCCGGGACTGCTGTGTATGGTGCTGCTGTTCGGCTCTATGCTCGCTTCCTTGTCACTGGTCTATGATAAGGAATCAGGTGTGATGCGCATGCTGGTCATAGCACCTTTTCCACACTACTGGATCATTATCACACGCACTATCAGCGCTACCATAGCAGGTCTGGTACAGGCGGGACTACTGATCATCATCCTGTTTGCTCTGGGTTATCTTGACCTGTCCATTAACATCGGCCTGTTTCTGCTTGGATTGGTGGTGACGGCATTTTTGTGTGCAAGTGCCGGGATCCTGCTCGCGGTATTCAGTAACACGCTGGAAAATTTTGCTGTATTCATGAATTTCGTTATTTTTCCCGTTTTTTTCCTGAGTGGTGCACTTTACCCACTGCAACACCTGCCCCCGTTGCTGAAGTGGCTAACACTTATTAACCCCTTCAGTTACGGCGTCGATCTGTTAAAACATGCAGTGTTATTAGATTTTCATGAAGCGTTCAGTGCTGAGTTCAGTGTCTTTCATGATCTCCTGTTTATAATAACGTTCAGTGTCATTGCATTGTTAATCGCCTGCATGCGCTTCTCACAGGTGCGTGTTATTGAAAAACTGGCGAAGGTGCTGAGTGATTCCAGACGTGATTAGCCCTCACCTCTGGCAAGTCCAGGCATCCTACACGAAAGACCAAACGGTCCGGCGGCCGTCATCAACAAGCAGTTTTTCGATTTTAGTTATCAGATTTTGACTTTTGACTGAACTGGGGCCACATCCGTGTCAATACATTTTCGTGGGGAGAAACAAGATGCGCCAAAGAACTAATGAAACAAAATCATAATATTGTCGTAGCGAGACTCTTTTACCACTGTCATACAGCCTGTTATTTATTTATAATCATACAATAATTCTATTGAACACAGGCTGCTGTCAACTTGTTTTAATTTAAGGAAACTCTGACTTAATCAGAGCTTCCTTAAATATATTCAGCCGAGCTGTATTTATGTTTATAAATTCACATGGCAGCGCATTGATCGCCGGCAAAATATTTTCCTGCCGGCACGTTATCTTTTTGCCGGTTTTTATACTGGCAAGCCATGCAATCAGCCCCGCTCTGCAGGCCCTGGACAATCAATACAGGATTGAAATATCAAAGACTGATCAGGAACTTAGAGTAAAAAAAGACAATCAACTTGTTGCAAAGTTCCGGATAGCTTATGGTAAAGGCGCCAACGGTAACAAGCGACAGTTAGGCGACAATAAAACCCCCACCGGTCATTACAAGGTATTACAATTTAAATCGAACAGCCGGTTTCACTTCTTTATGCAAATTGATTATCCCAACCTGCTTGATGCCTGGTACGGCTATAAAAATCAAATCATCACTGCCCGGGAATTCAAGGAGATAGCCATTGCTTACAAGAGCAAACGTATGCCGCCACAGGATACAGCGCTGGGTGGATATATCGGCATTCACGGTCTGGGGGAAGTGTCCGTGCAGAAACTGGATATACATGACAAGTTTAACTGGACGGAGGGCTGTATCGCTTTAAAAAATGAAGAAATCACAGAGTTGCGAAAATATGTCTCAATCGGCACACCGATCACAATCAAGGATTAACATTTCTGTCCTGCATACCTCATCGCCAAAACCGGGATGGCGGTTTAATACTTGCTGCAAGATGTTCATCATCTGCATGTTTTTTTCTACCGTTGCCCACCCTGCACAGCAAACAGAATATTACAAAAAAACAACTATAAAGCTGCTCTCAGATATTGTAGATGATGCTGAATTTGCCATCACGGAACGTAACTTTCGTATCGTCAACAGACTGCATATTGGCAAGGCCATCAGGGATCGAGGATATCCGGATTATCCGGATTATGAAGTATTATTGTTCTGCAACCTGAACTATGCCAGGCAACTGTTTGATATGGAACCTGACTTTATTAATTTTTGCCCGATTAAAATAACTATCAGGGATAACGGAGAAAATTACCTCATTACAGCTACATTGTTCCCGCAAGATACTGATAACGTAGCACTGAATAAACTGGCCACAAAAGTTAACAACCTGATTCGTGATATTGTTGAATTTGCAGCGGCTGACTGGTTTGTGATTTATGACTGATAAGCCTGCTTTTTGATTGAACGACGTATATGAACAAGGGCACTCACCATTTACTGCTAACCTGGTTAATCCTGACAGGACTGATAGTGTTTTCTCTATTCATAGCCGCTCACGAGAACATCCTGATACTGTTGTTCAATGGTGATAAAAGCAGAATATCCTGGGTGATAAGCTTGTTCTATATGTTGATTACCATTCACTGTGCCAAACGTGTCTATATGATTTCAAATCAAATAAATGTTTCTTTATTTATAAAAAATATAATTCTTGAACAACATCATCTCGACATAAAACTGATTGATGGCAAGGTGGCAATAAACAATGAAACCATATTGCCTGATTGCTTGTTAACAGATTACATACACGATCTGGTTTACAAGATAACCCATGAAACAAATAATGGTAACAGACAAAATATTAATAACAATACTGAATTGATTGATGTCTATGAATCCAGACTGAAACAACCACACGACATAGGCTGGTTCATGACAGATCTGATGATTAAACTGGGACTGCTTGGCACAATTATAGGTTTTGTTCTGATGCTGGGATCAGTTTCCAACGTTACTGATTTCGATGTCAGTACCATGCAAAGCATTCTAAAAAACATGAGTTCCGGCATGGGCACTGCACTGTATACAACATTCGCAGGTCTGATTTGCAGCATACTTGCCGGCATACAGTACCATTTACTGGATCAGGGCGCTGACGAAGTCATCGACGCGGCAAAACACCTTACCAATATTTATGTCTTACCTAAATTAAGGCAATAGGTCTGTACCACAATGCGCAACCGACGACATCATCAAACCGATCCATTCACCGATTTGCTTTTTAATGCTCTGCTTGGGTTTACCTTTCTGTTTCTGATCGCCATTATGTTTATGAATCCGCAAGCCAAAACCGGCATCATCGATCCCAAGGCTGAATATATCCTGACTATTAACTGGCAAGATAACAACCCGGACGACATTGATGTATGGGTGGAAGATCCGAGTGGCCAACTTATATGGTTCAAAAATCCGGAGGCAGGACTGCTACATCTTGACCGTGATGACAGAGGACTAATCAACGACACAATAATGGTCAATGACGAAGAAATACAAAACCCGCTTAATCAGGAAGTATTGACTATTAGAGGTATTGTTAAAGGTGAATATATTGTAAATATTCATTACTATGCATCGGTTACCCAAAAGCCTGTTGACGTCAATTTCAAACTTGTTAAAGTTAATCCGGCATTAAAAATCATCTATTATGGTACTGCCCGTCTGGAAAAAGAGGGGGATGAAAAAACTGTTCTACGCTTCCGAATAGGCAGAGACGGACAGGTCTCGGACATAGGCTTTCTACCCAAAAAACTTGTATCTATTGATTAACTGGAGGGGCAGGACTTGTTTACTCTTGGCATGGCTGGACTCATAGCTGCATATGTTCTCATTGCTATTTTGCTATTAAGTATAAATCTCTACTCTAACTGGTCCTGGCAGGTCAAAGCCGGCAGTATTATTATCACGACAGCCTTTTATATTGTCACCTATCTATCTTTCCCTGCACTGCTTGGCTGGCCGACCGATAATAATCCTCCGGGCAATTTTCATCTTATCGCCGCCCATGTACAACAACCGAACAAAATCACTGGCAATGATGGTTCGGTTTTTATATGGCTGACTCAGATTGATGATCTCACTTCAGACGTTGCACCACGCGCCTATGAGCTCCCCTACTCAGATGCATTATATGAAATCATTATTAATGCCAATAACAAAATCAAAAAAGGCATACCCCAGTTAGGTGAATTTAAGGATCCGGAACAGTCACTGGCTGGCCAGATAAAAGATATCTCAGGGATCGGTGACAAATCTGTTAGCATCCAGTTTTATGATCTACCCGATCCGCTTTTCCCTGAAAAGTAAGACGATGCGCTGCTTGCTGTATCTTGTTTTCCTCAGCCTGATACAATTTTTATTTTTTGTTCCCACAGCATTGTCCTGGGAAATTTTGACAGACAAGCTTGATCTCAAATGCACCCAGACCAGCAAGACACAACTTGATTGTGATTATCGATTACTCCTGCCTGAACCACCTTTGGCTATCCATGCCGGCAGCGCTGGCAGTTCTCTGGATATAACAGGCAATATATCCTATCCATGGCCAGGAGGAATAACCGCTATCTTATTTATGGTGGACACCAGTGACCCTGGCAGAAGTGATGTCGTTGAAATCAACATCAAGCAAATCGCAAAGCTCCTGGAATTTTCAAAACCCTACCATAGAATCGGCCTGGCGAGTTTCGACAAGAAGCTGCGTATTGAGGCCCCAATCGGCGCACCTGAAAAACAGATTCTATCTGCATCTAAATCCTTACGTGCAGTAGGCAAAACCACTGAATTCTATCGGAATATTTTAAAGGCAATCAATGTACTGGCTGATATTGAGGCGGACCGCAAAAGCATATTTCTTTTCTCGGACGGACAAGCAGAAGACAAGGCCTATCATCACCAGGATGTTATCCGTGCCGCAAGAAAAGCCGGCGTGATCATAAACGGTCTTGGATACCCTCGCTCCGTTTCCCTTTCTGTCGCCCTGCAGAATCTACGCAGACTCAGTGAAGAAACCGGTGGCGTGTTTGTTGAGACGGATAATTCCTATGAATTGCCCAAGTCTTTTCTGGGGTTGCCTTTTGCTAACATTGATAGTGGTGGGAAGTTCTCTATCGACCTGTCCCCTCTATCGAACAGGGCCACCCTTACAAGCCCGGAAATAGCATTAACATTTGAAACAGACATAGGCGATCTTACTACGCAGATACCCGTGACATTAGCCGCTACCACTCAAGCCGCGTTTGCCCCTGCTACAGCTGCTGCGTCCCAAACAACGGCAAGGCCTTCAATGGCTACTGATAACATACCCGTAATCCAGGTTGTCACGACGCCCGCTTTACCTCAGGAGATAGATAGCCTGTTGTGGTATGGCGTGCCTGTCGCCCTGATTGTCCTAATCATTCTAACGATCATTACATTAATTGTAATCTACCGGCAGAAAGGCGCCAAACCGGCTTCAAGAGTTACCGAGACTCCCTTCAAACCTTTTGCATATCTTATCGTACAGGATGAGAAAGCTACCAACTACCCTATTACCAGTACAACCTGGCGTATCGGTCGTAGCAAGGATAATGAATTAACACTTCAGGACAATTCAGTCTCGCGCAGACACGCAGAAATTCATCGTTATAGCAATGGCAAATTTATTATTTTCGATGTCGATTCATTGAATGGAATCTTCGTCAACGATGAGAAAATCAAAAAGAAAAAACTTCATGAAGGCGACATCATTGAAATAGGCGATATCTTTTTGCGATTTTCTCTTTATTCTGCAGACTTCCAGCTTGATGAAGATACTGCAGTACAAAGAACCAAGACACCAGTTCACTCATAGCACAGCTCTTCATAAAATAGATAAATCAGTATCTGATCCGGGATGATACTTAGCCAGTGCAGCATTTCAACAACCCGGATTTCTGTTGACAGGATTGTCAAGGTATTGTTTATTAAGCTATATTAACTAAAAAAGCCTTTCTCTTGTGGCTGATGCCGCTGGTGAGACGCCCTTGTAATCCCCACTATCAGGCTGTCGAAACACAGATCGAAGCGCTTCTGAGGCTGGATCCATTTCAATTTCACATATGTTGCCATTCTGGTTTATAATCGCGCGCTTTTGTCGTCCCCGAATACCTGTCATTGCAGTGCTTTTTAAGTAAATATCTGTATGCTAATACCGGATAGTCGGGACTGTGTGGTCGGGACATCAATTGATTCATTTAATATAACTGTATTGTAGAGTAGTAGGAATATGACTGATTTAGCCAAATATAGAAATATAGGTATCTTTGCACACGTGGATGCAGGTAAAACAACCACCACGGAACGCATTTTAAAATTGACCGGTAAAATCCATAAAATCGGTGAAGTACATGATGGCGAAGCCACCACGGACTTTATGGAACAGGAGCAGGAACGCGGTATTACCATCCAGTCTGCTGCGACCAGTTGTGAATGGGACGGTCATCGTTTAAATATCATTGATACCCCCGGACACATTGATTTTACCATTGAAGTCTACCGTTCTCTTAAGGTGCTGGATGGCGGCATCGGTGTTTTTTGCGGATCTGGTGGTGTTGAACCACAATCCGAGACCAACTGGCGCTATGCCAACGATTCTGAAGTGGCACGTATTATTTTCGTTAATAAACTGGATCGGATCGGCGCTGATTTCTATCGCGTGGTTAAACAGATAGAAGATGTGCTGGATGCCACCCCACTGGTGATGGTCCTGCCCATCGGTATAGAAGATAAGTTTGTCGGGTGTGTAGACTTACTGACCCGTAAGGCCTGGGTATGGGAAAACGATCTGGATGCCAGTAACTATGAGATTCAGGAACCACCGGCAGATATGCAGGATGCAATTGAACAGTGGCGTGAAAAACTGATAGAGACCGCTCTCGAGCAAGACGATGATCTGATGGAGAAATATCTGGACGGCGAAGATCCATCTATACAAGATATCAAGCGCTGTATCCGCAAGGGCACCATCGCACTTGATTTCTTCCCGACTTATTGTGGTGCTGCGTTTAAAAACAAGGGCGTGCAGATGATTCTCAATGCAACGGTGGATTATTTGCCCGAACCAAGAGAAGTCAAGCCACAACCGGAAGTCGATCCGGAAGGCAACGAAACAGGCAAATTTGCTATCGTTGATGCCGATAAACCGCTGCGCGCACTGGCCTTTAAAATCATGGATGATCGCTTTGGTGCGCTGACGTTTTTACGCATCTATTCAGGCAGGTTAGCCAAGGGCACGACGGTACTCAATACCTTCACCGGCAAGACGGAGCGAATCGGCCGCCTGGTTGAAATGCATGCCAACTCACGTGAGGACATCGATAGTGCCCAGGCCGGTGATATTGTGGCCGTTGTCGGCATGAAAAATGTTCAGACCGGGCACACGCTGTGTGATCCAAATAACCCGGCCACCCTGGAACCCATGGTCTTCCCTGATCCGGTTATTTCCATTGCGGTGTCGCCCAACGACAAGGCAGCATCAGAAAAGCTGGGGATTGCCATCGGCAAAATGATTAAGGAAGATCCGTCCTTCCGCGTTGAAACTGATCAAGACAGCGGTGAGATGATCATGAAGGGTATGGGTGAATTACATCTTGATATCAAGGTTGATATTCTCAAGCGTACACATGGCATCAGTGTGACCGTCGGTAAGCCCCAGGTGGCCTATCGGGAAACGATCACTAAACGTGTTGAAGACAGCTACACGCATAAGAAACAAACCGGTGGTTCAGGACAGTTCGGCAAGATCGACTATATACTGGAGCCTGGAGAATTAGGTAGCGGTTTTGTGTTTGAATCCACCGTCACCGGTGGCAATGTGCCGCGGGAATTCTGGCCGGCGATTGAAAAAGGTTTTACAAAGAGTATGAGCAAGGGTGTGCTGGCGGGCTACCCTTGTCTGGACTTCAAAGTCACCTTGTTTGACGGCGCTTTCCATCCGGTCGATTCATCTGCGGTCGCTTTCGAGCTTGCTGCGGCAGCGGCTTATCGCCAGACCATGCCGAAGGCCGGTGCCCAACTCATGGAACCGATTATGAAGGTTGATGTGTTCACGCCAGCAGATCATGTCGGTGATGTTATCGGCGATCTTAATCGCCGCCGTAGTATCATCAAATCACAGGATGCCGGTGGATCGGGGATCCGTATAAAGGCTGAAAGTCCACTGAGTGAAATGTTCGGCTATATCGGCTCACTACGCACCCTTACCTCGGGTCGCGGACAGTTCTCCATGGAATTCCTGCATTACATGCCGTGCCCGAAGAATGTGGCTGAAGAAGTTATCAAGGAAACCCTGGAACGCAAAGAAAACAAGAAATGACTGAAAAGGCCGGTTTAAACCCGGCCTTTTTTCAGTTTACTATCTAGATCCATCCATAAACGCTATATTTTTCTCACCAATTCCCCAATATTGATTGGCTTGGTCAGATAATCGACGAAGTCCGCCGACCCGCCTTTCCCACCTGCTCCTGCATGACATGGGCACAAACCCCGGCTGTATCTGAATGAGGCCCGGATGATATATCTCCCTCCCACGATCACGACTACACCCAGCGCGGCCGAGAGACCGTCAGCACCAACAAGCCCGATTCGCAGCCAGGAGGTGAAA
>JADFPU010000273.1 GCA_022562175.1 Pseudomonadota bacterium | reverse complement strand
GTTTATGATTTGGCTTTATAAGCCATTGAGATATAAAGACGTTAATAATCTGGCCCGACTATGAATGGTCGCGGTAGGGATATCGGTTGCCCAGTACCCCCCGCGCAGATCTCAGCGTGCGCTACTAACGCACCGGGCTCCTCCCTTGAGTACAAACGTTGAAGCGATAACAAAGATGTAGATGTACGGTGTTAGAGAAATTGCATAAACCAGTCATAGTTCATGGCATATGAACCTCTGGATTGAAGACTGCAAAATAACATTAAAAACTTGTCAATTCATCTGCCGGATCGAATACAAGTTTCTATAATTTATACGCCTCTATGATTTTTTCCTTATTGGCTTACTGAAAATCCGGTAAGTCACTTTCGTTAAACCAGCGCTTTGATTCAGCTTCGTACCACCACACATAGGTGAAGTCTATTTTTTTAAGTGTGGCGTATTCGTTGTTATAGTAATCAATAACACCCTTAACAGTCGCCTCGGTTAACTCTTCATTGATAACCTTCTCCTGTACCGTATAGCCTGTAACACGAATATTCTTCAAGGCATCACGATCGATGCGGGAGTCGCTGCCATCGCGCTTCTTGTGATAATCCTGAACTTTATTATATTGCGCCCAACGCAAGGCTATGTTGTATTGCTTGATCGACTCTTGAAGGACTTCGGCCTTTTTCTTCGTTAGCGCGCCACTACAGGCTGTCAGGGATAAAAATAAAATCAGGTAGATGACAATTCTTTTTTGCATGTTAAATTTCAACTAATGGAATTAAAAATAATTTTCCGACTCGCTGACCAGCTCCACGTCGGAATAAAACAAACTGCCTGCATCAATATCATTTTCCTTGGTTGTCGAGACAATGGGTTCAACCATAGCCAGCCTGTTAATATACGGGATTATTACAAAAGCGATCACGCCGGTCAAAAGAACTCCTGCTAAAAGCTTAAACCACCTGTCTGCTTGCCTGTATGCCATGACTAGATGTTCGCTGTGATGTCCGGAAAGATTATAAAGAACATTAAATAGGCCATCGCCAGCGTCAACACAAGATTCAATGTCTGACCACAAAGGTACAAAATAATCGGCTTGCCCCCTTTCAGGTAGCCAGCCAGTTGCCGAAAATCTGTTGCCAGACCGATACTGACGAAGGCGAGACAAAAGAACCAGCCACGAAACGTTTTCGTCCAACCACCTATCAACCCATCATTGATCATGATGCGACCCTGATCACTGCCCAGGTGCTCATACAATAAAGACATAACGATGGATGCAGTAATAAAGCCTAATACAAACTTCGGGAACCGATGCCATATCTCTATAGTACTGGGTTTCGCCCCCCCCTGCTGCGGCTCTACCCAAGTCACCCAATATAAAGCCACTGCAAAGGCAATGACCCCGATAAGAATGTTCTGGATCAGCTTCACCGTCGCAGCAACATAAAGCGCCTTGTCACTCAGAAATGCACCGGCCGCAGCGACAGCGCCCGTAGCATCTATTGTGCCGCCTATCCATGCGCCACCCAGCACATGATCCATGCCTGTCGCATTAATTATATTTGGAATGACGATCATCATAACGGATGTAAAGACCAGGGAAATACCAATGGCCAGCGTCAACTCTTCCTTCTTTGCACGGCATGCCGCTGCCGTGGCAATGGCGGCGGACACACCACACACCAACATATCAGCCGCCAAGGTAATGTTAAGTGTCTTCGACTGCATCTTTAACACACGCTGACCAAATCAGTAGGTGCTGATCAAAACTATCGGCGTTACGAACCAGGCAACAAAAATACCCGGTATACCTATCGTCAGGATCTTGCCAAACAGGATCTCGGCACCCAGCAGCACCAGACCGGTCTTGATGTAATACTCCACCTGAACCGCTGGCATTACCCACTTTGGCGTGCCGACGGTATTACTGATCAATAAACCAACGGCAATGGCCCACGCCGCATAACCAATGCCTAATGCCTTGATGTCTGCCTGTGCGGCGATGAAATAAGCCAACACGGCAAATATGTAAATAAACACAAATCCTCGAAGAAACTTAACGCCACTGCCTGACATCACCTGCATGCCGAGCGCAAATATCACCGCAACAAAACCGCCAAGCGCCAGCAGAGGAATAATCTGATTATATGGCTTGGCTCTGGTTTTCTTTTTTGCCTTGCCGTCCTTGCGTTTTTGCATGCGATACTCACTGATCGCTTTGTCCGCCTGCGCATTCAGTTCAACCTCCTGATAGGAGGCTTGTGCTGCCAGGGCTTCTATTGCCTGTGCAGTCTGCTTCAGTTGCCTGGTCTCGACATTTACCGCCTGGTACTTTCCCTTTGCTGCCACAAGCTTTTCTTCAGTATTTGCCTGCGTCAGAACGAAGGCATCGATTGGGTTTGTTT
>JADFPU010000009.1 GCA_022562175.1 Pseudomonadota bacterium | reverse complement strand
TTAGGTGGGGGATACAGGGTAGTAGGCATCGGCGTACTCGATGCGTAAGGGTCTGTGCATAAATGCAGGATAATAGTATTATCATAACCTTTCAATATGATACTTGACCCCTTTATTTTGTCGATAGAAATCCTTAAGTTTTATGCTCCGGAATATCTTGCCTATGCCTAGGTAATTCATCTGCAATATCAAACCAATTTATTTGGCTTTCAGTCCAGATATGACATTCAGGTTTTACCTGAGTGGGTTTATCTAAGGTACCAATATTGACATCAACTGATTTTGCACTCGTTATATACCGGAACAGCAATTGACTACCACAATCTCCACAGAATTCACGTTGACCATGCTCAGATGATCTAAATAGTTTGAGAGTGCTACGGGTATAACGAAATGCTTCCAGGGGAAATGCAGCCCATGCTAAAACCGGCATCCCTCAATGAACGCTGACAAAGCCGGCAATGACAATAACCAACACCATAAGGCGCCAGTTGGAATGAATACCGTATCGCACCACAAAGACAACCACCTTCAACCATAATCAACCTCTCTCTTTAGGATTTGAATTAACCGTCATCACCTTCTCCACCCTTTGTACCCCAAAACACAACCCAGACGGCAAAGTCATCGGTAAAATCTTCAAATCGGTGCTCCACCCCTGCTGCAACAAACAAGGCGTCACCAGTCTTGAAATCAGATTTTTCATCTCCATGGACAAACACGCCCGATCCTGACAATACAAAATATAACTCGTCCTGATCATGTGGTTCCTGCGGATCATGCCTATACGGTGCGTACATTCCCAAACTCATGGTTCCATGACGAAAGGGCTCAACATAAGGTTCATCTTCTTGTGAAATCAATGAAAGTTGATTTAAAACATCATCAGCATGCCATCTGCCAGATTTCATAGCGTAATCCTCTATTCAGTACCCATACCAGGAGGGTATTCTTCAAACTGCGGCAATGAATCGGTTATCTCTACCCATGGGGCTTTTGAGCCAACAAAAATATGTCCCTCCGGACGCACACCGGGATCCCCGTCTACCGTACCTAGCGTAATATAAGTGACTTTCCCGTTTTCAATGGCGCCAAGCGTAGCGCCGCATTGCCGACAAAAACAACGACCCCCTTGCGGTGAAGAAATATATTCCGTCACCATCTCTGCACCGGATACCCAATGAAACGTATCCGGATCCAAACCGGCATAGGTTGCAAATGCCGCGCCGTGGGATTTACGACACATTGAACAATAACAGTTACCAATATTGTGCAATGAGCCAGTTACTTCATATTGGACTGCACCACATAAACAACTACCTTTGATTGTCATATCGATACCCCCTCAGTGAAGTTTCGTCATATACATTAATTTTAATTCGATTATTTGTATAGTCACAGCATATTTCGAAATTTTCCAAACATATTATCTCAGTGTACAATGCACCAATGTACCTAAATTATATGTTAAGAATACACCTCCTAGTGGTTATTTTGTTCTTATCTGCCTGCAACCCCGATGAGCAAAATAAAATCTCCCCCGTAGATCAAAAATCAATTAATAATTCAGCTGACTTGTCTTTTGTTAATGGCGCTATTTACACCGTTGATGCAAAACATTCATGGGCGGAGGCAGTTGCAATTCGTGATAATAAAATAATTAATGATAATCGTCATCACTTGGCACACGTTCAATTGGTACACCCGGATGATGTATCACGTTTCGGTGAACTGAATGTGACCGCAAGCTTTCAACCCTTATGGGCATATAACGATATAACGGAATCATATCCTGCAAAACTCGGCCCGATACGACTCCGCTGGAACTACCCCGTCGGTAGTATTTTACGCTCGGGTGGAAGGATCGCATTTGGATCCGATTGGTGGGTGACATCACCTGACCCGTTGTTGGGTATAGAGATTGCGATTACAAGACTTGATCCATCTAACTCATCAGGAGAGATCTTTGTTACTGAAGAACGCATCACTCTATCAGAAGCAATTGCGGCCTACACAATTAACGCCGCATTTATCAATCATCTGGATGATAAAACCGGATCTATCGCGATCGGAAAATTCGCCGATCTGATTGTAGTCGATAAAAATTTATTTGAAATTCACCCATCGGAAATTTCAGATGCCAAGGTCCTGTTAACATTGTTCGATGGTAAAGTTGTTTATGGCAGCCTGGATAAATTATCTGCTCATTAAATATTGAATAAATGAAACCAATACTCATCTTCGAACATATAGAAAGTAGCGGCCCCGATTTATTTGAAGCGTTTCTCAAAGCCCGCTCGATCCCGTACCAAATATTACGTCCGAATGACGGGGACAAGGTTCCGAACTGTGAAGATATTTCATCTTATTCCGGATTATGTTTTTGTGGTGGCACGGAAAGCGTAACGGAACCTACCAGCTGGATGATAGAAGAAATAAATTTAATTCAGGCCGCTAGAGAAAATGGCACACCGGTAATTGGCCATTGTCTGGGTGGTCAATTGATTAGTAAAGCCTTAGGCGGAGAAGTGAGGCGTCATCATCTTGTGGAATTCGGCTGGTCACGATTGTACCCTGATAACAATGAATTTAGTAAGCAATGGTTGAATGGTGTCTCCGCTGAATTGTTTGCTATGCAATGGCATAGTGACACATTCACTCTTCCTGCTGGTGCAACACGCATACTGACAGGTGATCACTGTATCAATCAGGCATTTGTATACGGCAACATGCTTGCCATGCAATTTCATGTAGAGGTTAGCGTCGAAACAATAGAGTATTGGGCAATAGACCTATACGAGAAACACCCGATTACGAATGAAAGTGTTCAAACACGGGAACAAATCATTAGCGCATTAGACAGTAATTTTGAGATCAGTCTTGAGTTAGCTGAACAGCTATACACGAAATGGTCTGAGAATTTGATTTAAAGATCTATCTACGCTCAAATTTAGTTGATAAAACCACAGAGGATTCTGTACGGGTGATACCTTCAATGTAACCCACATCATCTGTAGTGACTCATACCTGCTCTCTCACAGCCTGCTGTTAACACCGAGCGACTTTGTCGTACTTTAACTACCAAGCGATTTTGTCGCAACTAATTACCGAGGGAAATTGACGGATCTATTTAATCAGTGATTTTCTAAGCCTTTTCTAAAGGTTTAGAGGTCACCGAGGATGATTACAATGGATTCCAAAACTCAACTCAAAGTAGACATTGTTGCAAAGATTGCTGAAGGTAAAATAGATATCGTCAATGCAGCAAAATTGCTTAATAAGTCGCGTAGAACTATTGAACGTTATCTCCAACAGTATCGGAATGTTGGCATTCAGTTTGTTGTGCACAAGAACACGGGTAAATCACCGTCGAATAAATCCTGTAGTGAAGTAAGGTGTGCTGTCCAAAACCTGATCAAACAAAAGTACTTCGATGTCAATCTAACTCATCTCAAAGAGCTACTACGAGACAAGGAACAGATCTTTGTAAAGCGCGAGACGCTTAGAAACTGGGCACATGATATACACCACGTCAAGCGCGCAAAACGCAGACGATCACAGAGCAGAAAAAGAAGGGAACGTATGGAAGCTCCTGGTCTGCTATTGCAGATGGATGGAAGTACCCATCGTTGGTTCGGCGATAAGAAATCCTGTCTGATTGCGATCATTGATGATGCGACCAGTGAAATCCATGCTGAGTTCTTTGAATCGGAGACCACTTTTGGCTGTCTGAGAGTACTGCGCGATTACATTACCCGAAAAGGTGTGTTCAAAGTACTCTACGTCGATAAGGCCGGTATTTTTGGTGGGCCGAAGCGCTGCAACTTCTCTCAGGTTCAACGCGCCTGTGACGAACTGGGGATCCAAATTATATTTGCCAATTCCCCACAAGGAAAAGGCCGGATTGAACGCTCGTTTGACACCTTCCAGGACCGGCTTGTACCGGAACTCAGGCTAAACGATATTCAAGATATGGACAGTGCCAATCGGTACTTGCAGGATGTCTTTATTCCTTCATTTTGGCGCGAACAGATCGAAGTGTTGTCCCGTAGCGGGGGATCAGCGTTCACGCCTGTACCAGAGCATATAAACTTGGACGATGTGTTCGTCATAAAGGACTATCGCAAAATACGCAGTGACCATACGTTCAGCTATGGCAACACGTTTTACCTCATAGAGTCACCTTTAAAGCATTCTATCGCGAAACAAAAAATAGAAATACGTACTGGGCATGACAATGGATTCTCCGCTTACTTTGCTGGAAGAGAGCTGGCTGTATCTGAAGTTTTTGAGCCGACCAAACCGTCAATGCTCGATTTAGAAATTCAGAAGAAACTGGAAGTCTTGAACCTTGCCGAGAAGCTTCAAAATGTCAGTGAGGCCGCTCGTCTCAGCGGTGTCTCTCGCGACACGATCTACAGGCATAGGAAACTGATCAAGGAAAAGGGCCTTCAGGCCCTAAAACGTCAGGTTCGTGCAGAACACATTCATCAGAATCGAACCGACCAGGCGATAGCGGATACCGTTATCGAGTTCTCGCTAGACAATCCACATCTCGGGCAGGTCCAGGTCTCCTACCAGCTGAGAAAACACTATCAGATTGAACTGAGTGCGACCGGTGTAAGAAACGTGTGGTTAAGGGAAAATATGCAAACCTGCGCGCTAAGGTTGCAGAAGAAAGAGTCTTTGAGTGCCTCTATCTAGCAACAATGCACGGTAGATACTGGGAGCGGACGTTCGTCAATGCCGGCACAGGCGAGGGTGTCCATTAAACTGTGTAACTGCCACTAAAGTATAACCCGTTCACTACCGAGAATAATAACAAATTGATTCAATGCCTGTTTCCAATTTTGAATAGGCATGGTCCATTTTTTTGAAATGTTTTTCAATGCCAGATAAAAAACTTTCATGATCGATTCATCCGTCGGGAAAGCCCCTCTGTTTTTCAATAATCGGCGCAGTGAGTAGTT
Organism: Pseudomonadota bacterium; assembly: GCA_022562175.1. Lineage (GTDB taxonomy): Bacteria > Pseudomonadota > Gammaproteobacteria > Eutrophobiales > Eutrophobiaceae > B75T3L11. The sequence continues at coordinate 29,180 of JADFPU010000009.1, read as the reverse complement.
CAATGACTCGATGGCATTGGTGGTGTAGATCACCCGCCGGATTGCTGGAGGGTAGTCGAAGAAGACCGTGAGTCTGTCCCAATCCGCCTTCCAGCTGGGACTGATGGCAGGATATTTCTCATCCCACTTGTCACCAAATCGTGTGAAGGCGTTCTCAGCCTCTTTCAAGGTGGCGGCGCCGTAGACAGCCCGCAGATCAGCAGCCACCGCCTTGCGTTCTTTCCAGGGGACATATTTCAAGGAGGAGCGCACCTTATGCACAATACATAATTGAACCTGCGTCTGTGGAAAGACGGTTTCTATCGCCTCCGGCAGGCCTTTGAGCCCATCCACGCAGGCGATAAAACAATCCTCGACACCCCGGTTCTTCAGTTCAGTGAACACCGATAGCCAAAAAGACGCCCCTTCGTTTTCGGTCATCCACAGGCCCAACAAGACTTTCTCGCCATCCATATTGATCCCCAGCGCCACATGCACGGCCTTGTTCTTCGACGGACCATCCTGTCGCGATTTCACCACCAAGGCATCAAAATACAAGATGGGATAGATGGGCTCCAGAGGGCGGTTCTGCCACGCATCGATATCTTCCTTGACCTGGTCGGTGATCGTGGAGACCAGACTCGGTGAGAGGTCGATGCCGTAAAGTTCTTCCAGTTGGCCCTCAATCTCTCGTGTACTGTAGCCGCGGGCATACAGGGCAAGAACTTTTTCATCGATACCGGGGAGTCGGCGCTGACGCTTTTTGACTAACTGGGGCTCAAAGACATTATTGCGGTCACGTGGCACTTCAATTTCAAATTGGTCGGTCGCCGTTTGGATCGTCTTTCGAGTCTTACCATTGCGGGAATTCCCGCTGCCGTGCCCAGAGGGCGCATGGGCTTCATAGCCAAGCTCTTCGGTCAATTCACCCTCCAGGACACGCTCGACGAGCCGCTTTTGTAGTGCGCGCATGAGACCATGCTCGCCCAGAATATCCTCCGGTTTTTCACAGCCTTTGAGAAGTTCATCTAATAAGGCTTCTTGTTTTTTTGTTACGCTGGTCATTATCTGCTCCTGTTTCTCTTTCTTGATAATTACCAGTTACACAGTTATTTGTACACCCCCGAAAGGGTTTATTACCTAACCAGGCTATTGATACTCAAAATTTAATAATAATCCGCTAAATCCTCGAATCTTTAACAAACGCTACCCGGGCTGTCAGCTAAAGCCATTCTAGTAAGCAAGAAGCTACTGCCAACAGTTAGTGGCACTTCGTGTAGGTAGTCTTGAACATTACTCCATGAACACATCGAAATTATAACGTTTGCTTTTACAACATATTTAATAAAGTCATAATAGGCATAAAATAATCATGACTTATTGATTAAACTGGCGCGCCTGACAGGATTCGAACCTGTGACCCCTGCCTTCGGAGGGCAGTACTCTATCCATCTGAGCTACAGGCGCGTTTTTTCTTTCAATCTTATTAAATATCCAGTCCAAAGTATGGCAGTGCTGCGCACTGCAGTACTCTAGTCGCTACCGGCTCCTGCCTCCCGCGACACTTGTGCTTCCTGCACATCGTCCATCTGAGCTACAGGCGCAATATTATGCTGTAAGCCACCAGCAACTGATGGCTATATTTTGATATGATTAGTCTATCTCAAGTTTCCACAGTTATCGACAAAAGGTATACTTGTCATCCCAACTATCACATAAGACCGAGTATAACCGCAGAGGGAATATCATGAGTGAAAAAGAAGATCGGGTATTTTTCAGAAATTATGCCATTATCATTGGCTTGTTGGCGGTGATGATTGTCGTCTTTATATTTCTGGCCAGAGCCATCACCGGCGGTGATGATGATGGCAATATTGCGAATGCCTTCGAAAACACAGCACCTGTCGGTAAAGTGAGGATGGCTGGCGACGAAGCGCCTGTTCAGGTTGCAGCGGTAGCGCCTGCCGCCACTGCTACGATTGGCGCTGCCGATCAAGGCAAGCAGGTATATAGTGGACTATGTATTTCATGTCACGGCACAGGCATACCGGGAATACCGCAGTTGGGCGATAAAGACGCCTGGACAGACAGGCTGGCCCAGGGGACTGATGTGCTCTATGCTAATGCGATCAATGGCTTCACCGGCTCCAGCGGCATACCTATGTTGCCGAGAGGTGGCAATGCGTCACTCAGTGACGATGAAGTCAAGGCAGCGGTCGACTATATGATTGCCAATAGCCAGTAGCAGTGGCCTCACGCTAATTTAAACTACGCCGGTAGGCTTCAGTCGACAAGCTACTCCAATCAGCATATATATCTCTAAACGCTGAATACGAGTCGTATACTTTCTTGAAATCAGGGGCTGCAGCTGCCTCCTGTTGCAACGTTACCCGGGTCATCTGCCTAAGTTCCGTTAACACATCGGCAGGGAATTCCAGCATTTTAATATTTTTCATTTGCTTGAGTTCCTGTAGCGCATGACTGTTGTGGTATTCCATTGCTGAATAAACCCATTCGCTGGTTGCGCCAGCGGCTATCTCAACGATCTTTTTCAGATCATCCGGTAACTCTTGCCAATGATCCATATTAACGATCAACTCGAACTCGGTGCCTGGCTCATGCCAGCCGGGGTAATAATAGTATTTCGCTGCGCGGTTCAAGCCCAGGCGTAAATCATGATACGGGCCGATCCACTCAGTCGCATCGATAGTGCCCCGTTCGAGCGCAGTATAAATTTCACCACCTGCCATCAACACAGGATTACCCCCCGCTCTTTTAAAGACCTTGCCGCCCAGACCGGGAATGCGCATACGCAAGCCTTTCAGGTCTTCTATCGATTCTATCTTTTTGTTAAACCAGCCACCCATTTGCACTCCGGAATTACCCATAGGGAAAGGTATTAAATTAAATGGCTGATAGATTTCCCGCCATAGTTTTAATCCATCACCATGATAGAGCCATGCCTGCATACCGCTGACGGTCATACCAAAGGGTACCGTAGAGAAAAACTGTGCCGCAGGGACTTTACCGGCCCAGTAATAAGGAGAGCCATGACCCATCTCAACCGAGCCCTGCGAAACCGCATCAAACACTCCTAGCGGTGGCACCAACTCGTTCCCGGCAAAGACTTGAATATCCAGTCTGCCACGAGACATGTCGCGCACATCGTCAGCAAATTTTTCTGCACCTTCCTGAATTATCGGAAAATTTGCCGGCCAGGTAGTGACCATCTTCCAGCGAAAGCGTTTATTGGTATCAATGGCATTGGTGCTGTCCGCTTGCTCATCCGGCCTGTCACCACAGGCGCTAATCGACACACATATCATCAGAATGAATAAAGTACGAATAATAATCATAATGTTTTTGCCCGGTCCGGCCTTTTATTTTTCTGTTGCTAATGGTTACCGCTTATGTGGGTTGTAAGCCGGCATACGCCAACACCAGCCACTTGCTTCCACCCTGTTCAAAATTGACTTGCACCCGCGCCTGATTGCCCTGTCCCTCCAGATTCAACACAGTACCTTCGCCAAACTTTGCATGCGCTACGCGTTGGCCAAGCGAGAAACCGGATCCATTATTCTCAACTGTTGTGGTCTGATGAAAGAAATTCCCGGCAACGTTTCCTCCCAGACGGATCTCGTTGATGAGTTCCGCCGGCAATTCACCAATAAATCGTGATGGCTGAGGATAGTATTCACTGCCATGTAAACGACGGTGTTGAGCATAGGTCATTGTTAAATTTTTCTGTGCCCGGGTGATGCCGACATAGCAAAGACGCCGCTCTTCTTCCAGTTGTACTATATCCCCACTACTGCGTTGGTGCGGAAACAATCCTTCTTCCATGCCGACCATATAAACATCAGGAAACTCCAGGCCCTTGGCAGAATGCAGCGTCATCAAATGTACACAATCTGTATAAGCATCGGCCTGGGTCTCACCGGACTCAAGTGCGGCGTGAGAGAGAAAGGCGGATAGTGGCTCAATATCGCCATGCACATCTTTATCTACCTGAAACTCCTGTGCTGCTGAGACAAGTTCTTGCATATTTTCAATCCGGGCAAGTCCCTTTTCGCCTCTCTCTTTACGGTAGTGCTCTATCAAACCACTGCGCTTAATCAGTATATCGACGGTCTCGTCCAATGACAATCCACGCACATCCACTGACATATGGCCAATCAGGCCGAGAAAGCCTTCAATTGCGCGCAAGGCCCTTGCAGGCAGTAATTTATCATGCAGCATGCGCTGGGCAGCTTGCCATAAAGAGCAGTTTTCCTGTCTGGACAGGCTACGTAATTCGTTGATAGTCCGTTGTCCCATGCCACGCGTGGGCGTATTGACAATGCGTTCAAACGAGGCATCGTCTTCCGTGTTGCTGGCAAGACGGACATAGGCCAATGCATCCTTAATTTCGGCGCGTTCATAAAAGCGCAGGCCACCGTAAACACGATAAGGGATGCTGGCCTGCATAAGTGCTTCTTCCAGCACGCGCGACTGGGCGCTGACGCGGTAAAGTACAGCATTGTCGTTATAGTGATTGCCCTGTTCTTTTAGCTCCTTGATTCGTTCGACAACATAGCGCGCTTCATCCTGTTCGTTATAGGCGATATAAAGACTCAGTTGTTCACCTTCATCTCCATCGGTCCATAACTGTTTACCCAGTCGTGCATTATTATTTGTTATAAGGGCATTTGCTGCCTTCAATATATTGCTTGTGGAACGATAATTTTGTTCCAGCTTGATCAACACCGCATCAGAAAAATCCTTTTGGAATTGCTGCATGTTCTCCATGCGTGCTCCTCGCCAACTGTAAATCGATTGATCATCATCTCCTACCGCGAACAGAGAACCATTGTCACCTGCCAATAAGCGCAGCCAGGCATATTGCAAGGCATTGGTGTCCTGAAACTCATCCACCAGTACATGCCGGAAGCGTTGCCGATAGTTTTCGAGAATATTTTTTTGATCCCGGAATAACTCATAGGCCCGCAGCAACAGTTCAGCGAAATCCACCAGGCCGGTACGGTTACAATTGTCCTGATAGGCCTGATATAGATCGATAAGCTGCCTCAGGTTGGTATCGCCATTGTCTTCGATATGCCGGGAACGCAGACCTTCGTCCTTTTGTCCATTGATAAACCATTGCACTTCGCGTGGAGGATAACGCCCTTCATCAATACCGAGCCCACGTATCAGGCGCCGAATGGCGCGATATTGATCGTCACTGTCCATGATCTGAAAGTTTTCCGGCAAGCCTGCCTCCTGCCAATGCGCTCGTAACAAGCGATGGGCAATACCGTGAAAAGTACCCACCCACATACCGCCTGTGGGCCGCTGTAACACGTTTTCAATACGGGCGCGCATCTCTGCCGCCGCTTTATTGGTAAAGGTTACAGCCATTATGCCATGGGGAATTGCCTGCCCGGTCTGAATATACCAGGCGACACGATGAACCAGGACCTTGGTTTTGCCACTGCCGGCACCGGCCAGTACGATTATATTGCCGGTTGGCGCCGCTACTGCCTCTCGCTGCGCTTCATTCAATTCGTCTAGTATCGTCGAAACATCCATCCGCAGGATTCTAACAGAATGTTAAAAAGTATTTTCATGAAGCGTTTCAATATTCTATTTAGGTTAGAATAGTGCCTTTCAAACAGGACTAATACAGTGAACCGCCCGGACAACAATAATAACAGAGCAGATTTAGAAGACATCATCCAACAAGTACTGGATGCAGCGAAGTCCGCAGGAGCAACGTCTGCCGAGGCTGACATCGGCACGGGCAACGGCCTGTCTGTAACTGTGCGTATGGGTGAACTTGAAACCATTGAGCATCAACGCGATAAGGGTCTGAGCTTGACCGTATATTTAGGTCAAAAAAAGGCCAGCGCGAGCACAACGGATTTTACCAGCCAGGCTATCACTGATGCCGCCCGGGCTGCCTGCACTATCGCAAAAAATGCCGGTGCAGACGAACATGCAGGACTGATTGATGAGAAATATCTGGCGCAACAGATCCCGGATCTGGATCTGTTCCACCCCTGGGACATAGAGCCTGATGAAGCTGTCGAGCTTGCCTTGCAGTGCGAGCATGAAGCCCGGCAGATGGATCCGCGCATCAACAACTCTGATGGCTCCCTGTTAAATACCTATTCAGGTTGTCATATCTACGGCAATACAAACGGCTTCATCGGCGGCTGGAACTGGTCCAGCCATACTATTGATTGCACGGTCATCGCTGAACAAGATGGCAATATGCAACGCGATGGCTGGTATAGCAAAGCCAGGGATCGAAACGATCTACAAGATATCAAGGATATCGGCAGAGAGGCTGCCAGCAGGACTGTTGCAAAACTCGGCGCCAGAAAACTTTCCACCCGCAATGTACCGGTAATATTCGAGTCGCCCGTAGCGGGCAGTCTGTTTTCAGCATTTATTTCCGCTATCTCCGGCAGCGCGCTTTACCGTGAAGCCAGTTTCTTACTGAATAAACTCAATCAACAGGTTTTTGCTGATCACATTCACATACATGAACAGCCACACCTGAAGAAAGCCCTGGGCAGCGCCCCTTTCGATAACAATGGCATGGCCACCCGTGCACGGGATCTGGTTAAAGACGGCATACTTCAGGGATATTTGCTCAGCGCCTATTCAGCACGCAAGCTTGGCATGGCGCCGACCGGCAATGCTGGCGGAGTGCATAATCTTATAATTGAGTCCGGCCCATATGATCTGTCTGGCTTGATCAAGAAAATGGGCACAGGTTTGTTGATTACAGACATGATTGGTTTTGGCGTCAACCAGGTTACCGGCGATTTTTCCCGCGGCGCATCCGGTGTATGGATTGAAGGTGGTGAGATTCAATACCCCGTCGAAGAAATCACTGTTGCCGGAAACCTTATCGAGATGTACAAACAGATTGTCGAGATTGCTAATGATATTGAACGTCGCGGCAACATACAAACGGGTTCAGTGCTGATTGAGAGCATGATAGTAGCAGGCGAGTAAACCAGCGGTATTTACATTACAGAGGTTTTCGATGCTATAGTGATGGATACGATTTCATCAATGGGTCTTGGTTTACTGATATGGAAACCCTGCGCATAATCGACACCAATTTCCTTCAGTCGGTCCAGTATAAATTTATTTTCAACAAATTCAGCGATGGTCTGCTTGCCCATCACCTTACCGATATCGTTAATCGATTTCACCATCGCCAGGTCAATCGGATCATTCTTAATACCCTTGACAAAAACACCGTCTATCTTGAGATAATCCACTGGCAAGGTTTTCAAATACGCAAATGACGACAGGCCGCTGCCAAAATCATCCAGTGCAAACCGGCAACCCAGTGCCTTAAGTGTTTTGATAAACATTGTCGCGCTCGACAAATTTGCTATCGCCGCTGTTTCTGTGATTTCAAAACAAATTTTATCCGGTGGCACCGCGGTTTGTTCAAATCGATGCACCAGCCAGTCGAGAAACTGCTCATCCCCCAACGACAAACCGGACAGATTGATTGCACATTGCGATAATTGTGCAAGGTGTTGGGGATGGGCAATTAACCAGTTCAAATAATTTTCTACCACCCAGGTATCCAGGCGGGTGGAAAGATTATAGCGTTCCGCCGCTGGCAAGAACGCCCCCGGCGGTATCAGTGAACCGTCTTCATTGCGCATCCGTACCAACAACTCATAATGGTTCCAGCTGTAATCGTTTTGCGTTAACGGCATGATCGGTTGTGCATACAAACAAAAGTGGTTTTTCTCCAGCGCCAGATTAATCTGCTCCACCCACTGCATTTCACCAGAACGCCGCGCCAGATCGACATCGTCTGCCTTATAAATATGGATGCGGTTACGGCCAGCATCCTTCGCCGCATAACATGCAGCATCCGCCTGCTTGAGGATTTCAATGGTGTTCATTGACGTCTCCGTGATCGGTACCAGACCGATACTGACACCTAAAGCAAAACTCCTCTCCTGCCAGGCAAAACGATACCTTTCGACTGCTTTACGTAACTTTAACGCCACCCGTCTGGCCTGTTCCAGCGAACAATGTTCCATTAACACGCCAAACTCATCTCCTCCCAGACGCGCCAGCGTGTCACGCTTCCTGATCTCTTTTTTCAGCAGGCTGCTTAATTGACGTAATAACTCATCACCGGCAACATGACCACAGGTATCATTAATGACTTTAAATTGATCCAGATCCAGATAACACAATGCATGTTCCGATTGCTCCTCACGTGCTGTCTCCAATACCCGTTCCAGTCGGTATTCGAACTCTCGACGATTAACCAGGTCTGTCAAGGCATCATGGCTTGCCTGATAATTGAGTTGCTCAGACAGATTGTGCGACTCGGTAATATCAAAAATGGCGCCATCCTGCCAGCTTTCTCCTTTGTAAGCATCGCTCACTATCTGGCCTTTGTCATAAACCCAGCGTACATTGCCGTCCTTATGAAGAATCCTGTATTCCAGTTCATAAGGCTCGCCCCGGCTATTTGCACGCTGCACAGCAGACTTTACCGAAGCTAAATCGTCCGGATGAATAATGCTGGCATACGAACTAACATTGTTATCAATAAAATCTGCAGCCGGATAACCGCAAATCTTTTCGATCATGTCACTCATATAATGCATCGAGAATGTATTATCAGAAGCACAGCGGTAAATAACGCCCGGTATATTTGTTACCAGGCTGCGAAATCTCTCCTCACTCTCTCGCAAAGCTGCTTCTGCGCGCATTTTTTCTTTTGTCAGGTGCAACATATCAAAACAACGACGAAGTGTAGCAAGCAAATCATCGGGATCGGCTGGTTTGCGTAGATAGTCATAGGCCCCCAGCCGCAGTGAGTCAATGCTCGTTTCAATATTTGCGTAAGCTGTTAGTATTATGCAGACTGTGTCGGGGCATAGCTGTTTCATCTGCTGCAACAGACTGATACCGCAATTATCGCCGATACGAATATCCAACAGCGCCACGTGTGGCCTGAACTGCGTGACTAATTGCTGCACAGAATCAACATCGTAAGATACCTTGATGACGTAGCCTTCCGGCCCCAGCATGTCTTGCAACGCATCGGCAAAATCCTTGTCATCATCTACAATAAAAATGCGCTGCTCGGACTGGTTTTGCAGGTCCGATTTCATGTTGCCACCATTTGAGGTTGATAGTCGCATGGTTTTATCAGATGGCAATTGCCTCAATTGCGCTAATCAACTCCTTGGGATGGAATGGTTTTCGAATAACCTGATTGATTGACAATAATTTTAATTCATCAATCTGATGCTTCTCCTCAATAGAATAAGCGGTCACAATAATGGCAGGTATGACTCTGCCCTGTTTCTTTAACTTGCGGCAGAAATCCAGACCACTGCCTTTTGCCAGACGTAAATCAAGCAATATGAGTTTAACCTTGTCACTAACCTGATCCAGTGCTTCATTGATATTACTGGCTATAGAGACCGTGTAGCCATGCTCCTGTAGCGCTCCTTTAAGACCGCGAGAAAAATCCTTATCGTCATCAAGTAACAATATAATATCGTCCAGCCCAGCTTTTTCGATGGTTGACACCAGATCTTTTATGTTGACCGGTTTGCTTAACACATCCACTGCGCCATTATTTAGGGCTGCCTCTGTCAACTCAGAATCGGAATAGCCGGTCATCATGGCAACCTTGATATGCGGTTTCAATTGTCTCGCCCTGGCGAACGTTTCTACGCCATTTATACCCGGCATACGGATGTCCATAAACACCATGTCAAACTCATGCTGAGCAAGGATTTCCAGGGCAGCTTTGCCACTGTGCACCACCAGTGTTTTATGGCCACTCAGCTCGAGTATTTCCGCTATGCCTTCAGCAAAATCGCGATCATCATCGACAATTAATATATATCTTTTTTTCAAATCCTGACCTCCTGTTTTTGTTGTGGTAAGGGTAACCATAGCTTCACAGATGTGCCCTCGCCTTGTTTAGACGATATTTCTATGCCGCCATTATGTAGTTGCATGATGTGCTTAACAATCGACAGGCCCAAACCAATACCATAGATCTTGGTGCTGTACAGCGGCTCAAATAGTTTAGGCAATTCATCTTCAGAGATACCTGGCCCTGTGTCATCCACCTGAATCTCAAACCGCCCATCTCTGATATGGCTGCTGATTTTTAGCTTCTGTGATTGTATATCTGTGTCATCCTCGTTAACTTTCATCGCCTGACAGGCATTGTTTATGATATTGATGACGCAGCGGTGTAGACGTTCCGGCTCGAATTCAACTGTCGCAGAGGCGTGTAATTCGCAGCTCACGGTCAGTCCGTCAGGAAATTGATATTCATCCAGGACCTTGGCAAGCCATTTGTCGATAGCCGTCTGCTCGAGTTCAAGTTTATGGATACGCGTGTAATCCAGCAATTCTTCGATAATATTGTTGCATCTCACTACATTCCTTTCAGCGCGCTCTATGCTAGAGCCCAGCACCAGTCCCTGAGCAGCCGCTTTCTTTGCAATTGAATACAGAGAAGAGCTGATCGTGCCGAGCGGGTTTCTCAATTCATGGCTGACAGTCGCTGTCAATTGCCCGAGCACGGCAAGACGCTCCTTGGTGATGAGTTCCTGCTGGGTAGCTTCCAGCGCGGAGGTTCGCTCCTTAACCAATACCTCCAGGTGCTTGCGATACCTGGTCAGCTCCGCCTCTGCCAGTCTACGCTCGGTTATATCCATCACCGTGCCGACCATACGGACAGGCTGACCACTGTCATCGTAGCTTATCTCGCCCCGGGCATGGATATAACGTACCTCGCCGTCCTTGCGTATAATGCGAGTCTCAATATCAAGCGGGGTTTTATCCAACAGGGATGCTTCTCTGGCCAGACTGAAACGCTCACGATCATGCGGATGGATCAGGTCTACGAGGGAAGTCTGCGAGGGGTCAAACGAGTCCGGATCCTGGCCGGTGATCACATAAAGCCGGTCAGACCAGTAGCGCTTCTGTTTGACCATGTCCCATTCAACGAATCCCAGTTTACTGACGTGCTGGGCGATTTGCAGACGTGCTTCACTGCTGCGCAGTGCCTGCTCCGACCGTTTACTGTCAGTAATATCCTGCAAGGTGCCAGCCAGCCTGACGGCTTTACCCGCCGCATCTTTGCTCACCTCAGCCTTGGCATGGACGTAGCGGATCTGTCCATCAGGCCGCACTAATCGATGCACAATGTCATACGGGCTATCGTCTTGTAATGTCGCAGTAACTGCCTGCCAGACGCGTTCAAAATCCTCCGGGAGCGTTATGTTTCTCAATAAGGCTTTAAATCCGGCGGGGTTTTCTCGCGCTGGATTACCCAGTATGGAACGCGTCTCGTCAGACCAGGATGCTTTATCCTTGACGATATCCCACTCCCAGAAACCCAGGTGCGCGATACGCTGTGCTTCGCGTAAGTGACTCTCGCTTTCCTTTAAGGACCGCTCTGCACGTTTGCGTTCAGTGATGTCCTGTACAAACGTGACAAAATAATCCACTGTACCATCCGGCTTACGCACACACTTTGCGGAAACGGTGAGATAAATGATCTGACCATCTTTACGAATACAGCGCTTGTCTTTTATAAAGCCATCAATTTCACCTGACAAAATCCGATCATGTAGAATGATATGCTTGTCTATATCATCCGGGTGGGTGAGAGCCAGCCATGACATCTGCTGCAATTCTTCGCGGCTATAGCCCATGAGATCACAATAGGTATCGTTGCATTGAATATGCTTCTTGTCAGCAGAGGAGATAGACATGCCGACCAGTCCTGCATCGTAGTAACGACGCATCAGGTCCTCATTCTGCCGTAACGCCTGCTCCGCCAGTTTTTGCTCGGTGATATCCTGTGTATAACTGATGATGCCTGTAACCTCAGCATCAGCATCGAATAATAACGAATAGGAGTTGCGCACAAATATGTCCTGACCTGAGCGGCTGCGCATAATCGCTTCGATCTCGAAATCTTCATTGGCATGCAGGATCTTGATGATGTGCCCGGTAGAAAACTGCTGTTTTTCTTGCGGGTAGAGCAGGTAAACGGGTTGGCCGATGAGCTCTTTTGCCGGGTAACCAAATAATCGTTCTGCTGCCTTGTTGCAACGGCTAATATTGGCATTCAGATCCGTCATGATCACCGCATCATGCATCTGATCCAGCATAGCAACAGCATCCATTATCGCTGCAGTCTGGTGGTGATGACGGGCTGTCGCGAGCGGCTCTACTGGTTGTGCATTCGCAAGCCGATCTGACCTATTAGTTGCCTCGATCTTACTTATATTATTCTTATAGATCACTCACAATGCCTCTAAAGTTGTGAAACAATTACAAAAAAACAGCTAAAGAATGATTGGACAGCAACTATAGTAACGCAGCAGGCATGAGCAAAATAACAGAATACCCCCTGATCTAACTAATAAATAATTATTGTTATTATAAAGCTGTGCCGGTTAGTACAACTGACAATATTACCTTAATTTTCAGTCTCCTCCCCACCGCTGAAAAGATTCGGGTCGATTCCGGCCAGCCAACTAGTCTTGCGCGGTCATTATTAAACTTTGATCCTCTATATCATGTCGGCACGAGTGACGCTAATATTAAATCATTAATTCTGAAGACTAGCAAAAATCGAGCCTGCTATAACAAGCTTATTCCAAATAGTTTGAAATCAGGCGAAATAGGGCGGTACGATGCCGGTTGAGAAATCTGATCGTTAGTGCATTATTTTGCCCCTATATATGAAGAGGAAACATGACAATCACTCAAGCAGAATCAACCACCTATATCGCAACGGCCGAACTGCAGCATGTCATTGACGCAGCCAATAGCATTATCCTCGGCAAGGAGGACGTGCTGCGCCTGGCGTTGACCTGCCTGATCGCACGCGGTCATCTGTTGATTGAGGATATCCCCGGTGTTGGCAAAACGACCCTGGCGCATGTATTGGCTAACACATTGGGGTTAAGCTTTCAGCGCATTCAATTTACCAGTGATTTGTTGCCCGCTGACATCCTTGGTAGCTCTATCTACAATCGGCAGTCGGGCTTATTTAATTTCCATGCCGGGCCCATTTTCTCCCAGCTGATCCTCGCCGATGAAGTGAATCGCGCCACACCACGCACCCAAAGCGCCTTGCTGGAGGCCATGGAGGAAAATCAGGTGACGCTGGAAGGTGAAACGAGAGCTTTGCCGAGTCCATTTTTTGTCATTGCCACACAGAATCCGTCCAATCAGGTTGGCACCTTCCTGTTGCCTGAGTCACAACTGGATCGCTTCACGATGCGTCTGCATCTGGGCTATCCGGACAGCTCGGCAGAACGAGAGCTTCTGCAAGGCCGCGACAGGCGCGAACTGCTTGCCGAGATCACTCCGGTGTTAAGCTCGGAGCAACTTCAGTCCCTGCAAAGTCAGGCCAAGACTATACATGTTGCCGGGGCGCTGCTCGACTATCTGCAGGACCTGCTGGAATTCAGCAGGGTCTGTACTGACTACATTACCGGCCTGTCCCCACGCGCCGGACTGGCCATCTTGCGCTGCGCACGGGCCTGGGCACTGATGCATGAGCATGGGCATGTGCTGCCGGAGGATATTCAGGCTGTGCTGCCGAGTGTTATTGGTCATCGCTTACATCTGGCACAGGAACAGTCGGCGACTTCCCCAACCTCCATCGCTGAATCACTTATCAGTCAGGTGCCGATCCCGTGATTAAGCAACCAGCAGTCAGGGACTGTAGATTGATGCACAGAAACTTACCCATACATAAGCAACCGCTGGCCACTACGCTCTAGTCCTTTACTGCCATGTCCAAAACCTTTGTGCTGGAACGCCTGCCACATAGCGTCACTCACACTACGGCTCGCAAGCACATTCCCCGCCAACGGATCTATATCTTTGCAGGGCGTTACGGGCTGATTTTTTGCGCTATGTTAATAGTCATGCTGCTGGGGGCGGTGAACTACAACAACAGCATGTCTTATATGCTCACCTTCCTGCTCTGCAGTCTGTTTATGGTGTGTATGCTACACACCTACCGGAACTTGCGCGGTTTGATGATAAACGCCGCAGACAGCCGGCCCGTATTCGCTGGAGAAACCGCATATTTCCCTTTATTAATAGATAACCGTTTGGGCCAGACGCGGATTGCAATAGACATCCATGTCAGCCCAAAACACCGGCCGAAAAAGCAAACCGGGCAAACATACCCTGATAACCTGTGCATCAATGTTAATGCTGGCGATCTGATCAGCAAATACCTTTCCATGCCTGCACACAAGCGCGGTATTTTAAAGCCTGGCAGGCTACGGATCACCTCAACCTTTCCGCTTGGCCTGTTCCGCGTATGGTCGTATGTAGAGGCTGGGCAGAGTTGTCTTGTCTATCCACAGCCTGCAGGCAACAGTCAACTACCTTTGGCTTCAGAACATGATGCACAGGAGCAGGCAGGTGTACATGACGGCACTGATGACTTTACCGGCTTCAAGCCCTACCGGCCGGGCGACTCCATCCGCAAGATCAACTGGAAAGCGCTGGCGCGCGAGCAAGGCTTGTTGGTCAAACATTTCAGCGGCAGTGGTTCTGACAAATTGATGTTGCACTGGGGTCAATGTCAACACATGACCGGCACGGAACAACGTCTGTCACAGATGTGTCTATGGATAATCGAGGCGGACAAACAGGGAATTTATTATGGCCTGGACATTGCGCCAGTCACTATCGACTTTGGCAAAGGTGATTCACATAAACATCAGTGCCTGGCGGCACTTGCCACCTATGGCTTTGCCATTGACAAGGTTTAAAGCCAGGCTCCGATCGCTGCCACCTGATCTGCTGTGGCTGACAGCGGGCATCTGTCTCGCAGTGATACCCCATATCAAGCGTGTGCCTGTGTGGATACCGGTGCTGTTTTTCAGCATGGCTGTTGCGCGTGTTTTTCTGGCCATTTATGTACAACGGGCCCAATACCAGGCTGTCTCATTTATCTCTCTGGCGAAACTGCTTGTCGCGATAGTGATTATCATCGGCATCCTTGCCAGCTACGGCACACTGATCGGTCGTGATGCCGGCGTCTCACTGCTGATCCTTCTCGCTGGCATGAAGCTGCTTGAAACCAGGCAAAAGCGTGATTATTACATCACCTGCTTCATCGGCCTGTTCTTGATCCTGACCAATTTCTTTTATTCGGAGACCCTCTTTACGGCAATTTATTCACTGCTGGCAGTATCCATCTTTATCTCCGCACTGATCGCCTTTAATGACAAAGACAACTTTCTAGGTAGCGGTGAATTGTTATCTGCATCGGGCCTGATGCTGTTACAATCATTACCCTTACTGATAGTCATCTTTCTGCTGTTCCCTCGAGTTCAAGGGCCATTATGGGGTATGCCCAATGATACCCATTCAGGTCTGTCGGGGCTCAGTGATGAAATGTCTCCCGGTACGATCAGCCAACTTATCTTATCGGACAAGATCGCATTCCGCGTTGATTTTCATGACGCCATGCCAGCCAAATCCAGACTTTACTGGCGTGGTCCGGTTCTGTGGCTCACCGATGGGGTAAAATGGGTGGCCGGTAAACCCCTGCCGCTACAATCGCCTGTCAGCTGGTCAGGTACGCCCGTCAGGTATACTGTCACGCTTGAGCCGACTGACAAGCGCTGGTTATACGGACTGGAGATGCCGATACAGGCGCCTGCAGGGGCATTCTTCAGTCATGATCTGCAAATTAAAACCACAACGCCGGTACGAGAGCGCAGACGATACTCACTGACCTCGTACACAAATTATCGCATCGATACAGCCAGTCACACAGAGTTGATAGAGGCGCTGCAATTACCCTATGGCTATCACAACAAGACCATTGCCCTGGGTAGTTCCTGGCGAGAACTCGGCCTGAGTGAGGCCGACATCGTTAATCATGCACTACGTTTATTCAATGAGCAGGCGTTTTACTACACACTGGCGCCACCTTTGCTTTTGAAAGATAGCATTGATGAATTTATGTTTGAGACACGCCAGGGTTTCTGTGAACACTATGCTGCTGCTTTCACCATATTGATGCGGGCGGCCGGTATTCCTGCCCGCGTCGTCACCGGTTACCAGGGCGGGACTATCAATCCTGTTGATGGCTATCTGGTTGTCCGCCAACGAGATGCGCATGCCTGGACAGAGGTCTGGTTGGGTAATCGGGGCTGGATTAGAGTGGATCCTACTGCTGCTGTTGCGCCAGCACGAATCAGCGATGGCATAGAAAGTGCTCTGCCAGACAGTATTATCGATATCCCGCTGGGCCTGTATAATAATGCCGCTATCCGTGAATTATGGCGACAGGTTTTTGACACATTCACTGCGATCAATAACTATTGGAACCAATGGGTGCTTGGCTACAACGCCAGACAACAATTTAACACGCTTAGCCGGCTCGGCCTCGGAGAACTGGACTGGCAGGGAATGATAGCCTGGCTGATCCTTGCCGTCACGCTGGTGTTTCTGTTGGTGGCCTTTTTATTATTCACAAACAGGCCGAAGCATATCGATGCGGCAAGAATTTTGTATGATAAATATTGCGCGCGTATGGCCAGACTCGGTATCAAACGATACGCCAGCGAAGGACCTGAAGATTTTGCAAAACGCGCTATACAACAGCGCAGCGACCTGGCTGCCAAGATTCGCGAGATTACCCGTGTTTATGTCGCTATCCGTTATGGGGGGCAAGCTGAATCAATACAACACTTAACGCAACAAGTAAGATCCTTTAATCCTTCTAAATAATAAACCTTCATAAAAAACACCATGACGGATCAAAATACAAAGTCACAAGATGACCTGCTTTTCTACACTCATGATTTAAGTCAGCAGGATATTTTCAATGACATGGATCTGACTGAAATTCTTCCGCTATTAAACAAATGCCCGCTGAAATTAATCAAACAGAACGATATGATTATTCATGCGGGCGAATCAAGACATTATCTGTATCTGATCCTGTCCGGCTGCTTCCGCGTTCATCTACCCAGTGATCCAGTAAACCCCGTGCTGGTACTGGGCCCCGGACAAAGTATCGGCGAGATATCCATTATCGATCACCAGCCCGCTTCGGGGAATGTTATTGCAGATGTTGATTCTCGAGTCCTGATAATAGAAGAAACACTTTTATGGACCCTGGTGAAACAATCACACGCCCTCGCCTATAACATGTTAGTTGTCATTGCCAACCGTTTGCGTAACGGTAATATGGTCATCGATAAAATCAAGCAACGCATGAACGAGTATGAGTACAACAGCACCGTTGATTCACTTACCGGTCTGTATAACCGCCGCTGGCTGGACAGTATGCTGGAGCGGGTCATGCACCGCTGTGCAACAAATCAACAAGCTCTTTCCGTGCTGATGATCGATATTGATTTCTTCAAACAATTTAATGATAAGCATGGCCACATCGCAGGTGATCAGGCCCTGCGTATGGTATCCAGGACCATATTGCACAACCTCCGGCCTGAAGACATGGTGAGTCGTTATGGCGGTGAGGAATTATTTGCATTGCTGCCGGGCCTTGATATCAATGAAGCTGCAACCATCGCTGAACGTCTTCGCAAAGCCATAAATGATGCAGAAATTTTGCTCGATAATGAAACTGTTCTGCCTTCACTGACGGTTTCCATCGGTATGGCGGAAATGCAGGGAAACGATACCGCTGAACAATTGATCCATGCCGCAGACAAGGCCATGTATAGAGCAAAACGAACCGGAAAAAATATCATAAAAAGCTGAAACGTGACGCAGTCAGTTACTGGCGCTTATCCTTTTCGAGTGTTCAGCGCAGCATGGTTTTGATGTAACCGGACATAAGTGCCGTGCTGTTGTGACAGTTCTTCATGCGTGCCTGCTTGTACGATCCTGCCTTTTTCCAAAACAATTATTCTGTCCGCTGATTCTATGGTCGTCAGACGATGCGCGATAATAATGCAGGTTTTATCCCGACCTATCTCTTCAAGCGCCGCCTGTATATGTCGCTCTGATTCCGTATCCAGGGCTGAAGTCGCCTCGTCAAGGATAAGGATGGGCGCATCCTTCAGTAATGCGCGGGCCAGCGCAATCCGCTGCCTTTGTCCGCCTGACAGACGCGTGCCTTTATCACCGATCCTGGTGTCCAGTCCCTCAGGCAGGGCCTGAATAAATTCCATCGCATGGGCCGCCTTTGCTGCAGCGATGATAGCTGCTTCATCGGCATCCTGCTTGATGCCATAAGCGATGTTATTGCGAATCGTGTCATTAAATAGAATGATGTCCTGGCTAACAAGCGAGATATTGGCGCGTAAATCAGCCAGACTTATAGTGTTTATATCGTGTCCATCAAGAAATATCACACCCTCATCACCCTGGTAGAATCGCGGTATAAGATTAGCAAGCGTGGTCTTGCCGCTGCCAGACGCCCCGATCAGTGCAAGCGTCTCGCCTGGCTTGATCAGTAAATTAATATCTGTCAGAACCTCTGCCGAGCTGTCCTGATACCGATATTTCAGCCCACGGATCTCAAGCTTACCGGTGGCGCGTCCTAGTGCGATCGTGCCTGTATCCACTTCTATCTGCTCATCAAGCAAAGCAAACACACTTTCACATCCCGCAAGTCCGCGTTGAATATACTCGTTGACACGGACCAGTCTTTTTAACGGTCCGAGTAACATGGCGACTGCGGCGAAGAAAGACATAAAATCACCGACACTCAACTCACCAGTAAACGCCTGTTCGGTGGCTATATAGACTATAATTGCCAACGCTATGGCAACGATCATCTGCACTGCTGGACCGCTGGCGGCAGCAGCCATGGCAAATTTCATGGTAAACCGCCTGTTATCATTAATGATTTTTTTAAAACGCTGCGTTTCCTGTTGCTGGCCACCGAAAAGTTTGACAATCCGTTGCCCATCGATAGTTTCGCTTAGCGTTTGATGTATATCCGCCATGGTATCTTGCACCCGATGACTCATTTTTCGCAGCCTGTGACGTATGATCAATACAACCATTATAATAAAAGGCGTGCTGATCAGGGCAATTAATGTCATTTTCCAGTCAATGAAAAACATCCAGGCGAGCAAACCAATGACCGCCAGCGAATCCCTGACCAATACCGTGACGGCAGTGGTTGCGGCTTCCTTGATCTGGGTGACATCAAAGGTAAATTTTGACATTAAGCTGCCAGCACTATGGCTGTCATAATACTGGCTCTGAAAATTCAACAGCCGTGTAAACATCTCCCCGCGAAGATCCATCACAACTTTATTAGCAAGCCAGTTAATCGAGACGCTACTCGTATAAGCTGATATGCCACGAACCGCAAACAGCGCGATCAGTAACAAGGGAATTGTCCTCAACATAGCGGGGTCTTTTTCAATAAAGGCCCCATCCAGCAGGGGTTTTAATAAAGCAGGCATGGCCGGGTCCGTAGCGGCCAGGATCACCAAGGCAAGCAGGGATAATAAAAATACTCGCCAATAAGGCAGCACATAACTCAACAGGCGCAGATATAAGCGTAGATCATCCGCGCTTTTATGTCGGTTTGTAATTTTTTTATAATTGCATAAGCAGGTTTGCTGGGCCCTGATTATATCCTACTGTGAAATTGTTGCTTGATGCTGAACGCAAAATAAGGCTATATGATCAAATAAATAACTATGAACGAGTTCGTCATATGTCAAAAAAACACCCCATAATCGCCGTTACCGGTTCATCGGGAGCCGGCACCACAAATGTAAAAACAGCATTTGAGCACATATTCAGGGACCAGGGTATCAAGCCGGCCATTATCGAAGGGGACAGCTTCCATCGCTATAACCGCCACGATATGGATGAGAAGGTCAAACAGGCTGAAAAAGAAGGCAAGGTTATCACGCACTTTGGCCCTGAAGGCAATCTGTATACGGAACTGCAGGCATTTTTCAAGGGCTATTCAGAGACCGGCCAGGGACAGCGACGTTATTACATCCACAACGCAAAAGAAGCTACACAGCATGGCTATCCGCCCGGCTCATTGACCCCGTGGGAAGCATTACCGGACAATACGGATCTGCTGTTTTATGAGGGATTACATGGTGGCCTGGTCACCGACAAGGTTAACATTACCCGATATGTTGATCTGCTGATCGGTGTGGTGCCTATTATTAACCTGGAATGGATACAAAAAATCAAGCGTGATCGTGACATCCGCGGTTACTCGACCGAGGACGCCACCAAGATGATCCTTGAACGGATGCATGATTATGTTCATTACATTACACCGCAGTTCTCAAAAACGGACATAAACTTCCAGCGTGTCCCGACGGTGGACATTTCCAATCCTTTTGCGGCGACTCATAATCCAACCAATGACGAGAGTTTTTCCGTCATCCACATCAGAAACCGGAAAAAGATCCCGATTGATTTCCGCTACCTGCTGGAAATGCTGGAGGGCTCTTTTATGTCCAGTCCCGACACCATCGTCATCCCTGCCGGCAAGAAGATTTTTTCCATGCAACTGATCCTGAACCCGGTGATCCAGGCCATGATGGAAACAAAAAACAAATAAAACAAAGCCCCCATCATTGCGTACAAATATGATGCGATGCACCATAACTGCTGAAATCGCTACTGTAAGCAACCGGCAGACAGGCTATACTTGGAGTTCGTCCGAGAATAGAAAGCCTACAGCGGAAAAATAATAAGGAGTAACACCATGCACTCCATCCTCGTTCTCAACTCCAAGGGAGGCTGTGGCAAGAGCACGCTGGCAACAAATATTGCCGGTTACTTCGCGCAACTGGGTAAACGTGTTGCCCTGGCAGATTGTGATCCGCAGGGTTCAAGCAGGGACTGGCTCTCCATTCGTCCATCGAGCGCAACAGAAATCTACGATGCCTCTATTCGTGGCGGCAAGCTTCATGTTCCCAGAAACACAGACGTTATTGTTATCGATACCCCGGCAGCAACCCATGGACAAAGGTTGGCAAATTACGTCCGGCTCGGCCAGACCATGGTCATCCCATTGATGCCTTCGCCAATAGATATCCGTGCCGCAGAGCATTTTATCGATGAGCTGTATTCCCTGCGCAAACTGATCAAGCGCAAGATAAAACTGGCGACTGTCGCAAATCGCGTCAGGGAAGATACGCTTGCGGCGGCAAAGCTGGACTACTATCTCGACAAAATGAAACTGCCAAACGGCCAAAAATTACCCTATATGACGGTCTTAAGGTCCAGCCAGAACTACATCAAGGCAGCCGAGAAGGGCCTCAGCATCTTCGAGTTTGCCCCTGCCAAGACGTTGTATGATCGGGAACAATGGCAACCCTTGTTACGCTGGCTTAGCAGCAAACGCAGCCTGCCAGGCTAAACCAGGCACTTCAATTCGTGTTGATCTTCCAAATCAAATCAAGCGACAAGTAAAGATATCCGATCTCTATCATCACGGTATGTTCATGTCACTGCATATCACCTGTAAAAAAGATCGCTTTAGCCCTTTAACCACTCTCTGGGTTTAAGAAATTTCTCATACAAGTTTGCTTCTTCTGTGCCAGGCTGCGGTTGCCAGTTATATTGCCAGCGCACCTGCGGCGGCAGAGACATAAGGATGGACTCTGTTCGTCCGCCCGATTGTAGGCCGAACAAGGTTCCTCTATCATAGATCAGATTAAACTCCACATAACGACCGCGCCGGTATAACTGGAAATCCCGTTGTTTTTTTATATAGGACGTGTCTTTTCTACGCTCAACAATAGGAAGATATGCGGGCAGGAAATGATCACCGACACTGCGCATAAAATCGAAGCATCGGATAAACCCCCATTCATTCAAATCATCAAAAAACAGGCCGCCAATACCACGCTGCTCCTGCCGATGTTTTAAATAAAAGTACTCATCGCACCATTTTTTATAACGCGGATACACATTGTCACCAAAGTCCTTGCATGCATCGTAAGCCTGCTGATGCCAATGTTCAGCATCTTCGTCAAAGCCATAATAGGGTGTCAAGTCGAAACCGCCACCAAACCACCATTGCGGCTCACGGCCCTGCTTTTCTGCAAGAAAAAACCGGACATTCATATGGGTAGTGGGGACATAGGGGTTATGCGGGTGCATGACCAGAGACACGCCTATGGCCTGAAAACCGTATCCGGCAAGCTCCGGGCGTTGGGCCGTCGCTGAGCCTGGCAGGCTGGCGCCCAGCACATGCGAGAAATTTATGCCTGCCTGCTCAAAAATATGGCCATTGCTCAATACACGCGAGAGACCGCCACCACCTTGTTCGTGTTGCCAGCGATCTTCGTTAAAGTCTTGCTTGTCATCGAGTCCCTCAATGGATGAGCAAATATGGTGCTGTAATCCAAGTAGATATTCTTTAACCGCATTAATATCAATTTCATCCATCAAGACAGTATATCTGTATTTGTCATAGTACATCCTCTAAACTGCGAAAAGTTTAGTAAAGAGACGTTGTTTAACAAGTTATTAAATCCTGTTGAAGATGAACAAAATGAGTGGCAAACGTATAGCGACTGTTGACAGACAGACCAGGGAAACCCGGATAAGTGTTGTTATTGACCTTGACGGCACAGGCAACGCAGAACTGGATATTGGCATACCATTTTTCGAGCACATGCTGGAACAGGTTGCCCGTCATGGTGCGTTCGACCTTAATATCAAGGCCAAAGGTGATCTGCATATCGATGCACATCACACGGTTGAAGACGTTGGTATCACCCTTGGACAGGCCTTTGCTAAAGCTCTGGGAGATAAAAAAGGCATACGACGATACGGGCATGCGTATGTGCCTCTGGACGAAGCCTTGTCAAGAGTGGTGCTGGATTGTTCTGGTCGTCCCGGACTTAACTATAATGTCGATTACCCCCGTGCGCGTGTGGGTGAATTTGATATTGACCTCCTGTCTGAGTTTTTTCAGGGCTTTGTCAATCACGCACAGGTGACCTTGCACATTGATAATATTCGCGGGCGCAATGCTCACCACATCGCTGAAACAATCTTCAAGGCATTTAGCCGTGCCTTGCGAATGGCTGTAGAAGTCGATGAACGCATGCAAGGTATATTACCTTCTACAAAAGGCGTCTTATAAGTCTCTTAATTACGCGTCATGAATACCGTTGCCATTATTGACTACGGCGCAAGCAACCTGCGCTCGGTCTGCAAAGCACTCGAACACGTTGCCGAAGGCAGTCAGAAGATCATCGTCAGTGATCAGGCTGAACGGATACTGGCTGCTGATCGTGTAGTATTCCCCGGACAGGGAGCCATCGGCCAATGTATGGGAAGTTTAGTCGACAAAGGACTGGATGCTGTCCTGCGTGAGTGTATTATAAACAAACCCTTTCTCGGAATTTGTATGGGCCTGCAAACCTTGATGCGCGAGAGCGATGAAGATGGTGGCGTATCCGGGTTGAACATTATACCTGGCAAAGTGGTCAAATTCGCTGATGCAGCACGCGATGAAAATGGCGATGTCTACAAGATCCCTCACATGGGCTGGAACAATGTCAGCCAGACACAAGCTCACCCTTTATGGAAGGGCATAGCAGATCAGGAAAGATTCTATTTCGTACACAGCTTTTATGTAGAACCAGAGCTGCAAGCGGATATTGCAGCAAGCACAGATTATGTTGTTGATTTTACCTCTGCCGTTGCCCGCGATAATTTATTCGCGGTCCAGTTCCACCCTGAAAAAAGCCAACGCGCAGGTCTGCAGCTACTGCAAAATTTCCTGTCGTGGTAACAGCTGCATAAAAAAGAGCCATTTACCGGCTTAAGGTAAATGGCTCCGTAGAATCGTTGGCTGGATGCTTCTCTAAGTCAGGCAACGGCATCCTTTAATGCCTTCATGGCTGTCGCACGAACACCTGTTGTTGCAGGTTTTGCCTGGATCATGATTTCCTCACCGGTGAACGGGTTGATGCCTTTGCGGGCTTTACGCGCAGGTTTCACCACACGGCGCAACTTTATTGCCAGTGATGGGACAGTAAATTCGCCGGATCCATTTTTCTTGAGATGACGGTGAGAAAGTGCGGCCATTGCGTCTAGAACGGCAGCGACTTGTTTTTTTGTCAGTCCGGTATCGTCAGCAAGATCACTGAGGATCTGGGATTTAGTTTGTTTGGTTGCTATAGCAACAGGTTTTTTCGCCATGGTGTCTCCTTAAAGTCTGATTTTTAACGTGTGGTTTTATTACTGAAATAAGCCTTCGTCTCACTTTATATGACAACGGCTAATAATGTTTTCACCTGCATCTGTGTTTCTCCAGGCACGGTAATTATCCTATGTATACAGGGTTAAATACAACTGGAAATTATGTTTCAGGTAATAATCAGTTATTCTGCAGAAAAAATGCAACTAATTGTGCTCGCGCATAACAGCCCTGTGACCGATATCATTCCTATAGAACATTCCTTGCCAATTGATCTTTTTTATCGTCTCGTAAGCATGCTGTTTTGCTGCAGTAACATTTTCTCCTAATGCCGCCACACATAACACGCGCCCACCTGCTGTCACCACATCGCCATTTTTTTGCATCGTAGCGGCATGAAAAACTTTGATATTGTCGTCGAATTTCTCTGCCAGTCCTTGAATAACATCTCCTTTGCTGACAGCCGACGGATAACCTTTGGCAGCCAACACCACTGCCAGGGCAGGGCGCTTATCCCATTCTATGCAAACAGTATCTAACTCACCATCCAGTGTTTTGTTACATAACAGGATCAGATCGCTTTTTAAACGCAACAGGATCGGCTGTGTCTCCGGATCACCGAATCGACAGTTAAATTCCAGTACTTTGAGAGTACCGTCAGGCATAATCATCACGCCGGCATACAAGAAACCAAGGTAAGTTCTTCCTTCAGCACGCATCCCGGCAACTGTCGGCTCAATGACCTCACGCATGATACGTTGGTGCATCGTCTCATCCACCACAGGGGCCGGTGAGTAAGCCCCCATACCGCCGGTATTAGGCCCCTTGTCGCCTTCATCCCTTGCTTTGTGATCTTGAGAACTGGCCAGCGGCAAGATATGTTCACCATCGCTTATCACAATAAAACTGGCCTCTTCACCGATCAGAAATTCCTCAATAACGACACGATGACCGGCATCACCGAACTTATTCCCTGACAGCATATCGGTGACCGCAGCAATCGCCTGCTGCTCTGTTTCAGCAATCAGTACGCCTTTACCCGCGGCCAGCCCATCGGCCTTTACCACGATCGGCGTGCCTTTTTCCCTGATGTAGTCAGTAGCCTGCTGCAGATCAGTAAAGCTACCGTAGTCGGCTGTCGGGATATTATGTCGTTGCAGAAACTCCTTGCTAAAGGATTTTGATCCTTCCAGAATTGCCGCCTTTTTGCTGGGCCCAAAACAACGCAGACCGGCTTCGGTGAAGACATCAACGATGCCGGCAATCAGGGGCACTTCCGGCCCTATGATAGTCAGGTCGATTTTATTATCCTGGGCAAACTTTTTTAAACCATCGATATCTTCTGCCGCTATCGATACATTCTCAACATCCGCTTCCAGTGTTGTGCCGGCATTGCCTGGCGCAACATAAACGATCTCAACATCCGCTGATTGCACCGCCTTCCAGGCCAGGGCATGCTCACGCCCACCACCACCCACAATCAATACTTTCATAATCTATTCCAACTGATAAATGAGCAGTGTAGCGATGCTTACAACGCAGAAGTTACCCAAAAGATGCCCATCTAATGGCGGAAATGACGCATGCCGGTAAATACCATAGCCATATCGTGCTGATCTGCTGCGCTGATCACTTCCTCATCCCGAATCGAGCCGCCTGGTTGAATGACGGCTGTTATGCCTGCTTCAGCTGCTGAATCGATACCATCGCGAAACGGAAAAAAGGCATCAGAGGCCATGACAGACCCCTTTACCTGCAACCCCTCATCAGCTGCCTTGATAGCAGCTATCCGTGCGCTATAGATCCGACTCATCTGGCCGGCGCCAATGCCTATGGTCTGGGCAGCTTTTGCATAGACGATGGCATTGGATTTGACATATTTAACTACTTGCCAGGCGAACAAAAGATCATCCAGTTCCTGATCGGACGGCATACGTTTACTAACAATTTTTAAATCGTCTCTTGTGATGCTGCCGTTATCGCTATCTTGTATGAGCAGGCCACCACTGACTCGTTTCAATTCCAGCTGCTGGATTGATTGCTCACGCACGCCTGATGCCAATACACGTATTGCCTGTTTTTCTGCGCTAACCGTTAATGCCTGCTGCTGAATATCCGGTGCGATAATTACTTCCACAAACTGTTGATCAATGATTGCACGGGCGGTTGCTTCATCCAGAGCACGATTAAAAGCGATAATGCCACCAAACGCTGAGGTGGGATCAGTCATATAGGCTTTTTTATATGCAGCAAGTATGTTTTCAGCCACAGCGACACCACAGGGGTTAGCGTGTTTGACGATGACGCATGCCGGCGCCTGCAAGGACATAACGCATTCCAACGCCGCATCGGTATCCGCAATATTATTGTAGGATAAAGCTTTACCCTGTAACTGTCTGGCAGTTGCCAGACTTCCGGCAGGTGCATTTGCCTGCCCGTAAAAGGCTGCTGTTTGATGGGGATTTTCACCGTAGCGCAAATCCTGCAACTTGCTGAACTGTATAGTATAGGTCTGCGGATAATTTAAATGTTTGCCAGTCTCATCTATACTGCCAAGATAATTGGATACAGAGGCATCATAATTGGCAGTATGGGCAAACACCTTCTGCGCAAGAGAAAAACGTGTGGCATCGCTCAGACTGCAATCACACTCCCTGAGCTCGGTTAAAACCGTTGCATAGTCAGCAGTGTCTACCATTACGCCGACATGGGCATGATTTTTGGCAGCAGAGCGCAGCATGGCGGGCCCGCCTATATCAATATTTTCAATCGCATCGGCCAGTGTGCAATCTGCCCGGCTCACTGTTGCCTCGAAGGGATAGAGATTTACTACCACCAGATCGACCGGCTCAATACCATGCTCAGCCATCACCTCATCGTCTATGCCGCGCCTACCCAGCAGGGCGCCATGTACTTTGGGATGCAAGGTTTTGACCCGGCCATGCATAATCTCCGGAAAGCCCGTATAGCTTGATACCTCTATAACATTAACGCCATTATCTTCCAGTAAACGTGCGGTACCGCCTGTGGAGAGGATGCTGATGCCAAGGCTGCTGAGTGATTTACAGAGGTCTACGATACCGGTTTTATCCGAAACACTGACGAGGGCACGCTTAACAACGGACATTTTAATTTCTTCTTTGAGTTTTTTATATACTCGGGTGACTGCCGAAAATAAAAACCGATTTCAATTGCAGCAGTTTTTATTTATCCAGCCCATACTTCTTCAGCCTGTTACGTAAAGTACCCCGGTTCAGTCCGAGTAGCTCAGCCGCCCGGCTCATATTACCTCGGGTATGTTTCATAACAACTTCAAACAAGGGTTTCTCCACCTGCGCCATAAACAGATCATACAGGCCATTGGCCTGGTGACCTTTCAGGTCTTCAAAATATTTCTCCAGTGTCTGCTTGGCGCAGTCACTCAAACCATTAGTTGATTTTTTACTGGTCGTTATGACCTGCTTGCTTGATCCTGTTGTAGTCATGCGACAAGATCCCTCTGTTGAGATACATCAAAATAACTTACAACCATGCGTAGTTGCTCCTCACTTTGTTCCAGCCGATTTATCCGGGCATGAAATGCCTTTGAATCCGGATTCGAGCTAATCATTTCCGACACAGCCATGCCTGCGCCCAACTTTCTGTAAAGCTGGTGGAAAGGTCTGTAAGTCACCTCTGCCAGCGGGGCAAGAATTAGATTATTACGAAGTAAATGGGAGCCAATTCTCATGCGACATACATACCGCTCGTTATATTTTTATACTGCTGGCGGTTAAAAAACGACCAGTCGATAATAGCGAGGATCGCATCCAGAAGAAAGCGAATAATTTAAATAATGCAGGAAACTTTGGCCTGATTCCTGCTTTTTTTTACAGCGTCAAAGAAATTTGAATTCAAAACTTACCGCATCTTCTGTCGGGTCAATTACCTCCAGTACAAAATGTACCGATACATCCGGCTGCATGCCACGATTGATGTCGATGCTCCTGTCAAGATAATCTACCGGATTAAATTGCCGGTGCGCTATTAATCTACCGTTATCGTTATACAAGATCAGTTGCACAACAGGAAATGGTTGCGTGCGATGTGCCTGATTGGCCATCGTGGCATTGACCAGCAAGGCCTGTTTGTAACGCGGATGGTCTCTGACATCGCGGTTAATGAGCTTGATGGCTGAGACATTACGATAGCGGATTGGCTCACAATGCCACCGTGCACATATATCCTGCAGCCAGGGCAGCATCTCTGGATAACGACTGATTAACGCATCCCGGTTAAACCATACTAGCTGGGCGACTAATACGACCGCGACCAGCAAGGTACTCAAGGCCCACAGCACTCTGTTGACAAAACCGCTGCCTGAGGGCTTGTCGTCAAGCAAATCTTCAGAAAACATATATGCAGATGCCTGCGCCTGCTGACCTGATAATGCCGTCTGTTCGACATCCGGCCCATGCTTGGTTTCAAGCTCTGTTTCAAACTCAGGGACCTCAGTGGACAGGCTATCCTGCTCTGGCGGGGGCTCAGGCGTTACCGTTTCGACAGTCGTTTCATTTGAGCCTGGAATATCAAACTGTGGCTCCTGATCAAGCTCTTTACGTGCCTGCACAACGGCAACAGGCTGTTTTTGCGGTGCTAGAGGTTTATCATGCAGGCGCTCGATTGCATTAAATTGCTGACCACAATAACCACACTTGACCTGTCCGTCGGCAACGGATAACTGCGTAGCACGAATACGAAATTGCCTGTGGCATTGAGGACAGTTGGTGAACATTATCCTAGAATCCGCAGTTAACCGCTACGAGTTGAACATAAGATGATGATAAGCATATCTCATTACATATTATTTGGATTCACCGAATGGGTGAAGGCGCTACAGCATGTATAGCAGCCCTGTTTGCCCGCCTGGCTATGTGAAAAAACTCACTAAGGGAGCGGCCATTAGCTCGATTTTTCACTACGCCAGCCAAGCAAACAGAACTACTCTACACGCTGTCCAACTGCGGATTCTAGG
>JADFPU010000105.1 GCA_022562175.1 Pseudomonadota bacterium | reverse complement strand
TAATCCATACCATGGTTCGCTATAACCCACATACTTTTGAAGACGGCGGTGTCTGGATCAGAAAAGTACCTGCGTTGAAATGCCTGGTGGAAGGGGATCCCCTGGCAGAGACTTGTGATGAAGTGTTACCGATTGAAGGAGAAACCATCATCACTAAAAATTATGCCAGTGCATTCTTTGGTACTAGTCTGGCTTCAACACTGACTGCCATGGGAGTCGATACCGCTATACTAATTGGATGCTCGACCAGCGGCTGCATTCGTGCTTCGGCAGTCGATTCTCTTCAACACGGCTTCCGCACAATTGTGGTCCGTGATTGTGTAGGAGATCGTCATCCGGATCCTCACGAGGCAAATTTGTTCGATATCGACAGTAAATATGGTGATGTGGTAATGAAATCCGAGGTTATCGAATACTTCAGCAGCCTCGATTGAGACCTGTCAATTTCGAAAAAATACTTGACCAAAGAGTCCACCAATGCAAGATCGGCGATTAAGAGTTGATTATACATTGTGGATCGTCAATATGATTGTTATTTCATATCACTATCTAACTCGTCAAGCGACTGTTCAACGCGTATACGAATTCCTTCATTTTGATTGGCCATGCGGCGAAATTCTCTCGCTGAAAAAATGACCAAACACCATTTTATTTACCTGTTTTCTTTGTTTATAAAAACCATTCAATTTATTTATTGTTGTCTGTCTCAATGAGACCAGCACGATCCGATGATCGGATTTTGCAGTAACACGCCGTAAATGGCCGGATTTTCCCATGATCTTTGATTGGGCGATAACAAAGGTTGAATTCACGTGAAGTTTGTTGGCGATCTCAATCACTGACACACCTCCTCCTTCATCCAAATGATCGATAGCCATTAAAATATTCCATTGCGGTCCTGTTATACCAATCATCCCCCCGGCATGTCCGGATCTTATCCAAATGCCTGGTGATTGAAAAACAGTGCTTAACGATGTGTCCGTTAAAACGGGGAAGATCAGACCAGCCGGTGTTCATCACGGAGCGTTTAAATCAGAAGGAGGTTGTGTGCTGCTGGAAAACCATTACTTCGACCCGGTTTAGGGAGAAAATAACATAATAATGTCATCCGAAGTTGAGTTGCATCTCACACTCGTATCCAGGCACGGAGAAACTACGGGGGAATCCCCTGTTCGGCGGTTGATTATTGCCGGTTGGGCCGGTACTTAATCGTATCATCAGTCATAAATATAATATCGAGGAGTTAACTATGCTTGGCTGAAATCGCGGACGATAGCTTCAACAGCTATCGACACTGACAGTAAATTTCGGTCGGCACCGTTTTCCCCCATTAACATGAGTCCAACAGGAGCGGTTTCTGGTTCTTGTACAGGGATTGAAATAGCACATCTATCCAGAATGTTGGTAACTGTCGGATTCCGGAGTGCCAACAAATTTATCCTTGCATAGTCATCATCATTTTCAAGCTCGCTAAACAGAGGTGCAATAATGGGCACGGTCGGGAAAACCAGGATATCAAAAGATGAAAACACTGTTTCCGCCTTTTTGATCAATTCGCATCTGGCATTCAATAAATCGATATAGTCGGCCGCACTTTGTTCCTGCCCTCGTATTATCCGCGCACTGACCCGGGGATCATATTTGTCCATGTTCCCTTCCAGGAGAGAGCGGTGCCAGGCATAGGCTTCGGCGGCGGACAGTCCTCCTTTTGTTAAGCTGGTCGAAATTTCATAGAGTTCCGGAAATGGAACATCGGCAACTTCTATCCCCTTTTGCCTCAATTTTGATAAAGCATTTGTAAACGCTGATTCAACATTATGATCCATATCGTCCAAAACATAATCAGTGACAACACCAAACCGTATCTCTTCGGGATCTATCGGTGCTGGCATCGACAAATCCTCTTCAGCGCTGAGAATGCTATCCAGAATCGCACAACATCTTGTGCTGTATGCCAGCATACCTACGGAGTCCAGGCTGGTAGATAAAGGAATAACGCCATCTGTTGGAATACGTGCAGCCGTAGGTTTGAGACCTACGATGCCGGACATTGCAGCAGGTATACGACACGAACCGCCGGTATCAGTCCCCAGGGCAGCAGCAGCCATACCGTCGGTAATTGAAATCGCGCCCCCCGATGAGGAACCTCCGGGAATTCTCTGTGAGTGTCGATCATATGGATTTTTTGGAGTTCCATAATGTGGATTGAGCCCGAGGCCAGAGTAGGCGAATTCGGTCATATTGGTTCGGCCGATGATGATAAACCCTGCTGTACGTAAGCGGGCAACAGCAGCGCAATCTTTTACTGCCGGTGGACTATCAGCCAGGACCCTGGAACCAGCCAGTGTTTTCTGTCCCTGGATGTCAAAAAGATCTTTAACTGATATGGGTATCCCTGCATAGGGTGATGGTTCTGCACCATTATTGCGTAATCGATCCATGGCATCCGCTTCTGATCGTACTGCCGCGGGATCAACATGGATGAAGGCGCGACTGCCTTCCCCCTCTTTGTCTTCGATCCTGGCAAGACATTCTTCGATAATATCGCGGCTTGTGGTTTGGTTATTAGCAAGAGCCTGGCGTAATGTCTCCAGGGTCTTCAATTTACGGTCCTGGTGGCTTGTGACATGATGTTTCCTGATAGTTTATCAACAAAAGTTAATCTTTAAGATTGACAATATTCCATTGATAATGCAATGGCCGATACTGATTATGCCAATAAACTGATTTCCCGATAAATACCTCAGTTACTTAGATATTTATTAAATTCGTGATGTGATTCCATCTAGATAAAAATCAAAAATATCCTGTTATAAGTAGCGATGGAATGGACTTTTTATGATTAGTTCATCCTCATTTTATATAGACAACATAAGAATAGTACTATCTGGAGGTTGTAATGAAAAATGACCTGCGAAGTTTACTCACCGATGCCAAGATCGAATCAGTAAACAGGTAGATCCTCATACTCATATCGGTGCGCTGGCGGATGAATCCGATCGGGTGCTCCTGCTTGAAAATATCAAGGCGATCCTTAGGCGGATGGTTTCTATAATGTAGAAGAATGTCTCGTTACGTGCCCATTACATACCTGGGATTTTAATGTATGTACTGGTAAATAAGTGGGTGAGGTGGAGTCAGTACCCTCATACAAAGTAAGAGTCGTCGATAATGCCATCGAAGTCAGTATCGAATAATTCCACATCGTAACAGGTTGTAAATAAACATCAATTTGCAGCGTGGCAGTGGATATGAATTCATAATCAGTCAGTTTTATCCTCCAAACATTGAAATCACAACGTGGCGGCTTGTTAGCACCGGTGGAACTGCCATAACGTATGTACGCCGGGTCCAAACTGCTTGCATGAACCGCCCACCACAGGTCAAACATCACTACGGGAGGCAACACGTTCTCGAGGTAGAACGAATCATAGTCACATGGATGTGACGTAATAGAGCAATGCAGGAGCAATTGCCGAGGACGAATATAGGATATATTCGGGTGAAAATGTTTGGAACAAATTTTCCAACATGTTATCTAGCAAAAAACCGGCCCAACTGCGGATTCCAGGTTGAATGTAATGGTAGCTCCGCTGTGCTTGTGCGATATCCGGGTTAGTGGTTAAAATTCAATCATTCAGGTCTTTTTAAAGTGACTTCTGGCGTAAAATCTGTATGGAAGTGAAACCTCACTCCGCTTGCAACGCCGATTTTGCCTCACTGAATGCCGGGTAAAGCCCGCTATGGCTGATTTACCCTCAATAATTCGTCACTTTCATCCGGTAGTCCTTTCTATATCGTCCTATTCAGGCTTGCGCTCGGTAAATTGTTCTAAATATTGATGTTTAGATGCCGATACAGCTTCTAGACATAATGTGCATAGATATTTAAGGCAACGATTTTATAACATTAGTGATACGGAATAACTTTTCAAAGTGAATAAAAAATCAATTATTTTCCGAACAACCTTGTATATCCTGCTGATGACGACTGCGGTACTTTGTCTATTCGGCTTTTATAACTATCAATCTAATTCACGTTTGCTCTACGCACAACTGGATAAATACACCCAGGACCTTATAGGTCGCCTGAATATAAGCTTACCTGCGGCGATGTGGAATTTTGATACAGAGCAAACCGTCAAAATTATTGAGGCAGACGCAAAAGCAGAGATGATCCATGCCATCTATATTGTCGATATAAGCGGGGAAATTACCGGCCGACTAAAAACCGAACAAGGGTTTGTCAACCGTGAAACCATAGACCCGGATTTCAAAGGTATTGTAAAGCGTAAAGAAATTCTGTTTGATGATAATGGAGCGATAAATAAAGTCGGTGAACTTGTTCTGCATATTGATAATTCCCCATTAAAGGCACAACTGAAGATGTACGCCACCGCAATGATTACCCAAACATTAATACTGGACGCAGTGCTGATGATGGTAATTATGCTTATTATGCGCAAAATCGTTATCACTCCATTACAGAAGATTAGCTTCGCCATGCAGGATATTGCAATGGGAGAAGGCGATCTGACCGCACGTCTGGATCTGGATAAAAATGAAAGTAAGGAATTATCTATCCTCGCCGATGCATTTAATCAATTCGTAAAAAAAATACAGATATCCATAGGAGATGTTTCCAATACCTCAAAGATCATATTGGAAGAAGTCGACCAATTAGAAAAAATTGTTTGCTCTAATGAAGAGAGTCTGGAAAAGCTACGTCAGGCAAAAGACAAGACGATAGTGGAGATCACTGAAATGAGTACTACCGCCCTGCAAGTGGTAAGACATACGGTCAACACGGCCAAAGAAACAGACCATGCAAATGAAGAAGTTGCTTTAGCCAGTAATGTTTTGATGAGCACAGTAGAAACCGCTAACTCTTTGGTTGACGAAATCGAAAACGCTGCAAACATCATTCAAAACCTGGAACAAGAAGCTAACAATATCAGTTCTGTGACCAGCGTAATTCGGGGAATTTCAGAACAAACCAACCTTTTGGCCTTAAATGCCGCTATTGAAGCAGCGCGTGCCGGCGAAAAGGGACGCGGTTTTGCTGTTGTCGCTAGTGAGGTAAGGGATCTGGCCAGTTCTACACAACAAAATACACAACAGATCCATGATATGATCGAACGATTGCAGGATGGTGCAAAAAAAGCAGTATCTGCCATGAAACACAGTATTGACGGAAGCCGGAATTCAGTTGATTCCTCCCAGACAACCAAACATCACCTGGATACCGTCGTGGGTCACGTCAGTATTATCAACGATATGAATACACAGATCGTATCCGCCGCAGAAGAACAATCCCTCGTTTCAGAACAAATCAATAAAAGTATCGAGCAGATTTCAGATATCATAGAAAGATCAGCAGAGGATATTCATACAACCACTGCGGCCGGTGAGAAACTTGCTCTACATGGCAAACGTCTGAGGGAGTTAGTTGAGCAATTCAAGTATTAATCTGTATACCCTTCATTTGCTAAACTACCCTGCAATACAGGGAATGACTTTGACCGCGCCATTTATAGTGACTTTAGACGTTAAAGCCCGTCTCTATCCCAGTGCCAATGAACACGCGCCTGTATCATCAGTACTTTGACTTTGGGCTTAGTCCGAATGCTTTTTCCCTGATGTTATTTTTTTAATGCTTTTTCCCATATTTTTTTCATTCCATTTCTTTGCCTTTTTGTTAACGTGGGAAAAAGAATAAGATTCTCCTCAAAATAATTCAGGTCATCTAAATGAAGAGAGGTTATTTCTTCAGCAGTTAATAGCGGCTTGACACTTAAATTTGTGGGGAATGCAGACCAAAAACGAATGGAAACATCCAATTGAAATTTTGGGCTTAGTGTAAAGTTCATCCATTCTTCCGCGACTTTTTTTAGAAATTGATAATCTCGCTGGTTATCATCTCGAGCCAGTGAGTTTCCAATCACAAAGCCGTCAACCCAGCCCATTGACCCTTCGGATAGATTAGCAAGTTTCCAGTTTTTCCCCTTTTTGTTAAGTTCACCCAATGCTGCCCCCCATCCGGTCGAAAACGCCAAATTTTCTATTTTTTCTGCTTTTTCATATATTTCAAAGTGGTGATCGGCATTTTTAGCGAGAGCATTCAGTCTAGATGTAAATTCACTGTTCATAATATTCTTGATGGTAAAATTATCCTTGTTTCTCATGTCCCTTCCTAGTCCCATGACCGTGATATACACATTATTTTCATAACTCTCTAACGACACCGCATATTGTCCTGCATAGCGTTCATCCCAGAATATGCTCCAACTTTCAGGCTCGGGCTTAACGATGTCCGCGTTATAATAGAGACCATATGGGCCAGCGATAAACGGCACACTAAAGACCAATCCGTCGTCAACATGGGCTTCCATTTTTTGAAATGCTGGGATCAGTGTCGAATAATTCGGAACATTCTCTAGATTAATCGGCAATATCATTTTATTTTTAATATAGTTAAACCTCTCATCTTTGAGATAGTTATGTGTGGCCAACACAACATCTGACGTTTGCCCACGGATTGCATTAAAAAAATCTTGTTCATCAGTGGCGGTTTGTATTTTTATCGATATGGCCTTGCCATATTTTTTTGTGATATAACTCTCAAATTCATCTATCTTTTCTTTAGGAAAATACCCCTCCCAACCTAAAATGCGTAATACTTCAGCCGCATAACTGTTATTTGCACCACTGCTTAGCAGAGAAAACGCTATTGCCAGAACTAAAAGCATAGTGATTTTTTTCATATTTCTAATGAAAGGATAAGGTTTGGGTTTCCGGGTCATTTGATATATCTCCATAAAGAAAACGGTCAGCATTTTCAGGCTTATAAGACAGGTATTCTTATTTAAACAGTTCATGGAGCACGTTCAAGCCTGATATATTGCACGAAAGAACAGGGCAAAATCCCTTTAATCCTATATAATACAATTTGTTAGCAACGAATCAGGAGGAGGCTTGCCCGTAACAACTGTACCCAAAACAGCTTTGAATTTCCAGCCCTATAACGAAGTCAAGTAGCAGCCACACTCAGGGCGGTAACATCAACTCCGATAGGGTAGTAGTGTGTTGCTGCTACGGCAGGTGGACCATCGTCTGGGCTTAAGCAAAGTGTGCATTGCATGATCCACAACGGCAGGCCAGTTGTGTGCATAATGGATTGAGTCTTTTGAAACAACGCCTGATGCGGCACTTGGGAAACACGACTGCAGGG
Organism: Pseudomonadota bacterium; assembly: GCA_022562175.1. GTDB lineage: Bacteria > Pseudomonadota > Gammaproteobacteria > Eutrophobiales > Eutrophobiaceae > B75T3L11. Next base: position 2,321 of record JADFPU010000105.1, on the reverse strand, counting down.
ACAAAGATAGCATCTTCCGCAGCCATATATAATTTTGTCCGTAGCTTGGCATCTCCTGCCTTGGATAATCGCGGGTAGATACGAATCTCTTTATTATAGATTTACTTTTTAATATTGCGTTTTCAGCAAAAAATATTATCTCAAATCAATCAGCGGAGTCGCCAGTAATACAGAAGACTTCTCGCGCATATTGAGAATAAATTATGTGCTAATATCGAACTAGCTGGAACTGTGTGGGGAAATATATTCAGCCCTATAGGGAGGTAAATATGACTGAACCAACCATAACCTGCCCCAAATGTAAAACCGAGATCAAACTTACTGAGTCACTCGCTGCGCCGTTAATTGAGGCCACCCGCCAGCAGTATGAGGAATTATTAACCCGGAAGGACAGTGATGTTGCCAAACGTGAGCAAGCCATACGAGAACAAGAGAAACGCCTGGCGGATGAAAAGATCAAACTTGATGAACAGGTGGCCAATCAGGTTGCAGAGCAATTAAAGAAAGACCGTACCAGAATAGCCGGGGAAGAAGCAAAGAAGGCAAAACTGCTTGCGGCAACCGACTTAGAAGAAAAGACTAAAGCAATCACCGATCTTCAGGATGTTTTGAAACAACGCGATGTAAAACTCGCCGAAGCCCAGAAGGCGCAGGTCGAACTCATCCGCAAACAACGTGAACTGGACGATGCCAGGCGTGAACTCGAACTTACCGTTGAAAAGCGTGTGCAGGAAGGGCTCGATGCCACACGTGAACAGGCCCGCAAGGAAACTGAAGAACAAATGAAACTCAAGGTGATGGAAAAGGAGCAAACCATCACCTCAATGCAAAAACAAATCGAAGAACTAAAACGCAAGGCCGAACAAGGTTCACAACAACTCCAGGGTGAAGTACAGGAACTTGAGCTGGAATCACTATTAAGCACGAAGTTTCCGTTTGATAAAATCGAGCCGGTAGCCAAGGGTGAGTTTGGCGGCGATGTATTGCAACGGGTTGTCAGTTCAGGCGGACAGCAGTGTGGCACGATATTATGGGAATCCAAACGCACCAAAAACTGGTCGGATGGCTGGCTGGTAAAACTTCGAAAAGATCAGCATGCCGCCAAAGCGGAAATCGCCATCATTGTCAGTCAGACACTACCGAAAGATTTAGAGACCTTCGATCAGATCGATGGCGTATGGGTTACCCACCCAAGAACAACCATCCCCGTTGCCATGACACTACGCCATGCACTGATAGAAGTGGCAGCAGCTCGCCAGGCCAAGGAAGGACAACAGACCAAGGCGGAAATGGTCTATCAATACCTGACCGGCCCGCAATTCCGCCAGCGCGTCCAGGCCATCGTCGAGGCATTTTCTTCCATGCAGCAAGACCTTGATAAGGAAAAGAAAGCCATTACCAAACAATGGGCCAAACGCACGGAACAGATCGACCGTGTTATGCAGGCGACGGTCGGGATGTACGGAGACTTGCAGGGCATTGCAGGTAAGACGTTGCAGGAGATTGAAGGGTTGGATCTCTTGGCGTTGGATGCACCGACAAACGAAGAGTAGGTATGATGAAGTGGCAATGAAAGACGACATACATGGACGCATTAGTGTAGTGATTGCAGGAAGCAATAGAACTACCAGACCTCAGATTTCAGGTCATTTGACCATCCAGGTCAAATGACCTGAAAACAGAACTCCTCCTCAGCAAGGCATAAGAGGAATTGAACATGAAGACGGTTATTTTATTAAAGAAGGGCATCTTTCTTACAATGTCCATTTTGATGGCAAAATGGACCCTCTAAGGGTGGAAAACACTATTAAATGGGATGTACTGTAGATTAAAATCAAATAGTTGCGTTGGGGTTGCGTTGGTCCGACCCGGCAACAACTTACTGGGTCAGGTCAATTCTGTTAGCATAGTTCTTATTTGCTTAGCAAGTGTGTTGATGGAATAGGGCTTTCTAACCAAGGGGAACAGGTGTGCCTTATCTCTATCCACATCTTCTTTACCCTTGCTGTAACCAGAGGTCAGGACCACCTTTATCTCCGGATGATTTTCCTCTGTCCATATGCCCAGCATGTGACCATCCATTTCTCCCGGCATAAGGATATCACTGAACAGCAGATCGATAGGCTCTCCTGATTCAATAATCGCCTTGGCCACAGCGGCATTTTCTGCCTCCAGGGTTTTGTATCCTAACTTCTTCAAATCACGTAAGGTCACTCGTCTTACCCGTGGTTCATCTTCGACAACGAGTATTACTTCAGCACCACGCATAGCTAGTTCATCGATGACTTTTGCTTTTTCAATCCTCTTGCTTTCTGGTATTT
>JADFPU010000272.1:1140-2439 GCA_022562175.1 Pseudomonadota bacterium | reverse complement strand
ATTACAACATAATATTCATCAAAAATGGAGGCTGAGGTCGGAATCGAACCGGCGTCCACGGCTTTGCAGGCCGCTGCATAACCACTCTGCCACTCAGCCATTTTTTAAATAAACACTAGAATTCTACTGTCATTACTCCCGGTCTCCGCTCGGCTTTGGCTTCCTGCGTCGCCCTACCGCCTATGTCCCTATAGGCGTCCCGACTCGACTCTCGACCGCTGTTCCTGACGCGGTTCTACCTCCCCTGTCCTTGGGGTCGTACCGATTACTTCCATGTGATCGTACCTGAAAGCGAAAAATCCCGGGAAAGTGGCACGGGGTTTAAAACTGGAGCGGGAAACGAGATTCGAACTCGCGACCCTCACGTTGGCAACGTGATGCTCTACCACTGAGCTATTCCCGCATAATAAGGACGGCTATTGTAACCGTGAGTGTAAAACTGTCAATGATGGCTTTTTTAAACGTTTTACAGATCACTGGTCTTTCATTGCTTCCTTGAGTTTTGGCCAGGCGCTCGCAAGGTATTGGAACATAGACCAAAGTGTCAGGATAACTGCGATATAAAGCAAGACCAGGCCTATTTCGTAGATGGGGATGCCCATCAGTGGTGTCCGAAATATCAGTAATATCAGTGATACCATCTGGGTAATGGTTTTAATCTTGCCATAAGCCGAGACAGACACTTTGCTGCGTGCGCCCAATTCAGCCATCCATTCACGCAGAGCCGATACGGCGATCTCCCGGCCGATGATCACCGCTGCAGGCAAGGCCAGTAGCGGTCTGGGATCCTGTTCGACCAGTAACACCAGCACCACAGCTACCATCAATTTATCAGCGACAGGATCCAGAAATGCGCCCAGTGTAGATGTCTGCTTTAGTTTCCTTGCCAGATAGCCATCCAGTATGTCGGTGATCGCAGCCAGGCTGAAGATGCAACAGGCCAGCATATGGTTCCATTTGAAAGGCAGATAAAACACCACAACGAACACCGGAATCAAAAGGATCCTTAACAAAGTCAGGCTATTGGGTATATTCATCAATTTTCGTGCAAGCTGTGATAGATCTTACTGGCCAGATTCTTATTGATCCCCGGCACCTTGGCAAGATCTTCTATTGCGGCACGCACTATCCCTTGCATGCCGCCAAAGTGTCGAATAAGCCGCTGCCGGCGTTTACTACCGATACCGTCAATTCGTTCCAGAGGTGATTGTGTGCGGCGTTTCTTGCGGCGCTGGCGGTGACCGGTGATGGCAAACCGGTGTGCTTCATCGCGGATCTGCTGGATAAGATGTAATGCCG
>JADFPU010000272.1:0-1130 GCA_022562175.1 Pseudomonadota bacterium | reverse complement strand
CGAAGAAGCGGGTGCAAGTTTGAATTCCCGTCTGCTGTTACAGAGTATCAATGTCTCCATGCCGGCTCTACGAGCAGGCCCTTTCGCGACCCCCATCATCATGATGTCGCCTAATTGCAATTCCTGCATCACCTCACTGGCGGCATTTACCTGTCCCTTGCCACCATCAATTAATATCAGATCCGGCAAGTTGCCTGCTTCTTTTTGCACGCGGGTATAACGTCGCTCGATTACCTGTCGCATGGCGGCATAGTCATCTCCCGGGGTGATGTCATCGATATTAAAACGTCGATAATCAGATTTGATGGGGCCCTCATCGGCAAATACTATACAGGACGCCACAGTGGCTTCCCCCTGGATGTGACTGATGTCGAAACACTCTATTCGTTCAATGCTGTCCTCGCACGCCAATACCTGCTGGAGTGCCTGAAAACGATCAGTGAGTTTTTGTTTCATGGAGATCTGTTGTTGCAATGCAATCTCTGCATTTTCCTTAGACATTTGCATCCATTTCGCCCGTTCCCCACGCAGTCTATGGCAAATAGTGATGCGTTTGCCTGCCTGCTGCGACAGGCTTTGTTGGAGAATTTCTGCATCATCCGGTTTGTGGCTGACGAATATTTCCGGGGGCACCTGACGCTCTGTCCGAGCAAGCAGATAATATTGCGCTAAAAATGCACTGATAACATTTTCTGCCGGTTCAGAGCCGGCATGTTTCGGAAAGAAGGTCTTGTTACCCAGATTACGACCACCACGTATGTAAAAGATTTGCACACAGGCCATGTCCGCAGCAAGACTGCAGACAATGATGTCTATCTCGCCTTTCGGCGCGGTGATGTGCTGACTCTCCTGTAGCCGGCGCAAATTGGCTATTTGATCCCGGTATTGTGCAGCCCGTTCAAATTGCAGTGCATCCGCTGCCTGCTGCATGGGTTCTGTCAGGGCCTTAATCACCTGTTCGTCCTGCCCCTGCAGAAACATAACGGCGTGCTCAATATCACGCAGGTACTCATGCTTGTCGATATAGCCGACACATGGGGCAGTGCACCGTTTAATTTGATATTGCAGACAGGGTCTGCTGCGGTTTCGAAAAAAACTGTCATCGCATTGGCGGCTCTGAAACAGTTTTT
>JADFPU010000104.1:1342-9687 GCA_022562175.1 Pseudomonadota bacterium | reverse complement strand
TTTCATCACTTTAACGAACCAGAAACGAGGGTTCAGGCTTTACAGGAACTACAACGTATCTGCAAGGGACCGGTGATGATCTCGTTCTTCGATTCGTTCGCTCTCGATTCGTTGAAACGCCGTCTGAGCTATGCTCTCCGCGGGAAAGTACAGACCGACCGCATTCCGATTCCAATGCGACGGTTTGCCGATGAGATTCAACAGGCGGGGCTGGAAGTGGTGGACACGCTTTCGATTCTCCGGGTCTTTTCGCCCATGCGGTTTGTCGTCTTACGAAAACGCGCGGCGGAATCCGAACGAATTGCTGCTTAGCGTCCTAACAAAATCAGCCTGATGCAATCGCAAAGAACGAAATAGGCCAAGCACTGGCTTGATATAAATACGGGTCGGCTGCAACAGCACATCGGTAAACGTGCCGGCTGCAAATTTATCAGACAGTTTAGTCGAAGAGTCCGACAGCACCTTTCTGATCAAGGAATATCCATTTGAATGAGGGCCGCTCGAGGCAATAGCGATGACGGCATCACCCATGGCGGTGTCACTGCCGTCAATAATTTCATCCTTTTCCACGACCCCCACACAAAATCCGGCAAGATCAAACTCTCCGGACTGATACATGCCCGGCATCTCCGCCGTTTCGCCACCGCTCAATGCACAACCAGAGCGCTTGCAGCCCTCAGCGATACCCTGAATGACTTGTGCCGCTGCTGCAACATCGAGGCTGGAACAGGCATAGTAGTCGAGGAAAAACAGTGGTTCGGCACCGTGTACCAGTAAATCGTTCACACACATAGCGACCAGATCAATCCCTATCGTGTCAAAGATTCCGCTCTCTATTACCAATTTCAGTTTGGTGCCAACGCCATCGGTGCCGGATACCAGCACAGGCTGCCGGTAATCAAGCGCCGACATATCAAACAAGGCAGCAAAACCGCCGAGATTGCCCATTACCCCGGGGCGCTGAGTTTCTTTAACGAAGGGCTTGATATGCTCGACGAGCTGATTGCCACGGTCAATGCTGACGCCGGCCTCAGCATAACTGTTTGTTTTGGTGTTTGGTGTAGTCATGTGGCGTAATGGTATAGAGCGTAACCACGTATCGCAATCCTTGACTTGTAGCAGGCACTTGCATAGCGTGCACGATATGAACAGATATTGCACAATCGTTTGCTTATTTTTCTGCCTGCTGCCAGCCAGCAGCTATGCCGTTAAAGTGCCTGGCTTGTATGAAGCGGCGGTGCCGGTCATGGATCAAGCGGAGTCCAGTAGGCAATCCTCAATTGAGACGGCCTTGCGGATGGTGCTTGTAAAGTTGACAGGAGATCGATACGCACCGGGCCGTACTGCATTGGCGCAGGTGCTGAAACAGGCTGGAAATTACGTACAACAATATCGCTACAAGGAAGCTGCGGCGCTAAAAGCAGACGAGACGATTGAAAACCCTGAACGATTGCAGTTGTGGGTACGTTTTGATGAGACCACATTAAACAGGGCTTTGCGGGATCTGGGTGTGCCGGTGTGGGGCAAGGAAAGGCCCTCTGTACTGATATGGCTGGTCGTTCAGGATAAACTTGCAAGGGAGTTAATCGGGTTCGATCATGCGTCCGACTATACTTCGGTGGTTGGGAATCGGGCCGCTCTGCGTGGTATAGCATTGATTTTCCCACTACTGGATCTTGAGGAAACTTCAAGAGTTCATGCCAGTGATATCTGGGGGGGATTTAAAGAGCCGGTCCTTGCAGCATCCAGCCGATATCGAGTCGATTCCATATTAACTGGCAGTATAGAAGTCAGCGTCCCTGGCATCTGGGAGGCACGCTGGACAGCCTATATCGGTGGGCAGACAATAACCTGGGTAACAGAGGGGGATCTGCCGGATGTTGTGCTGGACGAAGGCATAGACGGCATGGCCGATATCCTGGCTGCACGGTATACGCGGACTGGCATATATGCTGAAGAAGCAGGGGTCAATATTGATGTCGCCGATATTTTCAGTATCGACCAATATGCCCGTGTATTGAAATACCTGGAATTATTAAATTCTGTGACAGATGTGCAGGTGCAACGAGTGGAGCCGGGCAACGTAAAATTTATCTTAACGGCGCACGGTGGCGCACAGGCCGTCGCGCAAGCGATCGCCTTGAGTCATTTGCTGGAGCCTATCAGTGGCCGGCAAGGCAGTGCTTACCGACTGTTGCCGTATTAGCCGGGAATGGCTAAATAGCGTCTATCCAAAAACATTACGAATAACGGATTTCGAGTCAATGACCGATGCACAAAAATGGTTATTACTGGCGGGACTTGCCCTAAGCGGCTGGATCTTGTACCTGTTGGCGCCTGTGTTTGCACCATTTCTGGTGGGGGCGTTACTTGCCTACCTCGGCGATCCGTTCACTGATCGACTGGAGAACCTGAGGCTTTCCAGAACCCTGTCGGTGAGCATCGTCTTTGCGGTCATGTCATTGGCGGGATTGATATTGTTATTGATCCTTATCCCGTTATTACAGGAGCAACTCGTCACACTGTTAGATCGTCTACCGCGCCTGCTAAACTGGATACAGGAGATATTTTTACCCTGGTTATCTTCAGCCCTGGGCGTCAACACGGACAACGTCAATCTTGATGTACTGCGGCAGACGCTAACGGCCAACTGGCGGGATTTGGGTGGTATTCTTGGACTGCTGCTGGGAAAAGTCAGTCATTCAGGACAATGGTTCCTGACATGGTTGGCCTATCTGATACTCGTTCCTGTTGTCACATTTTATCTGTTAAGAGATTGGGACATACTGGTAAAAAATATCCATGGACTCGTGCCGAAACAATATACAGCCACGTTCGTTAAACTCTGTGGTGAATGTGACAGCGTGTTGGCTGAATTCCTGCGTGGTCAACTGCTGGTTATGCTGGCGTTGGGGATTATCTATTCCCTCGGACTATGGATCATCGGTCTGGAATTCGCGCTATTGATTGGTATGCTGGCCGGGCTGGTCAGTTTTGTACCCTACCTTGGGGGCATAGCCGGCATAACTGTGGCCGGACTCGTTGGCTTTATGCAGTATCATGATATTATTTACCTGGTCTATATTGCGCTGGTTTTCGGCATCGGCCAGGCAATAGAAGGCATGTTGTTATCGCCCCTGTTAGTGGGCGACCGCATTGGCCTTCATCCCGTCGCAGTTATTTTTGCCATAATGGCCGGTGGACAGCTGTTTGGCTTTATCGGTATCCTGCTGGCCTTGCCGGTTGCAGCCGTGATTGTCGTGTTGCTGCGGTTTGTACATCAACACTATATTGAGAGCGATTATTACGCCCCGTGAGCGACGCAGTGGACGCAGCCCGACAGATCCCGTTACCCTTCGGTAAGTTTGATCGTTTCGATTTCGACTCGTACCTTGCATGTTCCAATCAGGAACTTGTGCAGCATCTGCAAAAGGCTGGCAGCGGCGATGAAACAAAGAATATATTTTTATGGGGAATGGCAGGCACCGGCAAAAGTCATTTGTTGCAGGCTGTCTGCAGTAGCGCCGGCTGTGATACAAAAAATGTCGCTTATATCCCGCTGGCACAGGCAGACGAATTATCCCCGGAGTTACTACAGGGACTGGAGCAGATGGATATTGTCTGTGTCGATGATCTGCAACATATCGCCGGCCAAGCGCCATGGGAGCAGGCACTATTGCATTTATTCAATCGTCTGCGTGATCAGCAACGCGCAATGATCATTGCATCGAAATACAGCCCGCAAGTTATCGATATTGATTTACCGGATCTCAGATCCAGGTTGTGCTGGGATCTTGTTTTCCATCTGCAACCACTAGATGAGAAAAAGAGAGTAGAAGCTCTGCAACGACGCGCCCGTGCCCGGGGTTTTACTATCCCGGATGAAGTCGCAGACTATCTGGGCAAACGTGCTGCGCGCGATACACATAGTCTGTTTAAACTGCTGGATAAGCTGGATGAGGCGAGCCTGGTTGCAAAGAAGAAATTGACCATTCCCTTTGTCAGGGATCTGCTCGGGCTCTAGGAGGCTGTCCGGGAATTGAAGCCGTAGCGAGGAAAAGCTGTTTTGAGTCAGATTTTTTCATAATGTGAGGCGAATAGCACCGCTATTTAACGAATATTATGGGAAAATCCGGCCAACATCAGCTGTTCCGCAGTAGGCTTTCTATTCCCGGACAGCCTCCTGGATAATGTCGATAACCGCCATTACTTTACTTTTCAATCAGTCTGATGCAGGTGCTGGCAAGACGTTTGCCCAGTGCAAAACACAGCTGTTTTTCCTCTTCGGTGAGGGCTTTGTTACTTTCCTGTCCAGCGACATGGCTGGCGCCATAGGGTGTGCCTCCTGATGCCGTGGTCATCAATGCCGGTTCGGAATAGGGTAGACCAATGACCATCATGCCTTGGTGCAGTAAGGGCAACATCATTGATAGCAGGGTGGTTTCCTGTCCACCGTGCAGGCTGGCGGTTGAGGTAAAAACGGCGGCAGGCTTGTCTATCAATGTGCCGGACAGCCACAGGTCGCTGGTACCGTCGATGAAGTATTTGAGTGGCGCGGCCATATTACCGAACCGTGTCGGGCTGCCCAATGCCAGACCATCACATTCCTTCAAGTCATCATTGCTCGCATAAGGTGGACCGGATGCCGGCACATCGTCCTCTGTAGACTCACAGACTGTTGATACCGGTGGCACTGTCCGCAGCCGGGCACTGCATTGCGGAACTGATTCTATGCCGTGTGAGATGTGATTTGCCATCTCGGCCACATTTCCATAACGGCTGTAATACAAGACGAGGATCTCTGCCATCGCTAAAGGATCTCAAGGACATTTTCTGGTGGCCTGCCTAATGCTGCCTTGCCGTTGGCAAGTACAATCGGCCGTTCTATCAATATTGGCTGTGCAACCATAGCAGCGATAAGCTGATCATCAGTCAGGCTCTTATCATCCAGCCCTGCCTCCTTATAAGCAGTCTCCTTCTTACGCATGAGTTGTCTGGCTGACATTGCCAATAGCTTTAGAATGTCTTTCAGAGCGGATTCACTTGGCGGGCTGTTAAGGTATTCAATTATTTTCGGCTCAATTCCTTGCCCTGTCAGTAATTGCAGGGTTTGCCTGGATTTAGAACATCTCGGGTTGTGGTAGATAGTGACAGTCATTGTTTACCTCGTATACGGTTAGGGTATCATTCTGACGGTTATTGATAGCAGAACACTCATTTTAGTATAGCGCCATTGCAAATTAAACCAGGAGCCAGCAACCCAATATGATGAGCCGGTCCGGATGCAACAATGTTTAGTAAGCTGCAATATACTGCTGTCTGGCTGTATTGTTTCTCTCGCTACGCCATCCGCCAGTTCTATCGCCAGCGTGGTCTGCAGATTGCCTCATCACTTGCTTATGTAAGTCTGCTTTCCCTGGTGCCATTGGTGACCGTTATATTCGGTTTTCTCGGTGGTTTGCCTGCGTTTGACAATATGGCTGAGGCAGTACAGGTATTTATTTACAATAATTTTATGCCGGCATTTGGCGATACTGTACAGTTATATCTCAATCGCTTTTCCCACAAGGCCTCACAATTAACCGTGACCGGTATCGCTTTACTGGTTGTCATTGCCTTGATGTTAATGGCAACGATTGATAATGCATTAAATATTATCTGGCATATCCGCAAGCGGCGAAATCCCATGGTGAGATTCCTGATTTACTGGGCAACACTGACGCTTGGACCGCTACTCGTGGGGTTTGGTCTTGTTGCTACCTCCTATCTTCTATCGTTACCGGTTGTCAATGAAGTGGATGCCTTTTTTGAATTTAAAAAAGAGTTGCTTTCCTGGTTGCCGCTTTTTTCAACCGCGATAGCATTTACACTGTTATATGTGTTGATACCGAACTGTTTTGTTTCGAGAAAGCATGCAATGGTCGGCGGGGCTATTGCCGCGCTGTTATTTGAATGTGCAAAATACGAGTTTGGTATTTATGTAAAATCAGTCACTGTCTACAAGACCATTTATGGAGCCATTGCAGTCATACCCATGTTTTTTATCTGGATATATCTCTCCTGGGTCATTGTCATTTTAGGCGCACACATTACTTTCTGTTTATCCGCATTTAGACTGGAGACGGAACGATCAGACATGCGCGACCCTGTCTGGACATTCATTGATGTTTACAGGATTATCGCAGTACTTTGGAACGCACAGAAACAGGGCAGGGCAGTTTTAGTTTCAAGCCTAAGACAAGCTGGCATAAAAATTCCGCAATACCAGCTTAGTGAGATCATGGAAATCCTGCATCGCGCAAACTGGGTCAGCAGAAAGTCCGGCGGCAGCTGGTTATTGTGCAGGGATTTAACTGAAGTAACGCTAATGGATTTATACAGGCTGTTTCCAAATCGACTGCCAGTGCAAGCTACGGATTCAGCTGTCGATGAGCAAACCCGTCAGCTCAGCGCATTGCTGGCGCAACACCAGCGTATGTTAACCGAGATACTGACGGTTCCGGTCGCTACAATCCTGCGAGGAGATTAGCCCGCATCGTCACACTGCATGCTGTTTGACGACAAAGTGTTCGAAACTGATGGAAGATTCAGTGAGCGAATCAGCATATACCCGAAATATTTCATTCTGATAATTAATTTCCAGTTCCCGGCCATTTTTAAAAAGCCCTTTACTGGTAATGATTGAATTCACGCCGGAATCCATTGTCTCTCCGGCAATAAATGCGCGGCGGAATTGGCTATCCTGTGGTCTGCCGCTGGTAGCCCTGACTGCGGCTGCAAAGATATCGACCGCGATTGTCTGAATGCCTATCTTGTAAATATTCTTTTTCTTTATCATTAACCAGCGGATTACGCCAATTGCCCAGCTTGAAGAGGGTGCCGAACCGTTTGCTGCATGGCTGATGCCAACCAGATCGCCTACTCTAATCATGTTCCTGGGTTTGCCATGTCTAGTCACAGCAAAACCGCCCGGGCCTTGATTGACCAACTGCCATTGTTCGGTCTCATAATCAGCTGTGACAGTAATATCCGGTTGGCCAAGGCGGTACTCAAACTCATCGATCATGTCATCGCTATCAGGCATGTCGGGTGAGATGAACTCTTGTTCATCATTGAGGTAAAAATATATGCTGTTCAGGCCGCAGGCAAGATTCAGCACCCCCGTTTGCGTCTGTCTTGGGGAATGACGTTTGGGTGGCAAGCTCCAGGACCGGGACATTTGCGACAGTATTGATTTGGCGAAATAGGCAGAAAGTTGCACACTATCGTCGAGTCGCTGTCCGCTTTCAAGCAGGTCGAGATGCTTTTTTATCAAACTACCGAGTGCGCCGGCATCTATCAGGCGGTATTTCTTGTTAGCGCTTGTTGCTTTGAAGTCAATATAAGCAGTGGGGCGTGTGTCGCTTTCCAGATCGATCACGAAATAGCCAGCCGGGTTATCAGGTTTTCCGAAAACTTTTATCTGCGTATATTCAGACCAGCTTTTCAGTTGTTCAAAGATTTCCCAGATGGCGCCGAATGGCAGATGATGCGGATCAACAAGCGATGCCATAGCGATACGCTTATAGGCCTCCTCAATGGTAGTGGTATCTTTCTTTGGATCGCCGCCGGCGGGAACAATTGAAGCGTTTTCCTGCCCCAGACCTTCTGCAAAATCATAGATAAAGTTGAGATCAGTCCAGATGTTTTTTGGAACAGGAGCATACTCCAGGAAACTGAAAATTAATGCATGGGATAAATAGTTCAGTGACATTAACATGGCGGGGAGTGGTGGTTTCGAGTGGCGCCACATTGTTTTATGTATAAGCGTTTCTTGTACGACGAGTTTACAGGCGTAGCTCAGATTGACGGCAATGTGCTTGAGAATATTAATCTGGCTCTGCATGGTTTCGATAGATTGCAATGTATGTTGTGCGCCGGTCTTGATTTGCGAGTCAAGGTAATACTGATAAGGCCGGTTATAAATCATTGCCAGCTCAAGACGAACTGAAGGTTTCAGGTCTTGCTGATTAGTCGCTTTGCTGGCTTCATAGAGGAGTTGGCTGGTCTTCTGGAAGTCGATGTAGGGTAAGGAATCCAGCCATTCCTCTACATACAGAGGACGGGTCTCTATTTGATCTCCGACGGAGGTCTTGCGCAAGGGAATGGAATTTCGCTTCAGTTTCATAATGCTTCTATCGTTATTGTCGTTTAAACCTTGAATCCGCAGTTGGGCCGGTTTTTTGCTAGATAACATGTTGGAAAATTTGTTCCAGACATTTTCACCCGAATATATCCTATATTCGTCCAGACGTTCTCTCGACCTTCGTTCCAGACACGGCTCTACCGATTACATCCCTGTAATC
>JADFPU010000104.1:0-1332 GCA_022562175.1 Pseudomonadota bacterium | reverse complement strand
CGCAAGCTGTGTTCCAACTGTCTGTATTTACATGGTTAAATTTTGTATTTATCTAAACATTGTAAAATAATCCATGATAATTATCTTGCTCATGAAACGACATTGGCCGCTTGATTTATTCAGTAAAATTATTTAAAACAACAGCTTGCATAATTATTTTTATATTCAATGATCAAGACTATACATTTTATCGTTTCCGGCCGGGTGCAGGGAGTCTTTTTCCGCATGAAAACCCGGCAACAGGCTGAATTGCACGGGATAAGTGGCTGGGTTCGGAATCTCCCGGATGGGCGGGTAGAGGGTGTGGCCAGCGCCAGTGAAAACAGCCTGGATGATTTCAAGCAGTGGCTGCGACAAGGGCCGGAGATGGCAAAGGTATCAAAAGTGGAATATAAAGAGCTTGCTGCGCAGGGATTGACTGGATTTACTATTCGGTGATATTAGTCACTGGTCATTGGTTCATTTTTGCGACCTATTGATTTAATATATCCATTCAATTTTTTATGAATTAAATCCAAATTGGAAAGCAAAGATTGAGAATCTTCTTCTGATATCAATTTCCTGCTCTTTGCCTTAGTAATCCATGTTTTTGTTTCCATTAGCGATCCTCTGCTAAAGTAGCAAAATTGTTTATTTTCTTTGTAAGAAAAGCGTCCGTACCCTTCACTGATATTTGATGAAATAGAATCTGCAGATCTAACCATCTGTTTTCCTAATGTATCTTTACAAAAGTAATCCCACGTAAGAACCATTACCCAGATTTTTTCACCCACTTCCATAGCCAGTTTATAAACCTCAAGATTTTCCAATTTAACCATTTGTTTTCTCCACTAATGACTAATGACCACTGACTAATGACCAATTGATCATATATCTTTTATTTCCTCAACTGTTTTTTTCTTAATTGGCGTTCTTGCGGCAAGTTTTATTTTTTCCGTTAGAATAAGTTTTGCCTGGTTTCCCCCCTGGTACAGCTTGAGATCTTCTTTATCAATAATCGCAAACGCTCCAATCTTATCCGCTCTCAATCGCTGTTTGCCGCCTTTCTGGGCAATGGTACTGACTATAATTACCGGTAATGGTTTATAGACCATTAATTTCTTTAAGAAGCTAATCCCGTCCATTCGCGGCATAATAATATCAAGGGTAATCACATCCGGATCAGTGTCCATGATTTTCTCACGCGCTTCAAATGGATCCGCGGCTTCGCCTATGATTTCGATTTCAGGATCATCCTCAACGGCCCGCCGGATAATAGACCGGACAAGTAACGAATCATCCACAATCAACAACCGGATTGTATTTTTCGCCAGATACTCTTTTTTCATTGCG
>JADFPU010000103.1 GCA_022562175.1 Pseudomonadota bacterium | reverse complement strand
TTTTGTATCAGGCTTATGAGACGTGGATAGCCGACGACCCGGTCGAACCAGTTTCTGTGACGATCCTGCGGGTCATCAGCGTTGCAAAATTCATCAAAATCCGGCAGCGTCGTTTGCAACTCATCGATCAGTAACAGTTCCTGTTGCCGTTGATTATCAAGATTGTCCAGCTGTATCTTATATTTAAGCGGTGAACCGACAGTGCAGAAATCCGGTAGCTGACGTCTGATGCGAAAATTGCAGCGGAAGGTGAAAACACTCAGCAGGGATAACAACAATAAAAAAGCGCTAATGGTAAATATCTGAAAGGCCAGAGACTGGCGAATGTCAATACCAAAGATGCCTGCTGCTACCATTGTCGTCAGTATTAATGTGCCGGCCGGGGTGAGTCTGTGGCGTGTCCAATGGCTGAGTCGATAAACGAAACGGAAATTTCTGAACAGCAATCGACGCAGCACGGTGTTAAACAGGGACGGCGGTTGCTTTTAAAATATCTTCGACAATAGCGTATGCAGTCGTGCCGGAAAACCGGGTTTGTGAGTCCAGCATCAGCCGATGTGCAATAACCGGAGCGGCGACCTCCTGGATGTGATCCGGTGTGACGAATTCAACGCCATCATATAACGCAAGCGCCTGCGATGTTTTCATTAAAGCGAGAGAAGCACGCGGACTGGCACCGTTTAATACACCCTGGGTTTTCCTCGTTTGACGAATCAGACTGACGATATAATGTTTTATCTCATCACTGATCCTTACCGCGGAAACTTGTTGTCCTAAATGGATAATGTCCTGTTTGCTTACACATGCCTGGATAGTTTCCAGAGGATGAATCCTGATTTGTTCAGACATAATAGCGACTTCCTGATCTGCATCTACATAACCCAGTTTAAAGCGCATCGAGAAGCGATCCATCTGTGCTTCGGGTAGTGGATAGGTGCCATGAAATTCAATCGGATTCTGGGTGGCGATCACGAAAAAAATATCTGCAAGTGGTCTGACTTTTCCGTCGATGCTGACCTGAGACTCGGCCATCGCTTCCAGTAATGCAGACTGTGTGCGAGGTGATGCGCGATTAATTTCATCAGCCAGCAATATATTAGTAAATATCGGGCCAGGGTGAAAATGGAAGTCCTGATCCTGTTGGTTAAAAATAGATACCCCCAGAATATCAGTAGGTAATAAATCAGGGGTGAATTGAATTCGATGGTATTCAGCGTCGATGGATTTAGCCAGGGCCTTGGCCAAGGTCGTCTTGCCGGTGCCGGGGACATCTTCCAGCAACACGTGTCCACCACTGACAAAGGCGGACAGTAACAAGCGTATGGCTTGGTCCTGGCCTTTGATGACTTTACAAATATTGTCTGCTATTGCCTGAAAGGTTTGTTTTGCTGATCTCATTTTATTGTTTTTGTTAATAGACTGGTTTTCACAATATAATTCAACGCTTATTAATAAAATGAGTATGGTGTACATATGTTTGAAAAGAAAGCACAAACCCGGGTTCCTATCAATGAACTGCTCGCCAGGCGATGGAGCGGGCGGGGGTTTGACCCGTCGAGACAGATAAGCAGACAGCATATTACTGCCTTGCTTGAAGCGGCAAGATGGACACCTTCGTGTTATGGCGAAGAGCCCTGGCGCTATATTGTTTGTGACAAGGCGACAAACGAGACTGCATGGCGCAATGCATTCGTATGTTTTGGGCAAGGAAATCAAATCTGGGCTGTTAATACACCACTTTTTTTACTCGCCGTGTCCAACACTATCCTTGAAAACAATGGCCTTGCCAATCAATGGGGGAAATATGATACGGGTGCTGCCAGTATGAGTTTGTGCATCCAGGCTACGGAGCTGGGACTCATGGTACATCAGATGGGCGGCTTTGATGCTGAGATGGCAAGGCAAAAATTTAACATCCCCGATCAATATGATCCGATGTCTATGCTGGCGATAGGCTATCAGTTACCTTTGGAGAGTATTCCTGAAGAATTAAGGGCGCGTGAAATGTCGGATCGAAGGCGAAACCCGCTGACTGAGAATTTCTTTGAGGGGGAATGGGGAGTAGGTTTCAGGTACTAGTCCATCATATTGGAATCTATTGGGGACATCGGCTTGTAATCAGGGAGATTCCTGTAATTCTAATGTGAAATGGATTCAGCAGACAATGAATTGTATGGCGTTAGACTATACATGGATCCTGACTGCTGACTTCTGTATTCTTCGTTTAAACTATTAACCCTGGAGCGTTAAATGTCCGAAAGAGAATTCATGCCTCTGAATATTGCTGTGCTGGTTGTCTCCGACTCACGTACGGAAAAGACAGATAAGTCAGGAAAACTGCTGGTGGACCGGCTCACTGCTGCGGGTCATAAACTTTATGAGAAAAGTATCGTGCCGGATGACATTTACCGGATCCGGGCGACAGTGGCAAAATGGTGTGCTGATGAAGATATCAATGTCATATTGACCACTGGCGGTACTGGCGTAACAGGTCGTGATGGCACACCGGAGGCTGTTAATGTACTGTTTGAGAAAGAGCTCGAAGGCTTCGGCGAGATGTTCCGTACACTTTCCTATGAAGAGATAGGTACTTCGAGTCTACAATCAAGGGCGATAGCAGGTGTTGCGAATGGCACATACATGTTCTGTTTGCCGGGATCAGCCGGTGCCTGTGCCACCGGCTGGGATAAAATCATTTCGCTGCAACTCGATTACCGTACGCGACCGTGCAATCTGGTGGAACTAATGCCCAGGCTGAGGGAAAAATAGTCGATGAAAAGACATCAAACGGCGTAGCTGCAGTGAGTTGATATGCGCCTTAGCTGTAGTTGCTTAGTCGCGCTCCGGCAGCCGGACAAAATGGGGCAGATAGAACATGATGCCGAGCAGTGAGCGAAATCGAAAAACGCGACTAATACTCCAGCCGGCATCGCTTAATAACAGAAGTGTATCAATGGATACAGGTGTTAACAGGCGTTGGACAAATTCATTGCCACCGGCCTGAATGACTTCTGGGCTGATTCGTGTACAACTGGCGGTAATTCGTGTCCATCCATAAACATCAATATTTCTCTCGCAAAGGCGCGAAGACGCCAGGAAAGCATTTTTGTATGACTTTAATAACAATCACTTATCACTTTGCGATCTTTGCGTCCTGGCGAGAGTTATTCTTTCTGGATGGATACTTATTAGAATAACTATAACGATAACTACAGCTTTTGTTTCAATCATTTCGTTGCTATGGCCTGGTTGTTATACAATATCCAGCTTTTTGAAGGGCTAATCAGATTATTTATTTTTTGAGGGACAACATGAATATCTGTAATCTCAGGAACTATTATTTTCATACAGGACCTAAGTTTTTTTCTTGTGTATATATTATGCCATTAGGTCGACCAGCAGGCAGGGGGGGAATCATAACAATAAAAAAATCAATATTTGTTGCATTATGCTGTCTTTCCATGCAAGCGGTGTTTGCAGCTGAGCAGCCGAGATCGGTGCCTGTACAGGTGGTTGAGGCCGTCGAGGTGGAAATTGCACCGACAACCTGGGTGCCGGCGACGGTAATAGGCCGTGATGACTCAAGATTGGCTGCTGAGGTGAGTGGTCGGCTGGAAGATGTGCTGGAGGTCGGTGACCGTGTCGAGAAGGGCGACATTATCGCCCATATTGAATCTACCATGTTTGAACTGCGTGTTGCAGAAGCTGAAGCTGAAATTATACCACTTGCAGCAAAGCTCGACTTTTATCGCCGTGAGTCGAACAGACTGGAAGTGCTGGCCAGGAAGAACAACGCTGCAAAAAATCGTCTGGATGAGGTCTCCTCTGATTATGATGAATATGCAGGCAGACTCAAGGTTGCAAGAACCAGGCTGGCGCTGGACAAGGATCAGCTAAAGCGAACAGTTGTCAAGGCGCCTTTTACCGGAGTGATCATGCATCGATACCATACAAAAGGCGAACGTGTCGATGTCGGTGATTTGATCGTGCGCCTGATTAATACGGAAAGACTTGAGATACAGGCATGGGTCCCGGCTTCAAGCATCCCTTATCTCAATCCGGGTAAAGAATTGCGTGTCTCCGATAATAAATTCGAGCAAACCGCGACTGTCCGGGTATTGGTGCCTGTGGGTGACGATGTATCACGCCTTTATGAACTGCGTTTGAACTTTGAAAATCCGAACTGGACCGCAGGCTATGCGGTACGTGTTGCGGTGCCGATGTCAAATAAGAGAAAAATCCTGGCTGTTCCACGCGATGCAATCGTACTCAGACCCAATAACATCAAGGTCTTTAAGATTAATGGTGACGGTGTTGCTGAATCTATAACAGTGAAGCTGGGAATTGCGCAAGACAGCCTGATTGAAATTATAGGTGATATACGGCCTGGTGATGTTGTAGTGATACGGGGTAATGAGCGTCTGCGTGATGGTCAAAAGGTTCTGCTGCAGGCCGGAGCCGGTCAACGGTGATACTGACAAGACTGAGTCTGGGCAATCCGGTCGCTGTCATGGTGGCTGTTATTTTGACTGTTTTGTTTGGCGTCATCAGCCTGCATGAATTACCCATTCAACTTATTCCGGAAATTCAGGAACCACAAATAACAATCTCGACCAATTGGCGTGCTGCCGCACCTAACGAGGTCGAAGCCGAGATCGTCGAACCGCAGGAAGATGTACTCAGGGGTTTGCCTGGTATGACTGAACTGTTATCGACAGCGCAGCAGGGGCGAGGCGAAATCACACTGACTTTCTCTATCGATATGGATCTGCGCAGGGCACTGATAGAGGTGCTGAACAGGCTTAATCAGGTGCCGAGTTACCCGGATGATGCCGATGAACCGATTATCAGTTCGGTCGGTTCTAATGTGCGTGCCATTGCATGGTTCATTGTAAAGACAGCGCCAGGCAATGACCGGGATATTGCCAGTTATAAGGATTTTCTTGAAGAGGTTGTGCAAACACGTTTTGAGCGTGTACCAGGTGTTGCGCGATCCGAAGTGATTGGTGGTCGTGATCGGGAGGTGCGCATCACCTTTGATCCCTATAAACTGGCCAGCCTTGGCGTGCAGTTGCCGGTAGTTGCCGGCCTGGCTGGCAGCGGCAAGGATATCTCGGGTGGCACAGTAAGCGTTGGCAAACGCGATTATAGTATTCGTTTTGTCGGTAAATACGGCGTTGAAGACCTTGAGAGTCTGGTGATTGACTGGCGTGATGGCCGTCCAGTGTACTTACGAGATGTCGCCAGGGTTGAAGCCATGCTCAGGGATAAAAGCAGCTTTGTCATCACCAAAGGTTCTGTTTCGATAGCGATTAATGCCCAGCGTGAGACCGGGGTAAATGTACTGGAAGTGATGGCGGGGCTGCGCGAGGCTGTTATTGATCTGCGAGAGGGCACCCTGGCGCGGGCAGGCCTGGAGATTGAGCAGGTTTATGATGAAACCATTTATATCGATCGCTCAATCGGTATGTTACGAAATAATCTGGCTCTCGGCATTATATTGGCGGCAGGTATTTTGTGGTGGTTCCTGCGCAAGTTCAGGGCAACGCTAATCATTGCTTTGGCGATCCCTATTTGCCTTTTGAGCAGCTTCCTGGTGTTGTTTCTGTCTGGACGAACACTGAATATTATCTCTCTGGCTGGCCTGGCTTTTGCGGTGGGAATGGTGCTGGATGCCTCGATTATCGTACTTGAAAATATTATACGTCTGCGGGAACAGGGAGAAACGCCGCAACAGGCATCATTAAAGGGAACCACGCAGATCTGGGGAGCACTGCTGGCGTCCACCATGACAACGGTGGCGATTTTTCTACCGATTATCTTTCTCAAGGATGAAGCCGGCCAATTGTTCGCTGATCTGGCGTTGACGATCACGGCGACTATCTGTGTCTCTTTGATCGTTGCGGTGACAGTTATCCCGGCGTTTGCCGCTCAATTTCTGAGCACGGAGAAATTAAAGGATCCGCACCGGCACTGGTGGCAGTTTGCTACAAGACAGATCATGATGTTGACAAACACGCCACTACGACGCATCAGCTGGATCGCTGTCTTGATAACACTGCCAATAATTATTGCGCTGGTGTTGCTTCCCAAAGCAGATTATTTGCCTGAGGGTAACCGTAACCTGGTGTTTGCTTTCATACTGCCGCCACCGGGGGCGAATATTGAGCAGATTGAAACTGAGATCGGCCAGGCGATTGCGGAACGGATGGAGCCATATCTGACCGGTGAAAGCCAACCACAGATTGAACATTATTTTTTCGTTGCCTTTTTTAGAGGCGCCTTTTTAGGCGTGCGGGCAACAGACCCTGCCAGGGCAGGTGAATTGGTGGCAGTCATCAATGAAATAGTCAGCGGCTTTCCGGATACGATTGCGTTTGCCAAACGTACATCATTATTTGGTGGCTTTGGCGCAGGCAGAACGGTTGATATGAATATTCAGGGCAGTGATATTGGCTTGACGCTGAAGGCTGCGAGCTTCGCCGCCAGAAAAATCCCTGAGATAATCCCCGGAGCGAAGATTCAACCCTTTCCGGAACTGGTGCTGGCTGAGCCGGAATTACGTTTGATCCCGAATGACAGACGTATCGCTGAGGCGGGTTGGAACAGGGGTATCATGGCGACCGTTGTCAGGGCCCTGGGGGATGGACTGTATGTTGGAGATTATTTTGATGGTGAACAAACGCTCGATATCATTGTTCGCGCTGAACCCTGGCATACGCCGGAGGAACTTGCCGGCATACCGCTAGCCACTCCGAATGCCGGCATATTGCCTGTGGGTGAACTGGTAAATATACAGAGGACATCCGGTCCTGTAGAAATAAGACGCATTAACCGGCGCAGGACAGCAACGCTTCGCATTACACCACCGGAGAATGTCTCTTTACAAGAGGTGACCGAGCTTCTTAATAAAGAAATTGAACCCGAGGTTCGTCGTATGTTGTCTGAAGATGGTGACGTTCAATATACCGGCACGGCAGATAAATTGAAAAAAGCAATACAAAGCATGCAAGGTAGTTTTCTACTGGCGATTATCATTTTGTATCTGTTGATGAGTGCATTATTCCAATCGTTTAAGGATAGTCTGCTGGTGATGATGTCGATACCACTTGCTACCGTTGGCGGCGTCGTTATGCTCAATTTGATAAACGTGCTGCCCAATATATTATTTGGCATACCGGTCTTTCAACCGATGGATATGCTGACCATGATTGGCTTTATTATCTTACTGGGGCTGGTCGTTAATAATGCAATCCTGCTGGTTCATCAATCACGCCTTGCCGAGAGAGAAGGGTTGTCCCGCAGGTTGGCAGTTGAACAAGCCATCAGCCTGCGTCTGCGTCCTATTTTGATGAGCACCCTGACCAGTATCTTTGGTATGTTGCCACTGCTGTTAATACCAGGCGCGGGTACAGAGCTTTATCGTGGCCTGGCTGGTGTGATTGTGGGGGGGATATTTGTCAGCACGGTCTTCACATTAATACTTTTACCCAGTTTATTGCGTATAGGTGAGGGAAAACTGGTTTCATGATATACAATTAGTCATATAACATAGGATAGTCTTTAAGGTCTGAAACCATTATTAAGGTCAGCATATTAAACACAGACGTATACAAGGATGTATACGGTTGAAAACGTCTGGAACACGTTTTACAGGCACGGAGTACACGGAGATAAAGAACAAATATCATCCTAACTCCGTGTTGAGATTTCAGATTATTTGATAACTCTAGACAATGAATATTCCCTTAAAGATCCTACCTATGAGTCTTAAAAAGATTGTTTGCAGTATGTAAGATACAACTATGTTGAAAAAAATAACTGAATTAGTGTTTTTGTCGGTAGCGCTTCATGGCGTGCTGTATTGCACGGAGGCGATGGCTGCGTTGTTTGTGTTAGAAAATAATAATGATTCGATGATTGGAGAGTTACAGAAGACAGAAGCTGAGTTTAAGGATACCTTGCTTGATATTGCCAGGGCGAACGGACTCGGTTATCACGATATTAAACTGGTCAATCCCGGGCTGGATACCTGGATGCCGGGGGAAGGGCAGCAAATAGTCCTGCCGTCACAATATATTCTGCCCAATGGTCAGCGTAATGGCGTTATATTGAATATACCTGAAATGAGACTTTATTATTTTCCGGATCAAAAAAAAGGTGAGGCTTTAAAAGTATTCACCTATCCGCTGGGCGTTGGTAGACAAGGTTGGGATACGCCTTATGTTGATACGAAGATAATACAAAAAAAGAAAAATCCTTACTGGTACCCGCCGGAGTCCATTCGGGCAGTGCATGAGGAGAGGGGGGATCCGTTGCCGAAGCGGGTTGCTCCGGGTCCGGACAATCCTCTAGGTGACTATGCACTGCGCCTGGGTTTGCCTCAATATCTGATTCACGGCACAAACAAGCCTTATGGTATTGGCATGCGTGTGAGTCATGGTTGTATACGGCTTTATCCGGAAGATATCGAGAGTTTATTCAGTAAGGTAAAAGTGGGAACTCCGGTTAGTATTGTCAATCAACCCTATAAGGTTGGTCAACGAGATGGCAGGATATATCTGGAGGCACATCCTTTTCTGGAAGAAGATGCGGATCTTTTTGAGGATAATTTAACCAGTGTCGTTAAAATCCTGATTGATATTACAGCAGAGCGTGCTTACAAAGTTGATTGGGACCTTGCTAAGCAGGTGATCCGGCAGGCAAATGGGATCCCCATTGAAATTGGTGGGTTTGTGGAGAAGCCTGTGCATGCTGTTGTTGAAGCCA
The DNA here is from genome assembly GCA_022562175.1 of Pseudomonadota bacterium. GTDB lineage: Bacteria > Pseudomonadota > Gammaproteobacteria > Eutrophobiales > Eutrophobiaceae > B75T3L11. The sequence goes on along the minus strand of JADFPU010000103.1, from coordinate 955 downwards.
GCCAGAACATTGTTTCAGGAAGCGAATCACAAGGCCTTGAACTTCGACTAGCAACAGAGTTGCTGACTCAGATCCGATAAAAAAGCCCCATGACAGTGTCATGGGGCTTTTATCTTGTTACTGGATCTTTTAAGTCTGTGATCCAATTACTTCGCCATAGCCTTCTCAAACATGCGATCCAGTTTGCTGGAGTTTTCATTGCAGCATTTCATTGCTGATTCAGCAGCTGATTGAGCAGTCCTTGCAGCATCAAGCGCTTCATTAGCCGTTGACATTGCATTATCAGCACGTTGCGCTGCATTATTCGCTGCGGCCATGGCTTTATCTGCTGTGGCCTGGATCTGGGCTATTTGCTCCGTCGTTGCACAACTACTTACTAGACCGAATACCGAGACGAGGAGCACAGCCTTAATCAGTGTTCTTTTCATGGTTGACTCTCCCATATAATTTTTCTTTGGATTTCCACTGTTCTGGTTAGCTAATAATGACTTATTTCAAGTAGTTTATCAATTGATTTGATAGAAATTTTAATTTGACGGCTAACAATTATCGACGGATAACTTGCTGTTATTCATCGATAAACTTTTTCCTGAAGTTTAGGGTGGTCTGCGCTAATGCAGCGGGTAGATATTGATAGACAGCATTTTTGATAGGCTCTGGTATTTCCCTGTAATAGGCTTCTGCTATGGCACCTGCAATACACGCCATGGTGTCACTGTCACCACCTAGTGAAATTGCATTTCTGATTGCATCTTCAACATCGTCCGACTCGAGAAACGCTGTGATTGCTTCCGGCACTGAGCCCTGACAAGACACATCAAAGCAATAGTGTGGACGGATCTCATCAAGCCGGCGGTTGAGTAGGTAGCCAAACTCCTGACGAATAAAATCCTGTATCCGTTCTTTTGAGCCTGATGTGCGGGCCAGATAGACGGCAGCCGCAACTGCCTGAGCC
>JADFPU010000102.1 GCA_022562175.1 Pseudomonadota bacterium | reverse complement strand
TGATCATGTATTTGAGGACGTATTCTTCTACGCGGGCAACCCTCACCTGGCCATTGAACAACATTCCTCGCTGGCGGCGGTCGATCCAAACGGTAAGCTGACTCTTTGGTCGAGCACGCAGATACCGCACTACTTACACAATACGCTGGCGAAAACACTCGAGCTGCCGGCCACGCAAATCAGGGTTGTCGCCTGTCCAAACGGAGGCGCATTCGGTGGCAAGAGCGATCCCTTCAATCACGAGATCGTCGTTTGCAAGGCCGCGCCCGTCCTGGGAAGGCCGGTCACGATCAGCCTTAGCCGCGAAGAGGTGTTTTACTGCCATCGCGGACGCCATCCGGTGTTAATGAAATTCCGCACCGGCGTCACCCGCGACGGTAAGCTCACCGGAATGCACCTGCAGACTTTGCTTGATGGCGGCGCCTATGGCTCCTACGGTATTGCAACTTCGTTTTATACCGCTGTGCTGCAAACGACCACTTATCATCTACCCCGCTATCGGTTCGATACCTGCCGCACTTTTACCAACAAACCGCCTTGCGGTCCCAAGCGTGGCCACGGGGCCCCGCAAGCGCGTTTCGGGCAAGAGGTGCAGCTCGACAAGATTGCAGAGAAGCTTAAGATGGATCCGGCAGAACTGCGCCTCGGCATTGTAGAGCAGCCTGGTAGTCTCACGGCAAATTACCTCAAGATCGGCTCTAACGGGCTGGTCCAGTGTATTCAAAGTGTGGTCGAGCGTTCTGATTGGAAAAAAAAGTTCCGAAAACTGCCCAATGGGCACGGCCTCGGTCTCGCCTGTTCGGCCTATATAACGGGTGCCGGTAGCGCCATCTACCGGAATAAAATGCCTCATACTGGCGTGCAACTGCAACTTGATCGCAGTGGTCGCGTTTCAGTATTTTGCGGTGCTACCGAAATCGGTCAGGGCTCTGACGATGTACTGACCGCTATTATCGCCGAGGAACTTGGCATCGACCCGTTAAGCATCCGTTGTGTGACCGGCGATACCGATTTCACGCCGGTCGATCTCGGTTCCTACTCCAGCCGCGTAACCCTGATGATGGGCAATGCCGCAATTGAGGCTGCGGGACGCGCCCGGGATCTCATTGCCAGCGCAGTCGCCGCGCAGCTTAAACTTGCGCCGGATCGACTGGTGTTCTCGGATTGCCGGGTATTCGATGTGGAAGACCCGGATCGGGGAATGAGTTTCCAGGAAGCGGTGGTGTGCGCGGAAGAAATGCATGGCACGCTCGGAAGTACCGGATCGTATATACCGCCGAAGCAGCACGGGCGCTACCCAGGCGCCACGATGGGGGCGGCCCCTGCATATTCCTTTTCGGCGGCGGTGATCGAGGTCAAGGTTGATGAGAGCACAGGTTGGATCAGTATACCGCGTATCTATGTTGCGCATGATATCGGTCGAGCGCTCAATCCGACCCTGTTACACGGGCAAATTGTGGGCAGCGTGTACATGGGCCTGAGCGAGGCACTGATGGAAGAGCAGGCCTACCAGCGTTTAGCCCCGAAACTCTCCGGCGCGCTCATGCTCAAGAACTCCTCAATGCTTGCGTATAAAAGTCTAACCTCGCACGACATGCCCGAAGTGCTGGTCGATATTATCGGAGAACCTGATGCAAACGGACCCTACGGCGCCAAAGAAGGAGGTCAAGGATCGCTGCTGCCCATCCCGCCCGCGCTGGCCAATGCGGTGTATGACGCCGTCGGTGTGCGCATTGATGAAGTGCCCATCACACCGGACAAGATACTCCGGGCACTGGAGGCCAAACACAAGGGCTTGGAACCCCGTGTGGGTCCGGCGGGCTTTCCGGATGTGCCCAGTCTCGAGCCGTGGATGATTTTGCCACCCTGGGAAGGTGGTGATGGCACCGCCATGAATGAGCCCGAATACGTCCGCGCTGCGAAACGCGCTGCGAAAATGAAGGTGGCAGCATCATGATGAGGCTGCCTTATTTCCGTTATCACGCCCCGACAACGATCGATGAAGCGGCGCGGATCCTGGCTGGCGAGGGGCCGCAGGCGATGTTGCTGGCCGGCGGCACCGATCTCCTGCCGAACATGAAACGCCGGCAACAGACACCACATACGCTGGTGGCGCTCGGCAAGATCGACGCGCTGCGCGCAACTCAGAACGGATCAGGCCTGCGTCTCGGCGCAGGACTGACGCTCACCAATCTGGTTGATAACGACACCATTCGTCGAGAATACACCGGGCTGTGGCAAGCTGCGGTCCAGGTAGCGACTCCGCATCTTCGTAACATGGGAACACTCGGCGGCAATCTGTGCCTGGATACTCGCTGCGATTATTACGATCAGACCTACGAGTGGCGCAAGGCTATCGACTTTTGTATGAAGAAGGACGGCGAAACTTGCTGGGTCGCGACTGCCAGCAGACGATGTATGGCGATCTCCTCCACCGATATCGCCCCAGCTTTGCTCGCGCTGGGCGCGCAACTGAAGCTCGTCTCGAGCACGGATGAGCGTAGCTTTATGCTGGATGAGTTCTACAATGATGACGGCATTGCCTATATGAAGCGCCGTCCCGACGAGATCTTGACCGAAGTAGTATTGTCGGGCGCCGCCGGCTGGAAGAGTACATATTGGAAGCTTCGCCGGCGCGGATCGTTTGACTTTCCAGTGCTTTCCGTGGCTGCGGCCGTGCGGATCGCAGCGGACGGTACGGTGGAGGATGCCCGTATCGTACTCGGCGCTGTGGCGTCGCGACCACTTTTGATAACGGCCGCCGCAGATGCCCTGATCGGGAATCAGCTCAGCGCTGAAGTCATCGCCACTGCTGCCGCAGTCGCTGCCAAACGGGCCAAACCGATGGACAATGCAGATTTTACACTGCAATGGCGTAAACGCGTGACGCCGGCATTCGTAAGCTATGCGTTACGTGAGCTGCGTGGCGATGACGTCCGCGAGCTACGCCGTTCCGTCGCCCGCCACGAGTTGCTTGCGTGATACTGAGATACTCAATTGCAATCCTTTTACTGCTAACTTAGAGATGGAGAGAGGCGTTTGAATTTCACCTGAGTGGCAGGAAATTCAAAATCGACCTGTCTGCACTCTCAGCTTAATCCATCAGCAAGACGGGTTTAATAACATCTCCGGATTCGGTATCCTTGAACGCCTGGTTTATATCTGTAAAGTGGTAGGTTTTTATCAGCCGTTCATAAGGGAATTTTCCTTCTCTTTGAAAACCGACTAATTGCGGAAGAAACGTCTGAGGTACGGCTGATCCAAGAAATACACCTTGCAGATTAGCTGCACGAAAAAAAATCTCAGAGGGTGAGAACGGGTATTTTTCCCCATAATGTGGAGCCGTCACCATACCGCAGTGTCCGGCCATAGCAAGACACATGATGGCATCGTTGAGGGCCTGTTCAACCCCCGAAGTTTCAAAACTGAATTTGGCCCCTCTTGGACAGATTTCTCGAACCCGTTCGGGGATCTCGCCCTCGCCCGCGTTAAATGCGTGTGTCGCACCGAGTTCCAACGCCAGATCGAGTCGGCTGGCATTGATATCGACGGCGATCAACGGCGTAGCGCCAACCATGCGGCCCGCCATGATGGCGCTTAAGCCTACGGTTCCTGCACCGAACACAACCAGACTATCCTTTGCGCCGACTTTCAAGGTATTCAGGATTGAGCCGGCGCCGGTCATGATGCCACAGCCCAGTGGAGCCAGCATCTGTGCGGATATTCCCTGGTCAATCGATACAACATTCCTCTCTAATGTGATGGCATGAGTAGCGAAAGATGATTGCTGAAAAAACGCTGCGGTGACGGGTTCACCCGCGAGCCGTATGGTATGCGTACCGTCCAGGCGTGACCCGCCGAAATTGCACTGCACACTGTTGTCGCAGATGTAAGGAAGCTCTTGCAGGCAGTTGGGACAGTTATTACACGATCCATAGGAAATAGTGACGCGCTCACCCACTTTGATTCGTGAAACTGCTGAGCCGACCTGTTCGACAATACCTGTGCCTTCATGGCCCAGTACCGCCGGTAATTGGAACATGTCCTGTACAAGAATATCAGTGTGGCAAATACCGCTTGCTTCTATTCTGACCAGGATCTCATCGGGTTTAAGATCATCGAGCGTCACCTGCTCCAGCGTGAATTGTCCATGTGGTTCGTGTAAAACAGCAGCCGTAGCTGTGGTGGTCATATGGATCTCCTCCAATTAGTCAGATCAGAATTAACGAGAATTCATAACTTAAGTTAACTATGCTTAGCGGGTTTATTACTCTTTGGAGGCAGGTAGCCATTCTCCACCAGGTAATTTGCCGCCAGATTAAAATGTGCACTGATGTCGCCCTCTGTGCCACCATGAGCCAGCACTATCCGGTTCATGAAATTAGCCATACAGATGATATTAATCGCGTCGTGTAACGCCTGTTCACTCCAACCTGCCGCGAATACCGCATCGGCGTCCGCTTGTGTCATCTTGACCGGTTGTTGGGTTAATTTTTTAGCGAATCGCAGAAGCGGACGTATCTTGTCATCGACAGGGGCACTATCGATGTCGTCTATAATCGCATCGATGGCGCCGTTCTCAATTCCGAATTGTTCAGCAACGAGGCTATGTACCCCGGAGCAAAGCGCGCAACCATTGAGTCTCGAAGTATAGGCGGTGATCAATTCCCGTTCGGCCACCGTTAACGGAGATTCGCCCCGCATCACTATCTCATGCCATTCATCAATACAGCTTGACGCCTCGGGGCTCCAACTAAAGATATCGGGCACAACAAACTTTTTGCCAATCTTGGATAGAAATGCCATGTAAATCGACTCCTTAATAAATAATATTTTTTATATTTTTAACATAAGGGGAAAGTGGTTTGGTGCAGTAAAAGTTGAACCTTCATAACCTTAGAAAGGATACTGCCGTTGCCCTTGCTGAATCGTGATCCACTTCAGTTCCGTCATTTCGTCAATGGAATAACGCCCGCCCTCACGGCCGACACCGCTATCCTTGATGCCACCAAATGGGGCATTGGTTTCACACTGTACGGTTGTTGCATTAATATGCACCATTCCGGACTCGAGGCCATTGGCGAGTTTCATGGCTTTATTTAAGTCGTTGGTAATGACACCTGCCGACAGTCCGAAAGAACTGTTATTAGCCAACTGCATGGCTTGGTCACTATCTTTTGCACGGATGACACAAACTACCGGGCCGAAGCTTTCTTCATCGTATATTTGCATATCGGGCGTTACATCAACAATGACAGTGGGTTGATAAAAAGGCCCTTCATGGCTGCCACCCGTTAACACGCGGGCGCCTTTATCAGTGGCTTGCTGAATTTGCTGGTTGATAAACTCACACTGTTGCGAACGAATGAGGGGGCCGATAATGGTATCAGGATCTTTCGGGTTTCCAACTTTTAACGATGCGGCTTTGTCTGCCAGCTTGGTGCAGAATTCTTCATATATCGGTGTTTCGACGATGACGCGAGAGCTGGCCATGCATACTTGGCCCTGATGGTTGAAAATACCAAAACTGGCGGTATTCACCGCATATTCCAAATCGGCATCGCGCAATATAAGCAGCGGACTTTTACCACCCATCTCCAAATGGATTTTTTTCAAGCCTTTAGCGGCTTCCACGGCAATCTTTTTGCCTGTGCTGGTTGAACCGGTAAACATAATCATTCGTGTTCTCGGATCTTGAATCAGACGTGATCCGATAGTAGAGCCTGATCCCGGTAATACATTTAATACACCGGCGGGTAAACCCGCTTGTTGGTAAATCTCCGCGAGTAGCAACCCGGAAATCGGGGTTTCATTAGAAGGTTTTAAGATGAATGTATTGCCGGCGGCGATGGCTTTATCAATTTTATTGGAGGCAAGTACAAAGGGTACATTAAAAGGTGCAATGCCTACGATCAGTCCAATGGGTTGCCGTGTTGTGATAGACAGTAAACCGGGCACATCGGATGGAATGGTATCACCATTGATGCGGCGGCATTCGCCGGCCGCGCTACGCAGGGAATCGATCGAATACTCGACTTGGTACCAGCCGGTACCAAAAACGCATCCCGATTCCTCAATCAGCAGGCTTATAATTTCGTCGCGACGCTCATCCATAATTTCCGCCGCTTTGAGCAGTAGCCTTTCTCTGGTTGTTGGCCCGGTATTTCGCCAGTCTTTGCCGGCCTCTGTCGCAGCTGTCAATGCTGCTTCAATATTCTTTTCCGTTGCCTGATGCACCGTTGCAAAAGTTTCCCCGGTAGCCGGATTGACATCATCGGCAATAATTCCGTCGGCGGATTCCTGCCACTCGCCATTTATAAATAATTTATATTCTTTCATTGCAGTCTTATAAGTAGTAGGTAGTGGTTATGTGGTTCTTGCTGAGATTGCCTGTTTACAATCGTAAACTTTATCAGGCAATCTCAAAGATCCCCTCAATTTCGACAGGTTGACGCGCCACAAGTCCGCTAACCCCCACGGCAGAGCGGGCATGACAGCCCACATCCGCACCGAACACCTCAAAAAAAACATCGGAGGCGCCGTTTAAGACCATATTATGACGTTCAAAATCCGCATGGGCATTAATCATACCAAGGATCTTGACTACACGCTTAACCTTATCGAGATCACCGACATGATGTTGCACGGTGGCAATCATCATGAGCGCCAGTGCCTTGGCAGTTTCATAGGCTTCTTCCTCCGAGATTTCCAGCCCCACCTTGCCGCGTTTTTTCACGTCATCCCGCTTCAGTAAGGCGGCGCCGTGCCCCGATACATACAGCATGTGTCCAACTTGCACAGCGCTGGTTCGGTTTTTACTGGGAAGTTCCAATGGTGCAGGGAGTTCGAGTCCCAACTCAATCAGCTTAGCCGCAACTTTACTCATAGCGGATCAATCCCTCGGACAGACTTCTGATTTCAGCATTGACAATACATTCAATGCTGTCGTGATAGGCACCCGTGGATGGCATCTTGCACTGTCTACGCATATTAAATATTCTAAATATTTGGCCAGGGTTATAGTTGACATCGTATCATATAAGACGTGTCATAGTGCATTCTTAAACCAGTGGAAACCTTATGTATCAGAGTTTCCGGTGACGCACGGATGCGTAACCAAAATTGATTGCGACAAGCAATTGATTTTTTGAGCAAGGTGACAAATCCGTCAGGAACTGATTTGGGCAGCTCTGCTGCCCGCAGGGTAAAATACAAGGATGTATTTCATCTAAATCGCATTTATCTCCATGGAGGGAGCGATTGCTGCTTTACTTTGCGAACTTTGATTATTACAGGACGTAATTAATCAGAGCTTCCAAAAGATAACGATTTGCAAACAGCAGGTATTGGATCATGCCAGAGGACAACAGGACGGACGCCGGCCCCAAAAAATATGCAGATAGAGACACACCTTTGATCGAGAATCAATGGTATGTAGCAGCGTGGAGCTATGAGGTGACGCGTGAACTTATGCGTCGCTGGATCCTGGGCAAGGATCTGCTACTGTATCGTACAGAGGCCGGTAAAGTCGTAATCCTGCAAAACAGATGCGCGCATCGCTCTTTCCCACTATCTAAAGGGCATCTGGAAGGCGACAATATCGTCTGTGGCTATCATGGCATCAGCTATGATTCATATGGCCGTTGTGTTCGGGTCCCATCAAATCAGAATAAACCCGTCGACATTCGCATTAAACGTTATACAGCGGTGGAAAGGCCACCCTGGATCTGGATTTGGCTTGGTGATGACGGAATCGCGAATGATGTTTTGATCCCTGATCATCACTGGTTGTCCGATCCGGGTTGGGATTACGAAGGTGATTATACGCATGTCAGCGCCAATTACATCGGATTGCATGAAACCTTCGTGGATCTGACTCACTTTCCCTATCTGCATGCCGGTAATATGGGCAGCAAGGAATATGCTGAAGCCCCGTTCGATGTTGAACAGGATGACATGACAGTGCGAACCTATCGGCTCGTCAAAGATATTATTCTACCTGATTTCTATTCAGGCCCGATGGGATTGGCAGGCGTCAAAGTAGATCGTTCCTCGGATTCTTGCTATCTTACCCCCGGCTACCAGGTTGCCCATGCCAAGGTAATAAATAATAACGCCAAACAAGGGGAAAGACGCGAATACAATTCCAAGATCCTGCATGCCATTACTCCCCAAAGCCGGACGTCCACTCATTATTTCTGGGCGGTGGCGCGTGACTATGCACAAGAAAATAAACAGGTTGCCCGCATGGTGGTGGAGAACAACGTCAAGGTGTTTCAACGGTATAAAGATACCTTGCAATGGATTGAAGAAATTACAAGTAAGGAAGAATGTTCGGATTTTCGAGAAACGAATCTGCGAGCAGACCGGGCGGGGTTGGCAATGCGGCAGATTATACAAAGATTGGCAGATGAACAGGCTTCAGTTTCTTAACAACTATTTTTTTGCCGGCTGTCTATTTTCCGGGATGGCCACAGTATAAAGAGGTGACAGAACGATGCATGATGTAGAGATCCCCAGTTACGTTATCGAACGAATTATGGCGAAACGTGGAAGGTTGGAAGTTTTCGATCACTTCGAGCCAGAGAAGACAGCACTGCTTGTTATCGACATGCAGAATTTTTATGTAACCGAAGTGGCAACGGCGCAAGGCATTGTGCCCAACATCAACCGTCTTGCAGAGGCCGTTCGCAGTTCGGGAGGTAAGGTATTTTGGGTGGTGATGACTGTCTCGGACAAGGCTGGTGCACCGAGCAAGTGGCCACTCTATCACGATTATTTCTTTACCCCGGAAAAAGGGCGCAATCATAAAGAAAGCTTGACCGAAGGGGCGGAAAAGCATGAACTCTATGCTGAACTTGACGTAAAAAAAGGCGATGAGTTTGCCCATAAAACACGATTCAGTCCGTTTGTTATAGGCGCCAGCGATTTGCATGAGCGGCTGCAGGCTGCAGGCATTGAAAATCTGATTGTTACCGGCACCGCGACAAATATGTGCAGCGAATCGACGGCGCGTGATGCAATGATGCTGGATTACAAAGTAGTGATGGTAATAGATGCAAACGCGGCACGTTATGATGAAGATCATTTGGCTGGACTGACATCCTTTTACCAGAGCTTTGGTGATGTACGGACAACGGATAAAACAATAAAAATGCTGTCGCATCCCAATAATAAAGCTTAATAAGAACTGCTGGGCATGATGGGAAGATTTTGCCGGCAACATCATCACAATATATTATTTATTATACTTACCGTCTTCCTGCGGCGGCACATATTTTCTGTCAGACGATCTCCCCTCAAATCCGGGGCTGTGTGATCGTGTGCTACTTGCGCTGATCGGTTCGCCGGATCCGCATCAAATCGATGGCATCGGCGGCGCCTGATGCCCTGACATGCAAAGTCGCCGTCATCAAGATGACCTCACGTTCTGAAATAGGCTGGGCGATTGGAGCGGGCCGCACGGGTGCGATTATTGGTCCTTATTTGGGCGGTGTTTTGATCGGCCTGCAATGGCCAACCGCAGTGAATTTTATTTGCCATTCCGCTTGTCATCGGTGCGTTTGTAGCGTATGTGATAAAATCACCGGAACTAATCGTAGTAAACGATTCAACGAGCAAATAACCACACTTGTCTGCCGTACCGATGGCAAAAGTGATTACTGTTTGCCGGCGGGACATGACATCCTGCTGGCCCGAACTGCCTATGAGCGTGCCGTGAAAAAGGGTGTCGGCGTGAAAATAGTTTTGTAAACAGCGGGTGTCATCGCCGCAATCAATCACAAGTTGCGGTTAGAA
>JADFPU010000271.1 GCA_022562175.1 Pseudomonadota bacterium | reverse complement strand
TTAGAGGTAAAGAAGCATGGAAAGGTTTCAGGGAAGTGATTAAAGAGAAATGGTCAGAAGCTTTTATTAATGTAGTCAAAAAACATACAGGCACATCTTGTTGAGCATGTCCCATTCTTAGTTGATATTCTCCATGGCCCGGGATCATTATGCCGCTTGTTTCGTATCTGCAGCAAATAACTTCAGTTCTTTCATTAAGGCCAGTCTCAATTTCGGTAAATGTTGATAGCCTTTTATCTTGCGTAACCGTGGTTCAATGTCGAGTAAGGCAGCGGCCAACCAACGCTGTTTCTGATGAATTCTTCCAGTGAGTCACTCTGCCACAATACTTCTCTACCTGAGCGTTCAATGACTCAATACAATTCGTGGTCTTGAAACTGATCCCTAATAGTTGGAACACACCCAGGCGATGTAAGGTCAAGGTCTCTTCCAGACCTTCCTCCAGACTGGCCGCCGCCGTTGTGTTCATTAACGTCAATTCCTTGTGCAGTTTCCGCAATGCCCCCTTACCGGACATCGCCTGAAGATTCAGGCTTGTCTCATTATCTATATTGAAAGAAAACTCCTATCCATTTACATAAGTTAACCGTCCGCTGTTGTTAAGGGTTATAAGACGCCTGCCCACTAAACTTGTATGTATGATCCTGATACCTTCGCATGAGGGCAGGCATCTTATAACCCTTAACAAAAGGAGTCATTCATTAAATACCAACGTATGTCTGGTTGATACTAGAAGCAGACGGTCAGGTAGAAGTAATGATAGGAAACTAAAGACCTGGTCGGGCCCTTCATCGACAATTACCGCGCCGGCTGCTCCTCCTGTCACGAAACTTCTGGGCTCACTTATTGGCTAAAGTTTGGCACGGATATAGCAAATATAGATTTAGTGAATAATCGTTTTCCGGGACATGGTCCAGTTTCCGTTTATTAAGGAATAAACCATGTCTATTAAACCCAGAAATAGTGTGCGTTCTAGATTCTGGATGGTAAAAAGTACAATAGCTAATGCCCAATGGTTTGGTGGGGTGTCAGCTGGAAGCCGTAGTTTTCGATGATAAATATAACCAGCCAACTATTTGATTGTGTTGTCCATTATTACTAATAGAGACTATCCTCTTTATATTCATCTCTAAATATTACGCGTAACAGAAAAATTTGAAATTATGCAAAAGCATTTGTTGTGGAAGTTTACTATCCCCGTGCTGGTAATGATTATTACCAGCATTTTTATCCTGTCATGGTATTTGACAATCTTTATGAAAGACAACGCTGAACAAGAGGCGTTACTCTCGGCCCAAAGTACGGCAACCCAATACAAGAACTTGCGGGGCTATTACACAAGGAATGTGATTAAGAAAATCCTGGACAAGGGAGAACTAACACCCTCATTTGATCACAAGGGAGATCCGGACAAGGTTCCCTTGCCGGCCACAATGATTCACGACCTCAGCAAACTGATGGAGAATGATGGGATCACGCTAAAACTCTACTCCGAATTCCCTTTTCCAAACCGGGCCTCAAGACGACTGGATGATTTTGGAAAACAGGCGTGGGCTCAACTCAGTGTTGATATCTCTAATCCTTTTACTCGAACTGAAGTAATAAATGGTGTGACAACCGTCCGCGTGGGGATCGCCGATTTGATGACGGCGGATTCCTGTGTCAACTGCCACAACTCCCATCCAGATACCCCTAAAAATGATTGGAAACTGGGGGATCTCCGTGGGGTGTTAGAAGTAGCTATACCTATTGAAAACCAGCTCGCCAGGGCACAACAATTGAGCATTAAACTGGTGGTCATCATGATGATTGCCGTCGTTTTGGTTTTTATCGCCATGTACATTACTGATCGTAAGCAGTTCAGACAGGCACTGACAGAAAGTAATACTCAACTGGATCTGGTACTCGAAAGCACCGCTGTGGGCATCTGGGATTGGGATTTGAATAGCAACTATATGACGTTTAATTATCGCTGGGCAGAGATTATTGGCTACACCCTTGAGGAATTAACAGTGGTGAATATGGATAAATGGTGGAAGAAAAATTGTCATCCCGACGATTATCGCATGTCCGCAAAGCTGCTCGAACAGCACTGGCGCGGTGAAACCGATCATCATGTAAGCGAACTCCGTATGCGCCATAAAAAGGGGCACTGGGTCTGGGTTTATAATGCCGGAAAAGTCATCGAATGGCACAGAGATGGTATGCCCAAGCGTATGATCGGCACATTTCTGGACATCACCGAGCGCAAGCAAATGGAGAAACAACTTACCCAGTCAGCAAGAATGGAAGCAGTCGGGCAGTTGACCGGTGGTATCGCCCATGATTTCAATAATCTGCTGAGTATCATCAGAGGCAATCTGCGTTTCCTGCAACAGGACATTGGCGAGACCAGTGATGCAATTAACGAACTGTTCGAGGATGCCATGTCGGCTACGGATGACGGTGCAGAACTAACTCAGCGTTTACTGGCCTTTTCTCGAAACCGGGCAT
>JADFPU010000270.1 GCA_022562175.1 Pseudomonadota bacterium | reverse complement strand
CTGCGTGCAACCGGGGGTGCTGTCTCTAGGGTAGAAATACAGAACTATGTTTTTACCTTTTAGTTCGGAGAGTTTGATTTTTTTATCGCCAGTCGCAGCAATACTAAAGGCAGGGACTTTTTTACCAATACTGACTTTACTCATCGTTGTTTACTCAATTTTGTAAGTTGTACCGCGTTATTATTTCACCGGTTCCATAATAGCATCCATATTTAGTCGATCACAGAATTCCATAAATTCACCACGTATTGAGGCGATGGAGTTGCTGGTGGGGATATTAATGCTCATGTGAAGAGAGAACATTTGTGCCCCGGTAGTGGTTGCTCGATAATTACTGGTGTACATATCATGCACAAGGATATTGTTGTCGGCAAAAAATTTTGAAATATTATGAATTATCCCCAGGTCGGCAACGCAGACGACATCAATGGCATAGGGCATCAAATCCTCTGCTGGCAGGTACTGCTCGGTTCGCCGGAACTGGATCGCCAGATCCAGCTCATCACCAATTTTTGGCAGAATATTGTCGAGCTTGGCAATGCTGTCCCAACTACCGGATAGCATCATCATGCAGGAAAATTCATTACCCAGCACAGTCATCCGGCTGGCGGTGATGCTGCAGCCACAGTTGTTCAAGGATTTACTGAAATTTTCGAGTAGCCGTGGGGAATATTTCCCCAAAGCGGTGATAGCGAGGTTTTGTAACATAGAAATACTGTCGGTCAGGGTTTTTGTCAGTTAAAATCAGGTGTTTTTCAGTTACCGCGTCAGTAGTACTAACGCGGTATACAGGCCCGCTTATTATCGATCCTTGTCATGATATTGCCATACAAGTACCATATGCGCCCTGTTTTCATAGTACATCAGATTAAAGTCATTGTCTGGTATATGACTGAGGCGTCATAAGGTTGTTGTGTTGGGTATGGCTTTGTTCACTTAAATAATTAACGGAGTATCTTATGTTTCAAGGCAGTATGGTTGCATTGGTGACTCCGATGAAAAGTGGAGTGTCGCCCGATACAGCGCTGGATATCGAGGCCCTGGCGCAACTGATTGAGTTTCACATAGAAAACCGCACCGATGCCCTTGTTGCGGTGGGCACCACGGGGGAATCAGCCACGCTGCCGGAAAAAGAGCATTGTGACCTCATCCGGCAGTTTGTTGAAATAGTCGATGGCAGGGTGCCGGTTATCGCTGGCACTGGCGCTAACTCCACAATTGAGGCTATCAGCCTGACAAATTGTGCCAGACAAGTCGGTGCGGATGCTTGCTTGCTGGTGACGCCGTATTATAATAAGCCCACTCAGGAAGGACTTTTTCAGCACCATAAGGCAGTCGCCGAAGCGGTGGATATTCCACAGATTTTATATAATGTCCCGGCCAGGACGGCCTGTGATATGTTGCCTGAGACAGTGGGCAGGCTATCACATATTGCCAACATTATCGGTGTCAAGGAAGCAACAGCCGAACTTGACCGGCTGCCGATAATTCGGCAGTTATGCGGCGATGATTTCATGCTGGTCAGTGGTGATGACGCTACAGCATGTGAGTTTATGTTGCAGGGAGGTGATGGCGTTATTTCTGTGACTGCCAATGTGGCGCCTCTGGCGATGCATGAAATGAGTATGTACGCCATCGATGGTGATGCAAAGGCTGCCAACGGAATAAATGAGCGTTTGCTGAAATTGCATGATGCGCTGTTCCTTGAGTCGAATCCCATTCCAGCAAAATGGGCGGTCTGCCGCATGGGCCTGATTGAAGCGGGTATACGTTTGCCTATGACCTGGATGTCAACACAACATGAAACTGAACTTGAAGCCGCTATGCAGGCGGCTGGAGTCTTATAATACCAACCTGTGAGATATGATGAGAATTTTATTTATTATTGCTTGTCTGCTGTCGTTATCAGCCTGTTCGTATTTGGGTAGCTTCATTCCTGACAAGAGCAAAGAGTATAAAAAAAGTATAGCCTTGCCGGATCTGGAAATTCCGCCTGATTTGACCGCTGAGGCAACTAATCAGGCGATGATGATCCCCGGTGAAAAGTTGACAAGCCTGTCGCAATATAAACGACAGCGCTCGGGCACGGCCGGCCAGCCAGTTTTGACGCAAGGCCTGGCGGATGAGCAGCACTTGTCTGTGCGCGGTTCAGCCCTTGAGGTATGGCCCAAATTGCGCATATTTTTCGCAGACAAGGGCTATACGCTGGATCTGGATGATGCAGAACTGGGTGTATTGGAGACCAACTGGTCTGAACCTGTTATCGAAGGCGGCTTTATCTATCGAAACAAATTTAAGATCTTCTCAGAGCCAGGCGATGTAGCGGGTAATACACTGCTATTTGTTTCCGGTACACGGCAGGAACAACTCAATAAAGATGGTGGTGAGCCGGAGTGGATCGATCAGGGCAAAAATATCGACATAGCTGAGCTGCTTGCAGGCGAACTAAATCTCTACTTGAGCGGTATGGCACAGCAGCAACAAAGTTCACCGGCTG
>JADFPU010000269.1 GCA_022562175.1 Pseudomonadota bacterium | reverse complement strand
GCAGCCCTGTTTGCCCGCCTGGCTATGTGAAAAAACTCACTAAGGGAGCGGCCATTAGCTCGATTTTTCACTACGCCAGTCAAGCAAACAGAACTACTCTACACGCTGTCCAACTGCGGATTCTAGGTTAAACATTATAAAAAATGTCAAGACGCCGCAAAAAACTTCCCCCCGACCCCATCGAAGCAACCATTGAATCCCTGTCCCATGAAGGCCGTGGTATTGCCCATGTTGATGGCAAAACGATCTTTATTGATGGGGCCTTAGCGGGTGAAACAGTCATGTTCCGCTATGCACGTCGACGTTCCAGGTATGCCGAGGGTTTTGTCGAGACTGTTGTTCAGGCATCGGCCAGACGTATCGAAGCGAAATGTCCGCACTATGGGCTATGTGGCGGCTGTAGTCTTCAGCATATGCAGCCGACTGATCAGATCAAACACAAAGGCAAAGTATTGCTAGAGCAGTTACAACATATAGCTAATGTTGAGCCCGAATCAATATTAGCGCCCTTAACGGGTCCAGTCTGGGGGTATCGACGTAAGGCCAGGTTGGGGGTCAAGTATGTCTTCAAAAAGGACAGGGTGCTGGTCGGCTTTCGCGAGAAACGCAGTGGCTATATTGCAGATATACAGCGTTGCGAAGTATTACATCCCAAGGTCGGCGAGAGCCTGGAAGGACTTCAACAGTTAATCAGTAAGCTGAGTATTTATGATCAGATCCCACAGATCGAGGTTGCTGTCGGTAGCGACACAACGGCGCTGGTGTTCAGGCATTTGCGCGAACTATCAGAACAGGATAAACAAACCTTACATGACTTCCAGCAAACATCCGGGTTGTCCATCTACCTGCAGGCATCGGGCCCGGGCTCTGTTGTCCCTCTTGATGCGACAACCAATACCAGGCTGAGTTACCGTTTGGAAAAATATGATATTGAAAATCACTTTCTCCCAACCGATTTCATCCAGGTCAATTTCGATATAAACGAATCCATGATCGAACAGGTTATAGCGTTGTTATCTCCTGAGCCTGCAGACAATATACTGGATCTGTTTTGTGGTTTGGGAAATTTTACATTAGTGTTGGCAAAGTTTTCTGCAAAGGTAACAGGCGTTGAAGGCGCACAGGATCTGGTAGACAGGGCAAAACAGAATGCAAAATATAATAATATCAAGAATGTTGATTATCATGCACTGGACTTGATGAAAGACAATCTCGATAAGCAATATTTGCATGGGGGTTACAACAAGATCCTGCTTGATCCGCCCCGTAGCGGCGCACAGGAAATTATTAATCAACTGAACCTGAAACAGATCGAAAAAATTGTCTATGTATCCTGTAACCCGGCAACGCTGGCCAGGGATGCGGGTATTCTGGTAAATGAAAAAGGCTTTAAACTGAAACAAGCAGGGGTGATGGATATGTTCCCGCATACTGCACATGTTGAATCTATTGCGTTATTTGAACGCAAATAATTGTTCCGAATTATCAACGTCAGCAATAGCGAGACTGCTGATACTATCGATTTTGTATTTTTTGTCAGCGTGCTCAACACAACAGTCCGACGCCATCAGGTTCGGACTGAGCGCAGCCCCTGCCACACTCGATCCACGTTATGCGACCGATGCTGCGTCTGACCGAATTACAAGACTGATTTACAGAAGGCTGGTTGATTTTGATGAGCAGGCTAATTTTGTTCCTGCCTTGGCAAGCTGGCAACGGTTAACTGCCAGACACTACCGGTTTAGCTTGGGCAATGCGGGCAGATTGTTCCACAATGGCACAATATTAACGGCAACAGATGTTAAAGCGACCTACGACTTTGTATTGAATCCTGATAACGCCTCACCTCATCGAGATTCGATAGCTGTTATCGATAACATAAAGCTTATTGATGATAATACTATAGATTTCCATCTGCACAGGGCCGATCCGATATTTCCAGGCAGACTGGTCATCGGTATTTTGCCTGAGGCTTTGATGTTAAAGGCGCATGCATTTAACCAGTCACCCGTTGGCAGTGGCCCATTGAAGTTCATCGAATGGCCGTCCGAGGAACGGCTAAGTCTGCAACGTATCAGTGACAAGCAGTTTATTGATTTTATAACGGTCAAGGATCCGACCGTGCGTGTATTAAAATTATTGCGTGCGGAAGTAGACCTGCTACAGGGTGAGTTGCCGCATGAGATGATTACATGGCTTGCGAATAAGCAAGCGGTAGATATCAGTCAGAACAATGGCAGTAATTTCAGCTACATTGGCTTTAATCTTGAGGATGCCGACACCAGCAAGCTGATGGTACGTAAGGCAATCGCCTGCGCGATAGACCGTCAGAAAATAATTCACTATGCCCTGGGTGAGGCAGCACGCCTGGCCGGATCAATCTTCCCCCCCGAGCACTGGGCAGCTGCCCCCGGCCTGACTGGTTACGCCTATAATCCGGATGAGTCGAAACGTCTTTTACTAAAGGCCGGGTACAGTCAGAACAAGCCTTTATCGCTGATC
>JADFPU010000008.1:29036-34999 GCA_022562175.1 Pseudomonadota bacterium | reverse complement strand
CAAAATAAGTTATGCGTACCGCCGCATGAAACAACTGGTTATTTTTTATCTTTCTCAAAGGTTAAGGTACTAATCTCATTATGGAGTTGTTGAGGACCCGCGTACTGTTTGGGTTTCACTCACCAGATTAGTAGTTCTCGTTCGCGTGGTTTCTTCTTCAGTGATAGTTTCACAATTAATGGCTCGCCAGATATTGACAGATACCTCGTGTTATCATAGTATTCCAGCATGGAGATCCACTGGCGTTTCCAAAGGGGGGATCCCCACAGGGTTTAACTCGTTTGATAATATGGTTTCTGTCTCGTGCGCGAGTTGAAGGTAGTCTTACAATACAGACTGAATGACGATAGTACCCATCAGCAGGTTCGTGATAGTAAAAGTTCAGAGGCCTGAAGGATTGATGATTATCCGGAATTAATCAGGGAGAGATCAAAACCAACCCTACACAGGAGAACGTTATGCATACATTGCTACTTTCAGTAATCATCGCAGCGCAGCAGCTATAGATAAAATACAGAACGTTTGCCCGCATAATCCCCCGAATTTTATTCAGTCTTCACCGCTAACATACAGTATAGGCCTGCAGAATTTCTCCACCAGCCGATCCATTTCACCTGAGCGTGCCCATTATCTGCCTTTTGAGCGTTTCTGCGTCCTGCTGATTTAAACACTCCCTGAAAATATCGACCGAGCATTGCTATGAAAGTGCACGATAGAGGAGTGTCTTATGAGTTTTCAAAAAAATTGTTTTTATTCAAAACTAAAAATATATTTAGTTGTAACGATAGTATTTAGTTGCCCTCAACTGACTTATGCCAGATCGGATGTTTTGTTGGCGCAGGCAGAGGGTGAACAATCAATCGATGCGTCTAAAGTATCTGCTGACGAAGTTATCGATACATCAAGCGGTGGTTTATTAACTCTCGAACAAGCTATCGATATCGCGTTATCAGATAATCCTGGTCTGGCGGAAATGCAGGCACGTGCCGAGGCCATGGCAGCCATACCCTCGCAGGTTGGAACCCTGCCTGATCCCAGAGTCAGCTTCAACGCAATGAACCTGCCCACGGATACATTCGATGTGTCACAAGAAAACATGACACAGATGCAGTTCGGCATCAGTCAAGCGATTCCTTTTCCAGGTAAGCTGGCCCTGCGTGAGGAGGCGGCTGAATATGAAGCTGCAGCTGCATTGGATAATGTCGGTGAGACACGGCTTCGTTTAGTGCGAAATGTAAAAGTTGCCTGGTGGCATCTTTTTAATCTCGATCAGGCCTTGAATATTGTTTTGCGCAATCAGGATCTTTTGCGTCAGTTTGTGGAGATCGCACAGACTAAATACAGTGTCGGTCAGGGCCTTCAACAGGATGTGTTGTTGGCGCGTCTTGAACTTTCAAAACTACTGGATTTGGTATTACGTTTAAATGGGACCCGACGCAATGAGGAAGCACGATTAAACGCTTTATTGGACAGGCCCAGAGATCACATCGTATACATTCCACAACAGGTTAATGAGAAATTGCCGGATTTAATCGATGAGCAAGTACTTTTCCAGCTTGCTGAGCAATCGAAACCAATGCTTGCCAAGCAACATAATCATATCCGGGCAGCACGCAGTCGAGTGAAGCTGGCCAAAAAAGATTATTACCCTGATTTCAATGTTGGCGCGATGTACGGTTTCCGCAGCGGTAACAATACCGGGATCGGTGGCTCCCGGGCCGATTTCGCCACATTCCAGTTAAGTATGAATGTACCGATATTTACCGGACGCAAGCAGAGTAAGGCGGTGAGCCAACGTAGCAGTGAACTGTTAGAGCAGAATTTTAAATTACAGGATTTACGCGGCATGATACAGGCTGGCATATCAGTAGCCTTGTCTGATTATCGGCGTTCACGGCAACGGTCTGAATTATACAAGACAGGTATCATTCCTCAGGCGAAACAAACAGTCGCATCCATGTTGGCGGGCTATCAGGTAAACAAGGTGGATTTCCTTAATCTGGTACGCGCCCAAATCACCCTTTACAACTATGAAATAAGTTATTGGCAAACACTGAGTGAAGCCAATCAGGCCCTGGCAAGAGTTATTGCAGCTGTCGGTGTGGAGACTATTTATGAATAAGCTAAATGTATTCATCATTTGTGTTGCCCTTGTCATCGGAACTGCAGCAGGTTATTGGTTTGCATTAAAACAAGGAGACAAGGAAGACAGCATGTCGATGGCAATAGAGCAGAAAGAAAGAAAACCTCTCTTTTATCGCAACCCGATGAATCCAGCCATTACTTCGCCAGTCCCGGCCAAGGGTGAAATGGATATGGATTATATACCGGTCTATGCTGACAATGACTCAGACGCTGGAGAACCGCCCGGCACGGTCAAGATTGATCCGGTTACAGTGCAGAATATCGGTGTGCGATCTGCGATTGTCAAGAAACAGATCCTGTCACGTACTATCCGTACGGTCGGTCGAGTGGATTATAACGAGGAGATGATGACGCGTCTTCATCCAAAAATAGAGGGCTGGATTGAAAAACTCTTTATCGGCAAGACCGGTGAGCAGGTCAAGAAAGATACTATCTTACTCAATATTTATTCACCACAACTGGTAACCAGCCAACAGGAATATCTTCTCGCGCTGAATAGTTTGCAGGAATTAAAGGATAGCCCTTATGAAGATATCCGTCGTGGCGCCGAAGAAATGGTGCGAATCTCTCGCGAGCGACTGGAATTTCTGGATGTGCCGGAGCACCAGATCCGGGAACTGGAAGAGAGCCGAAAGATTAAGAAGCACCTTCATATTCATTCGCCGTTTGAGGGTATTGTTCTCAAGATCGGCGCACGTGAAGGGCAATATGTCACACCCAAAACCGAGTTATATATGTTGGCTGATCTTTCCACGGTCTGGGTCTTTGCCGACATCTATGAAGACGATCTTCCTTGGGTAAATGTTGGTGATGATATCTCAATGGAACTCAATGGCATTCCGGGCCGGACCTTTAGCGGACAACTGGCCTATATTTATCCCTACGCCGAGGCCAAGACACGCACCATCAAGGTAAGGTTGGAGTTCGATAACCCGGATCTGTTACTGAAACCTAATATGTACGCCAATGTCACCATCCACGCCAGGAGTCAGCAAGATGCCGTAGTAATCCCATCAGAAGCAGTGGTGCGCTCAGGCATGCGCGAACAGGTGTTCGTCGTGCGTGCCCCCGGTAAGTTTGAACCGCGTGAAGTAAAACTGGGAGTAACTTCCGAAGGCTTGGTCCAGATACTGGAGGGTGTAGTACCAGGTGAAGTAGTAGTTACTTCAAGTCAGTTTCTGATCGACTCTGAATCCAAGTTGCGGGAAGCCACCGCCAAGATGCTGGAGAGTACGGCCACAAAACAAGCCACAGATATGCAAGCAGAGGTTGAGATGGACATGGGCATGGATATGGATATGGATGAAGAAGGACAGCATGACCATAGCACGGAGTACGGATTGGGAGATACTGATAGCAAACATGGGATGAATAGCCATGATTGAGCGGATCATTGAAGCATCCCTGAATAACAAGTTCATAGTGTTTATCGCCACTGCTCTGGTGGTAGCCGCCGGTCTATTGGCGTTGAAAAACACCCCACTGGACGCCATTCCCGATCTGTCCGATGTCCAGGTCATTGTCTTTACCGAGTTCCCTGGACAATCACCGCAAGTAGTGGAGGATCAGGTCACCTACCCGCTGACCACGGCCATGCTGGCAGTCCCTTATGCCAAGGTGGTGCGCGGCTATTCCTTTTTCGGGTTTTCCTTCGTCTATATCATCTTCGAAGACGGGACCGATATGTACTGGGCCCGCTCGCGGGTACTGGAATACCTGAACTATGTTAGCGGGCGTCTACCATTGGGAGTCACACCCACGCTAGGCCCCGACGCCACGGGAGTGGGTTGGATTTATGAATATGCCTTGGTGGACCGGACCGGCAAGCACGATCTGGCCGAGCTGCGCTCCCTTCAAGACTGGTATCTCCGTTATCCCTTACAAACTGTACCCGGTGTCGCCGAAGTGGCATCGGTGGGGGGGTATGTCAAGCAATATCAGGTGGAAGTGGATCCTAATTCATTAGCCGCTTACGGTATACCACTTAGCAAAGTACGACAAGCGATCCTGCGTTCCAATAACGATGTCGGCGGGCGTCTGATTGAAATGTCGGAAACTGAATATATGGTCCGGGCGAAAGGATATTTGCAATCTATTGAAGATATAAACAGTATCCCGGTTGGGGTCGATCATAATGGCACTCCCATCCGCATAAAGGATATCGCCAATGTTCAGATTGGTCCGGAATTAAGGCGGGGCATAGCCGAACTGAACGGCGAGGGTGAAGTGGCGGGTGGTGTGGTAATCATGCGCTACGGCGACAACGCCATGGCTACCATTGAAGGCGTGCGTCAAAAGCTTGCGGAACTGGCCAAGGGTCTGCCGGAAGGGGTGGAGATTGTACCAACCTATGACCGGGGGGATCTGATCGAACGCGCCGTGAACAACCTCAAGAAGATACTTATGGAGGAGTTCATTATCGTCAGTCTGGTCTGTGTTCTGTTTTTACTACATGTGAGATCAGCCTTAGTTGCTATTGTATCACTACCGGTAGGCATCCTGATCGCGTTTATTATCATGGAGCGGCAAGGTATTAATGCCAACATCATGTCGTTGGGAGGTATCGCCATTGCCATTGGCGCCATGGTGGACGGCGCCATTGTGCTCATCGAAAACGCCCACAAGCATCTGGAACGTGCCACTGACAAAGCCGGGGACAAGCTGGATCTTGCCGGACGCTGGCAAGCGATCGAGGATGCTTCAAAAGAAGTTGGTCCGGCTTTATTTTTTTCGTTATTAATCATAACGTTTAGTTTTTTACCGGTCTTCACCCTGGAGGCCCAGGAAGGCCGACTCTTTGCACCATTGGCCTTTACCAAGACCTATGCCATGGCCGGAGCAGCCATGCTGTCCATCACCTTGGTGCCGGTGCTCATGGGTTATTTTATTCGTGGTAATATCATCCCAGAGGCGAAAAACCCGATAAACCGCATCCTGCATTTTATACACAAGCCTTTACTTACCTTGACGATCCGCTGGCGCTGGTTGACCTTGTTGGCGGCAGCAGTTCTGTTGGCAGTAACCTATTATCCATTGTCGCGTCTCGGCAGCGAGTTCATGCCGCCACTTGATGAAGGGGATATCCTGTATATGCCCACCACCTTTCCAGGTATTTCCATTACCAAGGCCAAGGAACTACTCCAGCAAACGGATAAAATTCTGCGGACATTTCCTGAGGTAGTGACTGTTTTTGGTAAGGTCGGCCGTGCTGATACGGCTACCGATCCGGCGCCACTGTCTATGATTGAAACGATTGTACGCCTGAAACCGAAAAGTGAATGGCCAGATCCGAACAAGACTACCAAAGACTTGATGAAGGAGATGGATAACGCCATCAAGTTTCCCGGTCTGGCCAATGCCTGGACTATGCCTATCAAGACTCGCATAGATATGCTTTCTACCGGCATCAAGACACCGGTAGGGATCAAGGTCAGTGGTCCCGATCTCACAGTCTTGCAAAGCATAGCCGAAGACATTGAACAGGCCATGAAGACCTTGCCCGAGACCCTTTCCGCATTTGGCGATCGGACGGTGGGCGGTTATTACCTGGATTTTGATATTCGCCGGGAAGAGGCGGCCCGTTACGGCCTCACTGTTGGGGACGTACAGGATGTCATCCAGACCGCCATCGGTGGTATGAATGTCACCTGGACGGTAGAAGGCCTGGAGCGCTATCCCGTCAATCTACGCTATCAGCGCGCCGGACTGGCCGCAACCGCCTATGCCGCCCTGGCACAGCAGGGCGCTCGCGTCGTGGCCGCCGGGATGTTTCCTCTGGAAATCACGGTGCATCCGAAAATGTCCCCCGACGGAACAGT
>JADFPU010000008.1:0-29026 GCA_022562175.1 Pseudomonadota bacterium | reverse complement strand
CCATCCGCCCCGCATAGCGGGCACTCATGCCCCGCACTCCTGCGCCGCGCCGCGTTCCCACGCCTTCAACTCCCGCGCCTCGGGTGGGCACAAGGGCGCCAGCGCCGCCTTGATCGTCAACCACTCCAACCGGGTAATCATGTCTGTATCTCCGTGTATGTGTGTTAATCTCGACCCCGACGGGGGCACAAATCCCGATGTCACTGGTAGCGGATCTCAAATTGAGACGGGGACCTCCCGTGATCAAAAGCGAAAACTCCCGGCCCAATGCCTGGATCTATGTCGATATCAGGACTTCGGATATCGGCGGATTTGTGGCCAAGGCAAAGAAAGTGCTGGAGGATACGGTCGATATCCCGCCGGGTTACACCATTATCTGGTCCGGGCAGTTCGAATATATGGAACGGGCAGCTGAGAGGTTACGCATCGTCATACCGTTGACGCTGATACTCATCTTCCTGCTGCTGTTTTTTAATTTTAAAAATATCGCTGCACCGTTGGTTGTAATGTTATCCATTCCGTTTTCTCTCATTGGGGGTATCTGGCTGGTGTATTGGTACGGTTTTAATCTATCCGTGGCGGTGGCGGTGGGTTTCATCGCTCTGGCGGGTGTGGCCTCCGAGATTGGTGTACTGGTGTTGACCTTCATTAATCAGGAAGTCGACAGGCAACGACAAGCCAAGGCGCTGGAATTTGCAAAACAAAAAGAAGCAAAAGGAACCACCGATTTGCAGACGGTACCCTTGGACAGTGAACACCTGACTGCGGATGAAGTGATGTCGGCCGTGTTTACCGGCACGGCTGAACGTGTTCGTCCCATTATCATGACCGCCGTGGCCGTGATTGCCGGTCTGTTGCCCATCATGTTAGGCGGTGGCACCGGCTCTTCAGTGATGCAACGTATTGCCGCACCGATGGTAGGTGGTATGTTAACGACCACCGTATTATGTCTGCTGGTATTACCTGTAATCTATGGTCTGGTATTACAGGTTCAGGAACGTTTTCGAGCATAGGGTTTCAATAACATTGGTTACAAGACAGGTAAATATAATGGTCCAAATTATTCCTAACTGGCACCCGATCTTTGTCCATTTTACTGTAGCGTTATGGACGATCACGGTTGTCATGCATCTTATTGTTGCTGTTTATCCCGAAGGCAACATTAAACAACAAATGGCTATAGTCGCTCGTTGGAATCTCTGGCTTGGCACGGGCTTTGGTATTGTCACCGCCCTTGCTGGCTGGCAGGCGTTTAATAGTATTGCCCATGATGATATATCTCACGAAGCCATGATAGAGCATAGAGAATTGGCATTAATCACGTTAGCCATTTTTGTTTTGTTAACGGGCTGGTCAATTTGGAAGCAACGCCCAAAGCAGACGCCGGGAAAACTATTTCTATTGCCACTTGTTATCGGCGCTGGATTATTAATGAGTACTGCATGGCATGGCGGTGAACTGGTTTACCGTTATGGTCTTGGGGTTATGTCATTACCACAGTCCGGGAATAAGAACCTTGATCATGATTCCCACGCTCATCCGCTGATATCAAGCGATGATGAATTCTCAAGCATGCCGTTAGCACATTCGGAACCGGAAGATTATGCTCACAGCAACGCTGTAGAAAAACACGAAACACATCAAGACGAAGTTAGTGTATCGCCGGAAGCTGATGATGATTCAACCGAAGATAATCATATTCACAATCATGACTACGCTCACTGATGATTTAAATATGTTTGATCGAGATATAATGCGATGACTGATTCATGCCATCATCATGAAAAGAAAGCCTCGGTTCAGGATCCCGTTTGCGGGATGATTGTTGGCGAACACAGCGAATACCAGCATAGCTACCAGGGCGAAAACTATTATTTCTGCTGGCAGGGTTGCAGAGACAAGTTCTTAGCTGATCCGGCCCAATATCTGTACAAAGATCAGAAAAGTGAGCATGGGAACAGCCATGACATGCAATTGATCGATATGTTGGGCATCTACACTTGCCCAATGCACCCGGAAGTTAAGCAGGATCATCCGGGGGATTGTTCGAAATGTGGCATGGCATTAGAGCCGTTAACCACAACAACCACATCGTCAAAAACACCATACACCTGTCCCATGCATCCGGAGATTGTTCGTGATGAACCTGGGGATTGTCCGAAATGCGGTATGGCTCTTGAATCTACAGTGGCCGAAAGTGAAGAGGAAAATCAAGAACTGATCGATATGACGCGGCGTTTCTGGGTTAGTGTGGTTTTTGCCTTACCCGTCTTTATCAGTGCAATGGGTTCTGAATTCTGGCCGGAAGTTTTCGCGCAAATCATCGAGCCACGAGCTCGTCAATGGTTTGAATTGTCACTTGCAACACCTGTTGTGTTATGGAGCGGTTGGCCGTTTTTTGTCAAGGGATGGACATCAATTGTGACACGACATCTTAATATGTTTACATTGATTAGCCTGGGTGTGGGTGTTGCCTGGGGTTACAGTATTATTGCTACCTTATTTCCCGGATGGTTTCCATTATCCGTTCGAAATGAGATGGGCGTTATTCCAGTCTACTTCGAAGCGGCTGCCGTCATAACAGCACTTGTTCTGTTAGGACAAGTGCTGGAACTTCGTGCCCGAAGTCAGACCAATGCTGCGCTCAAGATGTTATTGGGTTTGGCACCCAAGACAGCAAGATTGATTCATCAGGATGGTACTGAAGAAGATATTCCATTAGAGCATGTTCACATCGGCAATCATTTACGGATCAGACCCGGTGAAAAAATACCCGTCGATGGGAAAGTTATTGATGGAAGCAGTTCCGTTGACGAGTCCATGGTCACGGGTGAAGCTATACCTGTCAGCAAACATGTCAGTGATACATTAATCGGCGCTACTGTGAATGGTACAGGTAGTCTTGTCATGCAAGCACAGCATGTTGGCAGTGATACCTTGTTAGCGCAGATCGTTCGCATGGTTGCCGAGGCACAACGTAGTCGGGCACCGATACAGAAAACGGTGGATGTTGTTTCAGGTTACTTTGTTCCTGCAGTTATTCTTGCCGCAATTATAACGTTAATCATATGGGGGTTATTAGGTCCTGAGCCTCGACTGGCACATGCCGTTATCAATGCCGTTGCTGTTCTAATCATTGCCTGTCCTTGTGCATTGGGCCTGGCGACACCGATGTCCATTATGGTGGGTACGGGCCGTGGTGCATTGCTAGGCGTTTTAATAAAGAATGCTGAAGCACTCGAAGTCATGGAGAAGATAGATACACTGGTTGTTGATAAAACCGGCACCTTGACCGAAGGTAAACCAAAATTAGTGAGTGTAATTGCTACAACAGAATTTGATGAAAGGCTGGTTTTACGATTAGGCGCAAGTCTGGAAATAAATAGTGAACATCCTTTAGCTGCAGCGATCGTGACCGGGGCAAAGAAAAAAAATCTTTCACTTGCAACAGTGAATCAGTTTGATTCCATTACGGGCAAAGGTGTCTCCGGTATTGTTGAGGA
This sequence comes from Pseudomonadota bacterium, assembly GCA_022562175.1. Classification (GTDB taxonomy): domain Bacteria; phylum Pseudomonadota; class Gammaproteobacteria; order Eutrophobiales; family Eutrophobiaceae; genus B75T3L11. The sequence goes on along the minus strand of JADFPU010000008.1, from coordinate 25,523 downwards.
TAAACACGTTGCTATTGGCAACCTGAAATTGTTGGATGACCTCAACGTTAATGCAACACATTTGATTGAACAAGCGGAACACCTGAGACGTGATGGTCAGACTGCGATGTTTGTTGTGGTTGACAATAAACCAGCTGGCATTTTAGGTGTCGTCGATCCGATAAAAACATCAACAGCCGAAGCCATTGCAGCACTTCATAAAGATAATGTTGAAATTATCATGTTGACAGGGGACAGCAAAACCACGGCAGAGTCCGTAGCTTCAAAGTTGAATATCGATCAGGTGATTGCAGAAGTCCTTCCAGAACAAAAAGTTGAAGTTATAAAACGACTACAATCAGAAGGACGAAAGGTAGCGATGGCTGGTGATGGCATCAATGATGCGCCGGCTCTGGCGCAAGCCGAGGTCGGAATTGCCATGGGCACGGGTACGGATGTGGCAATGGAGAGTGCAGGAGTGACACTTGTAAAAGGTGATTTACGGGGAATAGCCAGGGCACGTTTACTGAGCCGGGCGACCATGCGCAATATTCGTCAGAATCTTTTCTTTGCTTTTATTTATAACTCTTTGGGCGTGCCGGTTGCCGCCGGTGTTCTGTATCCGGTTTTCGGTCTGTTGTTGTCGCCCATGATCGCTGCGGCAGCGATGAGCTTCAGTTCGGTCTCAGTGATAGCAAATGCGCTGCGTTTGAAAAGGATTCGTCTATGATTGTTGTTATGAAATCAATTTGCCATAGACAATTACTATTACTGTTCGTATTGCTTGCGTTATCTGCGGCTGGCTGCAATCAGGGGCTTTATCCGCTTGATAGGGCGGATATATTCTGGCGTGCAATTCAGGCACAGGATGCAGATAAATTGCGTAAGAGTATTACTGCAGAATCACGTCAGCAGAACAATTTAATCAAGAATATCCTCCCTGTTGGCCAGGTATCTTTGGGTAAGACTGTGATTGATGGGGATCGTGCATGGGTCGATACGACGGTTGAGATTAAAGCAGAAAAATCATTTCCCATCCCGTTAAAAACAATCCTGTTGAAAGAGAATGGGCTGTGGATGGTGGATTACGAAAGTACTGTGGCAACATTATCCTCGGCCAGTGAACTTGCTACTGTTATGGACAGCATACATGAACTGGGTGAACAGTTTGCCAAACAATTTAATGAGGTACTTGATGTGTTGAAAAAAAATATCCCGCAAGTGCAGCATGAACTGGAAAAACTGGAAGAACATATTAAATCACAAATACCTGTATTAAAAGACAGCCTGGAAGATCTTGCCAGAAAGCTGGAAGAAGCATTGAAACGTCCACCGCAAGATTCCCAGGCGATTGAGATTTGAGCGGCTTTTAGTGATTAATATTTATCCGGATATAATTTTAAGGAAGCTCTGAATAAGTCCCTCCCTGGATCAAGTCCAGGGCAGGCTCTGGACTTTTGCATACCCTCAAGGGGCACCGAGGTCCATACACCACGAGAAACTCTGACTTAATCAGAGTTTCCTTGAATATTGGATTCATATTGCTCAAGAAAATGTTTTATTTCTTCTGCAGCCAGGGGTTTACAGAAAAAATAACCCTGCGCAAAGTCACAACCTTGTTCTTTCAGAAAGTCCCATTGATACTGGGTTTCAACACATTCTGCAACAATATTCAGATCCAGACTATGGGCCAGATTAATTGTTGCTGAGATCAGTTTTTCACTTGCATGGTTCTCTCCAATCTTCTGGATAAATGATCCATCCAGCTTTAATGTATCAACCGGGAATTTTTGTAGATAACTCAAGGATGAGTAACCCGTGCCAAAATCATCGATTACAATATGTACCCCAAGTTCTTTTATCTGCTTTAAATTAATGATAATTCGCTCAGAGTCATCCAGGAAAATATCCTCCGTTATTTCAAGTTCAAGATACCTTGGATCGAGCAATGACCTGTCCAATATCTCTTTTATCTGATCGACAATGTTGGCCGTCATCAGATGACTCGCTGAAATATTAACTGCAATAATTATTGGCGGGATGCCAGTGTCTTGTAACATTTTATTATACAAACAAGCCTTTTCTGATACCCATGAGGTGATATCGATAAGCAAACCTATTTCTTCGGCAAGCGGGATAAATTCACTGGGGAATACCTCACCTAGTTGAGGACTGGTCCAGCGAATCAATGCCTCCAGACCGTAGATTGTATTATCTTTAAGTCTGACCTGCGGTTGATAGAAAAGGTAAAATTCATTATGCAGGAGCGCATGACGTAAATGATTCTCCATTTCCAGTTGTCGGTGTGAAGCAGCATTCATGCCTTTTTTGTAGAAGCAATACTGGTCAGCCCCGTCTTTTTTTGCCACATACATACTCGCATCGGCGTTCTTCATCAAGGCTTCGGCATCATCACCATCACTGGGATAAATACTTATACCTATACTGGAGGTTATATGCAGCAATGCACCACTATTCAACAACTTAAATGGCCTTGAAAAGACTGATTTGATTGTCTTCGCAATGGCATCGATGTCTTGCGGACTGCTAATGTTCGTTAACAAGACGACAAACTCGTCGCCACCAAGCCGGGCAACAATATCTTCTTTTCTTACCTTCTCAAGCAAGCGTTTTGCAACCGCACAAAGCAGTTCATCTCCCACATCATGTCCCAGGGAATCGTTAATCTTTTTGAAACGATCCAGATCCAGAAACATCAAGGCAAATGAAACCCGTTCCCTTTTAGACCGGGAGATCTCCTGACTTAAACGATCATATAACATATTCCTGTTAGGTAATTCTGTTAATGAATCGTAGTAGGCCCGTTTATGCAGTTGTTCACTTCGAAGATGTACCAGGTGTTCGAGATGATCGGTATGATCATTGAGTTGCCTTTCCCGATCTTCAATGACCCCCAGCATGGTATTAAAGCCGTTAATCAGCGTGCCAAGTTCATCATCACGGTCGACCTCAAGTCTTATCGAGTAGTTTTTATTTTCAGACACATCTTCAGCAAGTCTGGCGAGCTGAAGGACTGGACCATATATAAGTCGTTGAAGGGGTTGCGAGATAATCAAGGCGAGCAGCAGACTCAGAAAAAATACAACCACCACTATATAACCATACTGAGTGATCTTTTTCTTAAGACCTGTCAGGTTACTGCGGATGAAGACAGTGCCCAAATGGTCAGTGTTGAGTACGACAGGTCTGAAGACTTCAACATAATACTGCGCCAGAACAACACCGGATTTGCCTACAGCAGGGATATCTTCATGTTGCCCGGCATCCCTGATGAAACTGGCAAACAACGTGCCGTGTTTATCGTATACGGCGGCCATTTTCACCGTGCTGTCCTTGTGCAAGGTTGTTAAGGTCTCTGTTGCAGTTCGCGCATCCTGAAATATGAGTGAAGAGGCTATATTTTCAGCGATCAGAATTGCTTTGTTGTCAGTATCTTCAGTAATTCGCTGAGACAAGGCATACAGTTCAAAACTGAAAAATAAAACAGCCGACAACAACAATGTGGTCGTGCTGATTGCCATAATAACAAGGGTCTGTTTATGACGTATAGATGATATATTTTTCCAACGCCAAATCATTTTCAATTAATTACCTGCAACTCGTGCCAATTTAAGTAATGATGAACTTATTTTCAGCTTGCTCTGTTTCAATACGAACCTTGCGTAGATCGAGCAGTACAACAAATGTCAGATAGACTTTTTTATATAGCATCATGGTTGAGCTTTCCGAAAGATGAACAACTAGAATCGGCTGACTTAGTTATAAATTGAGTGCGTTAAAGCAGAAATTTTTATATTAACAATGACCATTTCCGTATAGTATAAATTCACCCGTAATAAATTGGCAAATTTATGTACCATTCTAAAACAAATGGATATAATGGGTTCATGCCGTGGAGAAAAAACTGTAGCGGGTTAAATAACCGGGATATTTTACCGCATTTCACGAACAAACACCTCTATAACAGGCGTTACAGGTTTAATATTTCTTTGACGGCAGTTTATTGACGCAGGATAAAGAAGAGGACTTTTAATCTATCAGCAATTTTGCGCTATTTAACCTGGGGTTTCGGCCATTTTTTCTCGGTGCAGCGGTATTTGCAGTGTTATCCACACTGGTATGGATGGGAATGTATAGTTTTGCCTGGGAAATAGAACTGAACGGATTAACGCCGATTGCCTGGCACGGACATGAAATGATATTCGGTTATGCGTTGGCGGTCATTGCCGGCTTTCTGTTAACGGCTGTAAAAAACTGGACCGGGATCCAGACTCTACAGGCTTATAAACTGTGTTTACTGTTCCTGCTCTGGGCTACAGCCCGTATTCTGCCTTTTGCCGGCACTGGCATATCTGTCTGGCTAATGGCCATAGTCGACAATCTGTTTATTGCACTTCTTTTTTTGAGCACGGCGATTCCTATTATACGTGCAAGAAAATGGCGGCAACTGCCTATCCTGCTGATATTATTATTAATGCTGAGCAGTAATATCGGGTTTTATGCCGGCATTATCGTTGATCGTCCAGAGCTTCAATCCCGCGGGCTTTATGCGGGGTTTTATCTGGTCGTCACTCTAATCATGATCCTCGGTGGCAGGGTCATCCCATCCTTTATCCGCAATGCTATAGAATATCCTATTCGGGTGCGTACATGGCGCTGGATTGATGTTTCAAGTGTTTTGTTGTTTCTGCCTTTCTGGCTGGTTGATGTGTTTTTCACAAACACAGTGTTCGTTACATCTCTGGCCTTGATTTTATTCATCCTGCACAGCATAAGAATGATCGGTTGGTACACGGTGGAAATTTGGAAGATACCCTTGTTGTGGGTGCTATATCTTGCCTATGGCTTTTTGGTTGCCGGATTTTTACTCAAATTTTCTGTCTCGTTTTTCGGCATTTCCGCTTTTCTTGCCTTGCATGCCTTTGCCTATGGCGGGGTTGGTATGATAAGCATCGGCATGATGTGCCGTGTTGCTACCGGACACACTGGCAGGGATGTACAGAAACCATCGGCCTTGTTATTTTGGGTGTTTGTTGTGCTGTTTACCGGGGCAATTTTCAGGGTAATATGTCCAATCATTGCCCCACAACACTATGCTATCTGGATTGCGGCATCCCAGGTCCTGTGGATAATTTCATTTTCCATGTTTCTTTATATTTTTACGCCCATCCTTGTGCAGCCACGCATTGATGGTCAGCATGGCTAGCTAATAACATCCATGCCCCCCATATATCTCTGCAACACCGCTGGGATGTGAATCTTTCCATCCTTGTCCTGATAGTTTTCAATAACCGCTATCAAGGTTCGACCGACAGCGAGCCCGGAGCCATTTAAGGTATGGACCAGTTCCGGCTTGCCGGTATCAGGGTTGCGCCATCTGGCCTGCAGACGCCTTGCCTGGAAAGATTCGAAATTTGAACATGAGGAGATTTCCCGGTACTTGTGCTGGCCCGGCAGCCATACTTCCAGATCATAAGTCTTGGCTGATGAGAAGCCGAGATCGCCGCCGCATAATGTAACAACACGGTATGGCAGATTCAATTTCTGTAATATGGCTTCTGCGTGACCGGTTAATTGCTCTAACACTTGATAAGAATTTTCCGGCTTCACCAGTTGCACCATCTCGACCTTCTCAAACTGATGCTGCCTTATCATCCCGCGCGTATCTTTACCGTATGAACCGGCTTCGCTGCGAAAGCAGGGTGTATGACAAACAAACTTCAGGGGCATCACATTCGCATCGATTATCTTGTCTCGGGCGATATTGGTAACAGGCACTTCTGCCGTCGGGATCAGGTAGAGTGCCTGCTTATCAATATAAAATTGTTCCTCTGCGAACTTGGGCAACTGACCTGTGCCGAACAGACTGTCTTTGTTGACGAGATAGGGCACATTCACTTCCGTATAACCATGCTCTTGCGTATGGGTATCCAGCATGAACTGGATCAAGGCCCTGTGTAATCTGGCAACAGCTCCCTGCATCACTACAAAACGGGAACTGGCAATTGTCGTTGCCGTTGCAAAATCCAGCATGCCCAGCGCTTCGCCCAGGTCGACGTGGTCTTTCGGTACAAAATCGAATTGCACTGGCTCTCCCCAACGTCTGACTTCTACGTTGTCATCCTCTGTCTGTCCAGCCGGCACCGTTTCGTGTGGGGTATTGGGAATGCCAGACAGGATGTCATGCAGTTCCAGTTGTACAGTCTGCAGCTCCGATTCACATGCCTTGAGCTTATCGCCCAGTGATTCGACATCATCCAGTAAAGCGTGTATGTCTTCACCCGCTGCCTTTGCCTTGCCGATCTGTTTTGACCGCCGGTTGCGTTCTGATTGAAGCGCCTGAGTCTGTACCTGGATTTTTTTACGTCTCGTATCAAGTGCCTGTAAACTATCAACGTCCAGTGTGTAGGCACGTTTTGTTAAGGCCAGTTGGATCTGATCCAGACTATTGCGGATAAGTTGTGGGTCAAGCATATCTGTTTTCTAGATTCTCACGTTGCATTTATCTTTGCCGACCAAAAGACAATATGGCCGGGTTTTATCTGCTTGTTCAGATGTTCAATAATAGTCTTGACCTTTTCCGGCTCATCAAAGAATTCGACTATCACAGGTAAATCGAGTGACATATCAATCAAGGTAGATGAATGGTAGCGTCCGGAGCTGCCAAAGCCCGTCACACCACGGAATACCGTTACACCACATACCTTGCTTTCATCGTGCAGGTATTCCAGCAACTCTGTCATATCGGCCTTCGTCTCATGCAGATAGACCCTGACAACTGTTACCTCCGTCTCATTCATATTCCTCTCCCAATCAGCATGCCTATCCAGCAGCCTATTATGCACAGAGACAGGCTCAGCAGCATATTCATCCCGGCCTTTAGCTGCTCACCTGCTTCGATCAAATTAAGCGTTTCGATAGAAAATGTCGAAAAGGTTGTGAAGGCGCCCAGCAATCCTATCATCAGTCCTGCACGCCATTCTATACTGGCATCCATACGTTCAAATAATAAAACATAAAGCAGCCCCATCGACAATGAACCCGTCACGTTCACGGCCAGTGTTCCATAAGGAAAGTCGCTACCTAATAAGCTATAAACACCATTAGACATCCAGTAACGGAGTAACGCACCGGTAGCTCCGCCTGCCGCTATGTAAATAATATTCGTCACTATTACCTGTTTCTGTTTTTCTTTTTATCCAGTTCTCGCAGATGGGCAAGTTTCTCTGCGATTTTAATTTCCAGACCACGATCTACCGGATAATAATACTGCCTGTTCTGCAGTCCTTCCGGAAAATAATTTTCGCCGTCGGCGTATGCATCTGTTTCATTATGGGCATAGCGGTAATCCTTGCCATAATCGAGTTGTTTCATCAGCTTTGTCGGAGCATTACGCAGATGTAATGGCACCTGCAGGGAACCGTTCGCCCTGGCATCCCGCATGGCTGCATTATAGGCTTTGTACACTGCATTGCTCTTCGGCGCACAGGCCAGAAAAATAATGGCCTGGGCTATCGCGAGCTCACCTTCCGGCGAACCCAGACGCTCCTGTGTGTCCCACGCATCCAGCGCCAGCCTTAAGCCGCGCGGATCGGCATTGCCTATATCTTCAGAGGCCATACGTACTAGCCGACGTGCGATATATAAAGGATCACAGCCACCATCAAGCATACGCGCAAACCAGTACAGCGCTGCATCCGGCGCTGTGCCACGAACTGATTTATGTAACGCCGATATCTGATCATAAAAGGCCTCGCCGCCCTTATCGAACCGACGTATGCCACCGCCACTGATGACTTGCTCAATCAAATCACGGTCGATGGTATGCTCTTCAACCAGATCAGAGGCTATCTCAAGTAGATTCAATGCCCGTCTTGCATCACCATCAGCAACCTCTGCCAGTTGTTGCAATGCCCTGCTATCCATCATCAACTGCCGATGTCCCAGACCATGCTCTGTATCCTGCAAGGCATGTTGAATAATATCGATAATACCATCCCGGCTGATTGGCTTGAGCAGATAGACACGTACACGCGATAACAATGCATTGTTCAGCTCGAAAGACGGGTTTTCTGTGGTGGCGCCAATGAATGTAATGGTGCCGTCTTCAACATGTGGCAGGAACGAATCCTGTTGCGCCTTATTAAAGCGATGCGCCTCATCAACAAACAGGATGGTATCTTTAGCATAGACGTCTCGATATTGTTGCGCCTTGTCTATCGCGGCACGGATATCCTTGACCCCTCCGAGCACAGCGGAGACTGTCAGGAACTGGGCATGACATGAATCGGCAATGATCCGGGCCAGGGTGGTCTTGCCCGTCCCGGGTGGCCCCCAGAACACCATGGAATGCAGGCGTCCCGATTCAATCGCCTTGCTGAGTGGTTTATCCGGACCCAGTAAATGCGCCTGCCCCATCACCTGTGCCAGAGTCCGGGGGCGCATGCGATCTGCCAGTGGGCGGTGTTCCTGCTGTTCAGACATTTAATTTTTCAACACGGAGTCACTGTGTTTATCTTGATTCCCGGCTATCAATAACATCGACACCTGCTGGCGGCGTAAACGTGAACAACTCAAGATCCAGAGACATGTTACGCTTTTTATCAAGAAAGGTTATCAGATGCTTTTGTCCAAGATTATTGAACAACAGCATTTTTATAAGTTGTCCATCAACAAAACCCAGGCGGATAGAATCATACTGTGAATTAATATCGCGAGGCGTGAGTTCCAGCCAGTCCGTACCCTGGAGCTTACCCATATCAATCACCAGAAAATGCTCATCAATATCGATTTCACCACCCAGGATAGCTGCCGGAGAATCTTCAAGCGAAGCTGCTACATCTTTAATAATGACCTGTTCCAGATCTTCATCATAAATCCACAGGGTGACGCCATCGCTGATAATCGTTTGCGCATACGGTTCCCAGTAGGCCCAATGAAACATGCCGGGACTACGCATATAAACAACGCCCACTGACTTCTCCAGTTCATCACCGCGTTCATCAAAAAGCGTCTGTTCAAATGCTGCGCTGAATGTCTTCAGACCATCAAGATATTGATCAAGTTTCGAGTTTATTTCTTCAGCCAGAAGCGATGCAGGATAATTGAATACGACAACAAAAAGTAAAATAGACAATGCAGAAAGACACTTCCTGTAACACTTTTTCATGAATAATCACCCGTTTTTCAGTTTTCAACTAATCTGCCGGTGGTGGCGGTGCGGCCAACACTTCCCGATTACCGTTTGACTCAAGTGGACTCACCAAGCCACTTTTTTCCATTTCTTCCACCATACGCGCCGCCCGGTTATAACCGATCTTCAAGCGACGTTGTATATAGGAAATCGAGGCCTTGCGTGTCTCGGTGACAATGCGCACGGCTTCGTCATAGAGTGGATCCAACTCATCGCTGGCGGTTTCAATCCCGGCAATGGCCGCTGCCCCACCCTCATTGGGTCCCATCACAATTTCATGCAGATAGTCAGGCTCACCCCGGCTCTTGATATTCTCAACCACCCGGTGCACCTCGTTATCATCAATGAACGCGCCATGAATACGCTCTGGAATATTGGTGCCTACCGGCATATACAGCATATCGCCGTGGCCGAGTAAAGCCTCTGCACCCATCTGATCAAGGATAGTGCGCGAATCCACTTTTGATGACACCTGAAACGCGATACGACTGGGGATATTTGCCTTGATAAGACCGGTGATAACATCGACCGATGGTCTTTGCGTGGCCAGAATAAGGTGGATACCCGATGCCCTGGCTTTTTGTGCCAGGCGTGCTATCAATTCCTCTACCTTTTTGCCTACTGTCATCATCATATCAGCCAGTTCATCGACGATGACAACGATCAAGGGAAGTGCTTCTAATTCAGGGGCGCTATCCTCCTCACTGACTGGTTTGTAAAACGGATCCAGTATCGGCTGTTTGCGCTCGGCAGCGTCCTTTACCTTGCGATTGAATCCACCGATATTACGCACGCCAAGTGCCGCCATTAATTTATAACGGCGTTCCATCTCGGCCACACACCAACGCAAGGCATTGGCGGCTTCTTTCATATCGGTAACAACTGGCGATAACAGATGCGGAATACCTTCATAGACCGATAACTCCAGCATTTTCGGATCGATCATGATAAGCCTGACTTGCCTGGCAGTAGCCTTGTACAAAATACTCAGGATCATCGCATTCAATGCCACTGATTTACCCGAGCCGGTGGTCCCTGCCACTAACAGGTGCGGCATTTTAGCCAGATCGACCACCACAGGCTGGCCGCTGATATCCTTGCCCAGGGCCAGCGCAATCGCCGAATTAAGCGTCTCATATTCACGGGTATTCAGTATCTCTCCGAGCGTCACCAGTTGCCGTTGTTCATTCGGTATTTCCAGGCCGATCACCGACTTGCCCGGAATCACATCAACCATCCTGACACTGACAACCGATAATGAACGAGCCAGATCCTTCGCCAGATTAATGATCTGACTGCCTTTGACGCCCGCTGCCGGTTGTAACTCAAAACGGGTAATGACAGGTCCTGGATGTACTGCAACCACTTCCACTTCGATACCGAAGTCTTGCAACTTTAACTCGACCTGACGTGACATAGCTTCCAGCGCATCGCGGGAATATTGCCCCTTTAGCGGAGGAGGTTCGTCGAGCAGGTTTAATGGTGGTAGAAATGAATCCGCCGGGGGTATGAATAAATGCGCCTGCTTTTCCTGCTCGGCGCGAGTGCCGGACTCAAGCTCTGAAATAACCGGGTCGATACGAGGTGGTGATCTGTGCTCCAGCTTTTCCTGCTCATGCTTGACCAGGGTCTCACGCTGCCTGCGTGCCTTCCTGCCTGCTGATAGTTCCCGCATCAGGATAGTGAGTTCGTGGCTCTTTGACATGAGCTCCAGAGTCCAGTGACCGACTGTATCCATCAGCCACAGCCAGGAAAGTCCCGAATATAAGGTTATCCCAATCAGCAACATCGCCAGCATGATTAATGTACTGCCAAGCGATCCGAAGCTGATGATCAATGATGAACCCACTACATCGCCGATGTGCACCAGCCTTGAAATACATCCAGGCGAGACCACAACTGCTGGCAAAGGCCAGTATAAAACCGATGATTCTAAGTGCCAACCTGAAGTGATCCAGTGGCTGTTGCTCTCGCCGCGACTTGAAAATTCGCCAACCGTCGAAACTCAGGATAGCAGGGAACAAATAGCCTAAATAACCAAACAGATAGAGCAGAATATTGGCCAGCCATGCGCCGACGATGCCGGCGCTATTATGCACAGCATTGGTGGAAACAGCCTGAGACCAGCCTGGATCAGCCGGGTGATAGCTCAATAGCGCAACCGTCAGGTAGATTGCTATCAGTGCCAGTCCGATAAAACTGATCTCCTTGCTGTTGCGGAGCAGTTGATCGGTAAAGGGCTCTGCTGCCTTTCTTTTCTTTGCTGCCTGAAGCACACTTAAACCTGTTTAGATAGAAACACCGCTATAGTAATGTTTTTCAAACAAGAATTGTATCCTATTAAAGCATAAATTGCAGTACAAATAGCCGTGACAGCCTGACTGCGGCTGTCGGATGAGGTGGATTATCCCACTATTTCTCTTAATAAGAACCAGCTCGTATCGCCGCATCGAAAACAGACATGGTCCCACATGAATGCCAGGAGTCTGTCCGAGGGCAAAATCCGAATCTTTTCGCTTACATGCCCCCCGCAGAGACGTATGAAATTCTATGGAAAACCATTCTTTGCCAAAAAGAAATGGCGAACCGTATTAATCATCTCAACTCATCTTCCCTGAAAATTGGACCGTCAGCAATTGTGTGGGTGAAGTTTGCCATCAGTAGAGAACTAACTATATGATGCAAGCAGATTTTCATTATTAATTTCCTGGCCCGCTTGGCGGCTTTGCGAGAGTATTATCATGCTGGGAAACCCACAGGTTCTGTGCAAGACGCTTAAAGATAAAACGGAAAAAATAACGATCATGAAAGCCATATTGATGACTAAAACCGGTGGCCCCGAAGTGCTTGAATTGAGGCAGGTGGATCAGCCTGTCATCAGCCATCCCAGACAAGTGCTTGTCCGCATAATGGCTGCAGGGGTCAATCCGGTTGATACCAAGATACGTACCTCAGCGGTCGAAACCCTGCCGGCCATCCTTGGCTGTGATGGCGCCGGCACAGTAGCGGAGATTGGTTCAGAGGTCGAATCGCTACGCCCCGGTGATGCTGTTTATTTCTTCCATGCCGGCCTCGGCACATTGCCGGGTAATTATGCTGAATATACTGTCATTGACGAGCGTTCTGTTATTGCTAAGCCCGAGACGATAGATTTTATCCATGCCGCCGCTGCGCCACTGGTCTTGTTAACGGCATGGGAATCACTGCATGACCGTGCATGCATCAAGTCTGGCCAGACCGTACTCATCCATGCCGGCGCGGGTGGCGTGGGACATGTCGCTATCCAGTTGGCAAAACAGGCCGGCGCAAAGGTATTTGCCACAGTCGGTTCAGCGGAAAAGGCGGAATTTGTTCGGTCACTGGGCGCTGAAGAGGCAATCAATTATAAAGATGTTGATTTTGTAGAAGCTGTGATGGCGTTAACAGATGGCATCGGTGTTGATATTGTAATGGACAATGTTGGTGGCCCGCTATTTCAGGCCAGTTTCCCTGCGGTTCGTTACTATGGCGATCTGGTTACCCTGTTGCAACCGGATAATCAGGTGGATTGGACCGAAGCAAGGCTGCGTAATCTGCGCATCAGCCTTGAAATCATGTTGACACCCTTCCGTTTTGGTTTGCAGGATGCACTGCTGCATCAAAAACAGATTCTTGAGAACTGCGCAAAGCTTATTGATACCGGCAAGTTAAAAATCCATGTCAGCAAGGTATTGCCATTAGAGCATGCTGTCGAGGCACACAGGATCATTGAAACCGGATCCACTACCGGCAAGATTGTGCTTGCGGTAGACTAGAATTCTCTCTGACAATAGCGCAATCATTTTTTCTATTCGCAAACGCTAACAGTGGAACTTATCAGGCCTGACTGTGTAACATCCTTGTCTTGTTGCATGTCATGAATATCTTACGCAGAATGTTGACGTCAATCCTATTCATTCTTGTCACGGTCTGGTTGCTGCTGGTAGTGCTGATGTATACCTTGCAAGATCGGTTTATTTACTATCCGCATAAATCATTGTCATCAACACCTGCCGACATCGAACTGCCTTATGAAGATATTTTCCTGACGACAGCTGATGGCTTGAAGATACACGGTTGGTATATAAAACACCCTGAACCGCTTGCTACGCTGTTATTCCTGCACGGTAACGCCGGCAATATCTCCCACCGGCTGGATTCACTGCAGATTTTTCATCAGCTTGGTCTGTCCGTGCTGATCATTGATTACCGGGGATATGGTCGGAGTCAGGGCCATCCTTCAGAACAAGGTACCTATCTTGATGCACAGGCAGCCTGGGATTATCTGCTTTCCAGGCAGCACACAGCAGCGCAGAATATTATCATTTTCGGTCGTTCATTAGGTGCTGCGGTTGCGGTACAACTGGCCGAGCAACAACCTGCTGACGCATTAATTATAGAATCGGCGTTTACTTCGATGGTCGAAATGGGCAAACGATACTATCCTTACCTGCCGGTACAGTGGCTGGCACGGATCCGTTATCCCAGTATCGAACGAATCGCTAATATCAGCTGTCCATTACTGGTGATTCACAGTCCGGACGATGAAATTATTCCCTTTGAGTTAGGTGAGCAGTTATTTGCTTCAGCCAGGCACCCCAAGTCCTTTCTGAAGACAAGAGGTGGTCACAATGATGGTTTCTTGCTCACTGGCGAGACTTATATAAGTGGAATTCGATCATTCCTCAACGAACATTTATCACCATGAAACTACTGGCGCGCATTGAAAAGCTGGGCAACCGTCTGCCTGATCCGGTCAGCCTGTTTGTGATCGGCACAGTATTCATCATGCTGCTATCACATATTGCCACTCTGGGAGGATGGGTAGTGGACAGTGAGTTGTCCGGTGAATTACAGGCACGCAGTATGTTGTCGTCAGAAGGTATTTGGTGGTTGTTGAGCCATCTGGTGGAGAATTTCATCAACTTCCCACCGCTGGCTATCGTGTTGGTAGGTATGCTCGGTATCGGCCTGGCTGAGGCGACTGGATTATTATCGTCGATGCTGCGCTATATCATTATGCGTGTGCCGGCCTGCTTGCTGACACCTGCGACCATGTTTGTCGGCATCATGTCCTCTGTTGCGCTGGATGCCGGTTATGTCATTTTACCACCCGTGGCTGCCGCCTTGTATCAAACCGCTGGGCGCTCACCACTGGTGGGAATCGCTGTGGTCTTTGCCGGGGTCTCCGCCGGTTTCAGCGCCAATCTGTTTATCACCGCGCTGGACCCGTTATTAGGCGGATTAACCCAGGCCGGTGCCCAGATTATCAAGCCCGACTATGTGGTTGCGGTAACGGCCAATTGGTGGTTCATGATCGTCTCCACTGTCCTGTTGACTGCCGTTGGCTGGATGGTAACGGCCTGGTTTGTCGAGCCTGGACTGGAAAATAAGCGCCGTATCAGCCCTAATGAAACTAAAAACATCGTTACAATAGATAATGCTACCGGCCATAACGGACTTCGCAATGCAGTACTGGCTATTTGCATCACCCTGGTCATCATCGTTTGTTTTATCCTGGTGCCTGGCCTGCCACTGTATGGCCATGGAATACATTTTGATCGATGGGTAGAGGTGACAATACCGCTATTGTTTATTTTGTTTTTTATCCCCGGGATTGTTTATGGTATTTCTGCCGGGGTTATAACAAATGATCGGGATATTGCCAGGATTATGGGTGAGACCCTGGCCAGGCTGGGGCCTTATATCGTTCTGGCGTTCTTTGCTGCACAGTTCATAGAGAGTTTCAAATATTCCGGCCTCGGTGAAATGCTTGCCTTTTCAGGTGGCCAGCTCCTGTCTGCCTGGCAGATCCCCGATAGTCTACTGCTGTGCAGCTTTCTGATAGTGGTCATGTTGGCTAATCTTCTGATCGGTTCTGCCTCAGCCAAATACGCATTTTTCGCGCCGGTTTTCGTACCGATGTTCATGCAAGTCGGGATCAGTCCTGAACTGACCCAGGCGGCTTACCGTGTGGGGGATTCCATCAGCAATACCATCACCCCGATGAATCCTTACATGGTCATCATCCTGGTCCATTTACAGCGTTATGTGAAAGGCTCAGGCATCGGCACCTTAATTGCGTTAATGCTGCCCTATACGATAGTGTTCGCAATAGCCTGGACTACCCTGCTGCTGACGTGGTTATCTCTAGGGCTGCCGCTGGGTCCCGGTGGCCCATTGCATTTTACACTGTAGAGATGTAAAAAATGGCCGATAACAACGGTGACTTGAACTGTCAATAGCAAATAGATGTGTTAGTATCGCGACCCCGGATTTCAAGAACTATTTAATGTCTAAAAAACCTATATATAAAGTTATTTTCCATAACCAGGGAAAGGTCTATGAGATTTACGCGCGCAGCGTGCATCAAGGTTCGATGTTTGGTTTTATCGAGATGGAAAAACTGATGTTCGGTGAGAAAACATCCATTGTCGTTGACCCGTCTGAAGAGAGGCTGAAATCTGAATTCGAACATGTGACGCGAACCTACATCCCCATGCACTCGATCATCCGCATCGATGAGGTGGATAAAAAGGGCACAGCCAAGATCTCCGAGGTGCCTGCTAAAGATGCTAAAATCATGCCTTTCCCGGTCTATACACCCAGTCAGGATAGCAGCGAAAACTAACTCGTCCCCCTCCTTCCGCAGTTACACAAATCTGTGCTGACGCTTTAAGATACTTTAAGATTAAAATAAGTGTCGATTTTAAGGGGATTTCCTTAACTTTTATACGGTTGAGGTCTATGCTTGTATGAACCCTGCCGGAATGAAGTTCTACCAGGCCAGATACCGAGTGCAACCCTCGGGCGGACCGGCGTACTCCAGACAATAACTTAGGGGGTATCCAAATGAAGCAAATCAATCCAAGCAAACTAAAAACCGTCATCTCAGCGACGTGTGTGGGTGTTTGCCTGTCGATAGCCTGCCTGTCGGCACAAAGCGACACCTTATATGGTGATATGCAGACTGTCACACAGGACATGCTCGATAATGCTGCCAATGATGGTAATAACTACCTGCATACCAATGGCAACTATAGCCAGACCCGATATTTTCCAGCGGCGCAGATCAACAAGGAAAATGTACACAAACTACGACCCGCCTGGATCTTCCAGACAGAGATCGTGGAATCCATGGAGACCACGCCTATTGTGGTCAATGGCATCATGTATGTCACTACCTCCTTCAGCCACGTCTATGCGCTGGATGCGGCGACCGGCGCTGAACTGTGGCATTACAAACACGATATGGGAGCTGTCACGACCTATTGTTGCGGCCCCAATAATCGTGGAGTCTTCCCTTATGGTGACAAGGTCTATCTGGGCACGCTCGATGCGAAGATTGTTGCATTAAACGCCAAAACAGGTGAGGTTGCCTGGCAGACGCAAATAGCCGATCCGGAACTGGGTTACAGCGAGACCATGGCGCCCACTGCTGTAAACGGCAAGATCCTGATTGGCACCAATGGCGGTGAGTACGGCATCCGTGGCTTTGTAAAGGCCTACGATGCAGACAGTGGCAAACTGCTCTGGACCTTCCATACCACGGCTGAAAAATCAGCCGGTGTCTGGGCCAAGACCGACGCCACCGGCCGTGACCTGCACCGTGACATCAAGGCGGAAAAGGCTGCTTACAGGAAGCATGGCGACCCCTACAAAACCCTCGGTGGCGGTGTCTGGCAAAACATGGCGATCGACAAAGAATCCAACACAGTCTATTTTGTCGCCGGCAACCCATCACCTGATCTGTATGGCGCCATCCGCCCGGGCGATAACCTGTATACCAATTCACTCATTGCGGTTGACCTCGATAGCGGTAAATATAAGTGCCACTTTCAATACATCCCCCATGATGTCTGGGATCTGGATGCCGTTAGTCCTGTTATCATCACGCAAGTCAGAGATAAAAAGGGCAATATGATCAAAGGTCTGCTACACGGTGGCAAGACCGGTCACGTCTATGTGCATAAGGCCAGTGACTGTAGCCTGATCCGTTTCTCCGAGGCGATGATACCGCAGGAAAACATGTGGGTATTGCCTACAACGGCAGGCGAGCGCATGTTGCCAGGCGCAAACGGTGGTGTGGAATGGTCGCCAATGACTGTCGATGCCAACCTGGGTCTGGTCTATGCCATTAACCTGCACCAGCCGATGACCTATCATGTCGAGGCCACACCTTATCCCGGAGGTAAACTCTGGTTAGGTGGCGCCTTCAAGGTCATTGCTTCGGAACAGCAATGGGGCAATGTCACCGCTGTGGACTACAACACCGGCAAGATCCGTTGGCAGGTCAAGACCCAGCAGCCGATGATCGGCGGTATCATGGCCACAGCAGGCGGCCTGGTCTTCACTGGAGAAGGTAACGGCCTGTTCAAGGCCTATGATTCCGCCACAGGCAGTGAAATGTGGCGTTTCCAGGCTGGCGCAGGCGTCAATGCACCACCCGCGTCATACACAGTTGCCGGCAAGCAATATATCGTTGTCGCTGCCGGTGGTAACGTGCAGTTAAACTTCAAGCGCGGCAATAATATCATCGCCTTTACCCTCGCTGACTAGATTTAACAAGGGCAATACCTTGAACGGCCACCATAATGGTGGCCGTTCTCGTTTGTTATGAGCCAATGGACAGGTGAACTTTTCGTTTCTATTGAAACTCTGAATTTAAATGAAGCTGTTTAACCCCACAGAGAACACAATGATCAATATTAAAACCAGACTATTTCTTTTGATGTTTGGGTTGTGCATTTGTAATCAGGGCTGGGGGCAGCAAACAAGGCTGGGACAGGATGTGGTCGCGATATGTTTTACCTGTCACGGTGAAAAAGGCGCATCGAAGGTCAGTCAATATCCGATTCTGGCCGGCCAGCATGAATACTATATGTATGTACAGCTAAAAGACTTTAAGGCCGGGCTCAGAGCAAGCCCTGAAATGAACCAGCTCACTGCCAATCTCAGCAAAGAGGAAATGAAAGCATTCGCAAAATATTTCACCCAACAGGAGTGGCCTGCATTAGGCATGAAGGCCAGTGCCGATATCATACAACAAGGTAAAACAGCTGCTGTCGCAGGACAATGTGTTCAATGTCACCGGGGCGGTTATGAGGGTGACAGCAGGATCCCCAGATTAGCCGGACTACATTCTGAATATCTGGAGAAAACAATGCTGGATTTTAAATACAAGCGGCGTAATAACGCTGCGGCAAAGTCTTCTTTATTTGCGTCCTTTAGTGATGAAGACATCACAGCGCTTGCCGGTTACATTGGTTCGTTGTCTGTACAAAAGAAATCACACAGTTCAGAGATCCAGTAAGCGCGTTTTATTTTAACAGGCTGATAACTGACTCTTTAGCTGCTTTCCTTGCATGATCCAGCGCAGTGTTACTGTTGTTGTCCACAACTTTTTTATTTGCGCCCTGCTCAAGCAGGTATTTTATTGTCTCAACATGGGCGCCTGCACTGGCCATCATCAGCGCCGTCATACCGCGATTATCCTGCAGGTCGATCTGCGCTGCATGTTCTACCAGCAATTGCACGGCTTCTCTATGGCCGTAACCTGACGCCCACATCAATGCAGTCAGCTCATTTTTATAGCGCTGATTGATATCAGGCTGCCCGTCTAGCAGTAGTCTCAGGATATCAGCATTGCCATTCGCCGCGGCATAGACAAATACTGTCTTGCCACTGTTGTCGATATAATCAGTACGGGCATTGTTGTCCAAAAGCAACGTTGTGAGTCCAACATTATTACGGTAGACCGCTTCAGCAAGGGGGGATATATCTCTCAGGTTATAGCGGTTTACATCGGCGCCTGCGTTGAGCAGTATCCTGACGATCTCGTTGTGCCCTGCCCTTACCGCATACATTAGCGGGGTATTGCCGAAGCGGTTGCGTACATTTATCAACGCACCTTTTTCGATGGATTGTTTTACCCGTTCAATGTCACCGTCCTGCGCGGCAGTCAGTAAGGCTTCATTCAACTCTCTATCCACTGCCATCGTTGTGGTTGCTGATAATGCAATCAAAAAAACAATCAGAACTTTATACAATTTGATCATTCATACACCTCTTCATAGGTGGGATCTTAAGCAAATATGACCGTATTAGACATTGTAATTGATCAGCCACACGACCACATGGAAGTGGGAGGTAGAACAATGCCGGGAGCAATTGTCGAGAGAACACAGAGTATAATAAAATAGTAATTTCTCGGCTTTGGCTTCCTGCGTCGCTCTACCTCCAGCGTCCATGCTGTCGTCTGTGTTCTGGTCCCTAACTACATAAGCACACATCTATGTGTAATATCTGTGGCTTTATTTTTGGCTCTTCCACAGAATCTGTGGGTTAACAATAAAGGCAAGTAAAAAACTGTCATTCCCGCATGTTTTTAGCGGGAATCCACGACTGCATGGATGCAGAAGGTAGAGCGACGCAGGAAGCCAAAGCCGAGTTAAATAATTGTTTCATTTAAACTCATAATATCGCACCCGTATGGTCACACAGGGTTGGCGGGTTATCTTCATTCCCCTTTTCTCCTGGATTCCCGCTAAAAACATGCGGGAATGACGGGGTATGGCTAATGGGTAACCTATGCGCACCTCTTTTATATTAGACTCTGAGACTCCGCATCAACACCGGACAGGCTACTGACGTGCGCATAAACAGCCTTGGCAAGTCCATCCAGATTATAGCCCCCTTCCAGCAATGACACGATACGACCAGCACAATACTCATCCGCCAGAGTCATCATCATGCTGGTAAGCTGGCTGAAGCCTTTATCGGTAATATCAAAACAGCCGAGCGGATCATCTATGCGTCCGTCAAAACCGGCCGATATTAAAATCATATCAGGCTTGAACGCCTCCACGCGTGGCAGCAGATGCTGTTCAAATGCATCAATAATATCTGTATCCGTTGCCCCACATTGCAGGTGCACATTGATATTAAAACCTTGCCCATGACCACTGCCAATGCGTGCAGGATCCCCTGTGCCCGGATAATTGTATTGATCATGTGTCGAAAAAAACAATACACTGGGATCAGTATAAAATGCGGCTTCCGTACCATTACCATGGTGATAATCCCAGTCAACGATCAGAATTTTCTCAAGAGCAAAGACTTTCTGGGCATAACGGGCCGCAACAGCGATAGTATTATAAAAACAAAAGCCTTCTTCCCTGCCGGTGTTGAGGGCATGGTGTCCAGGTGGTCGTACTGCACAAAATGCGTTGCGCAGTGCCCCTGAACAAACTTCGTTAACGGCTGTTAACGCAGCCGAAACAGCCTGCAAAGCAACTTCATGGGAGAGTTTGTAATCTGCCTTGATACTTTGTATATGCTGCTTTGTATGGATCATATAAAGATGTGGAAAAACATCAATATTCGGCGAAATTGCTGTAAGCTTTGACAATAGTCCGGATTGCTGCATTTTCTCCATGATTTTCAGAAACCGTTGTGGAGATTCCGGGTGTGTTTTTCCGAGGGAATGCCTGACAGAAATATCGTCGTAGACAAAACCTGTTGTTTTGTTAGTCATCTGTGATAGATTTTCATTCCGCCACCAGCCAGTCAGCGGCGCTCCGGCCATCATGAATGTGGCAATATGCTGAAGAAAAGTCCGCCGATTTATGTTGCCAGGAGCCTGTCCAGGAATAGAAGCCGTCGCGAAGGAAAGCTGTTTTGAGTCAGATTTTTTCATAATTTGAGGCGAATAGCGCCGCAATTTAGCGAAAATTATGGGAATATCCGGCCAAAATCAGCTTTCCCGCAATAGGCTTTATATTCTCGGACAGACTCCTGATAGTGATTACTACATATAGTATAGTTATCAGAATAATGGAAAATATATGATATTAGACAGTATACATCCTTCACGCAAAATGGTTCGCGGCTTAATCCTGCACGGGCTATTGTTACTACCGTTTTCCAGCCTGGCAGAATGGAATGTTATTACTCATAAAGATACGGACTCTAATGAAGAAACGAATATCGCCTATAGCATAAATGAGTCAGGTTATTCGCTGGAAATATACCGTGACTCGGTTGATGCCATACGCAGCCGGTTCACCCTGACAAAAGGTCTGTTGGCGTTTGCAGATAAATCCTGTCCAACCTACCAGATTGACAGAGGTAACCCGAAAAACCGTTCTATTAATGATGCGCCATGCCTTGCAGGCAAACAATGGGCCGAGTTCATACTGGGCTATATCGAAGTTGATGAAATTACGTCATCAACCTTGCTTGCCCTGATGAACGGCATCACTATTACATTTCGTTTTCAACTGGCAAACGGTGACTACCGTGAGACTGGATTTTCACTTCAAGGGTCTAAACGTGCAATGACGATAGCTTTTGGACATGATATCAGGATCACTTCATCCGTTGTTAACCCATGAAATCAGTTTGATAAATCAGTGCTATAGAACTGTCTCGTCGTTCTGATGGATTGTAATGCACCACCATCGACCCAGGTATCTATCAAGCGCCTGCAAAGTCTGGAATCGATAAAGGCCGAAGATTGGAACCGGCTAATATCAGCAAACAACCCGTTCCTCTCTCATGAATTTCTGTTCGGCCTTGAGAAATATAAATGTCTGGAGCCACATGGATGGCTGCCCTGCCACCTTGTTGCCTATGCCGATACTGAACTTGTGGGTGCTTTACCACTTTATATAAAGACCAATTCTTATGGTGAATTTGTATTTGATTGGGCATGGGCGGATGCCTATGAACGTGCAGGTGGAAATTATTATCCGAAACTTGTCTCGGCAATACCTTTCACACCTGTGCGTGGCCCACGTTTGTTAATTGATGCAAACTATGCATATCCGGACACCATCAAAACACTGCTCATTGATGAAGTCATCGATTTTGCAACGACAGCCGGCTTGTCATCATTTCACTGTCTGTTCCCGCTGCAGGATGATGTTGATATTTTTTTAAAGCGGAATTTATTATTACGCAAGACCTGCCAGTTTCACTGGCATAACCCGGGATATCGGGACTTCGATGATTTTCTGGACACTTTAACATCAAAAAAACGAAAAAAAATCAAACGTGAGCGACGTCAGATTTCTGAATCCGGGATCAATATCGAAGTACTCACCGGCAAACAGATTAACGAGCAACAATGGAGAGCCTTTTACGAGTTTTATTGTTCTACTTTTTATCGCAGATGGGGCAGCCCCAGACTTAGCTATGAATTCTTTCTGTCTCTTGGTGAAACGCTACCTGAACAAACCCTGTTAGTGCTGGCCAGAAAAGATCAGTCCTGGGTTGCCGGAGCATTTGCGATGCAGGGAGACAACACACTATTCGGCCGCCACTGGGGTTGTAATGCGCAGTATCCTTTTTTGCATTTTGAGTTGTGCTACTATCAAACTATAGAGTATTGCATTCGCCAGGGCCTGCAAACACTGGATGCCGGTGTACAAGGTGAACACAAGCTGAGTAGAGGTTTTCGACCTGTGGAGACCTTGTCCTGCCATTGGATCAGGCAGCCGGGGTTCAGACAGGCGATTGAAGATTTTTTGGTGCGTGAAACAGCCGGACTGGATGCTTATATAGATGATTTAAGTTTACATTTACCCTACAAGTCAAACGAGCAGTAAGCTATCTCACACATACAACGATGACGATAATAAGCAAAGGGCAAGCGTCCGGCAGTCAATTGTATTGGGTAGCAGACAACATCATTGCCGATGATTTCCCGGAGGTCAGTTCTGCGCTGCGTGATCCGGACGGTTTGCTCGCTATCGGCGGCGATCTGGGCGCCGAAAGACTACTGGATGCTTATCGGCAAGGCATCTTCCCCTGGTACAGCAAAGGACAGCCAATCTTGTGGTGGTCACCTAATCCTCGTTGTGTATTCGAAATGGATTCCCTGAAGATTTCAAGAAGCCTGCGTAAGATCTTACGCAACAAACAATATACAATAACCTTCAATAACGCTTTCGATGAAGTGATTTTTGCCTGTTCCGAGGATCGCGAAAACAACCCGGACACCTGGCTCACTGAAGAAATGCTTGAGGCTTATATCCGACTGTATAATATGGGACATGCTGCTTCTGTCGAAGTCTGGGATAGTGAACAGCTCGTTGGCGGCCTCTATGGTATTTCCATAGGTAAGGTTTTTTTTGGTGAATCTATGTTCAGTCGGCAGGCCGATGCTTCCAAAATCGCACTCGTTCACCTGATAAAATACTTGAAATCAAAGGAATTCAGGTTGATCGACTGTCAGGTATAATCAAAACATCTACAGAGTCTCGGGGCCATCCCCATGCCTCGGCAGCTTTTTGTCAATATACTGAGGCATTATTGTACGCAGCAGGTGTCGCACGACTGGTGCATGGAATCCGTCTGCAAATGAATATCAATATTCACATGCTTTCAGGCCTATGACAGCGGTTCAGAAACTGGACTTTTACGCCACCCACCCGCACGATTGTAATTATTTGCCCGGTCGTGAAGCCGTCACTTTATTCGCAGATCCGCTACTTTCAAAAAATACCCGTATGTATGCAGCGTTGGCTGATTGCGGCTTTCGACGCAGCGGTGAACATTTGTATGTGCCGCATTGCTCAGCTTGCTCTGCTTGCGTGCCGGTAAGAATCCCCGTTGCTGAATTTAGACCATCCCGCAGCCAGTTACGCACCCGCAAACGCAATGCCAGACTCAGCATAGAAAGACATCCGGCGACGTTCAAGCCGGAACATTTCGCACTCTATCAGCGCTATCTTGAGTGCAGACATCCTGACGGCGGCATGAACAACCCCAGCCAGGAAAACTACCTGGATTTTCTCACTGCCTCATGGTCTGATACATACTTCTATGAAATGCGCGATGCAGATGTGCTGGTGTGCGTGGCCGTTATCGATCTCTTAACCAACGCCATGTCCGCGATCTATACATTCTTTGAGCCTGATTATGCCAGGGACAGCCTCGGCAAATTTGCCATTCTATTAGAAATTGAAGAGACCAAAAGACTTGGACTGGACTGGTTATATCTGGGCTATTGGATAAAAGCTTGTCAGAAGATGAATTACAAGAATGAATACCAGCCACTGGAATACTATATAGACAACGAATGGCAGCGACAACAGCCGCTCAGCCTGCCAGCAGATCTGGTTAGTGTCAGTCCATAAACGCGATAATATATTCCTGATAGATTTTTGCTTGTTTGTGAAAATTCAGGCAAGATCCGCTCCTTTTAATCGAACAAGGAACTTATGGCTAAAGAAGATCAAATAGAAATGGAAGGCACAGTGATAGAAACACTGCCAAATACCATGTTCCGTGTGGAACTTGAAAACGGGCACGTCGTTATCGCGCATATTTCAGGCAAAATGCGCAAGCACTACATCCGGATTCTGACCGGCGACAAAGTCACCATTGAAATGACCCCTTACGATTTGAGCAAAGGGCGAATCACCTATCGCAGCCGCTAAAACATTATTTAATACAGAGACACTGTATTCAGTTAGTGACCGACCATAAACGCTATAATTTTCTCGCCAAGGCGCAGAGACGCCATGCAAGAAATCGTAATACGCATGTATACCAATATCGTATAACTTTGCGCCTTAGCGAGAATTATGCTTCCTTGACGGAGTACTAGTTAGCCGTTGCGATTTTTCTGGCCAGTTCCAGATCCCCTTCCGTATCCACCCCGATGCCAGCTTTATCACAGGCTTCTTCTACATGGATTTTATAGCCATGATAGATTGCACGTAGTTGTTCCAGTTTTTCACTGTTTTCCAGTGGGCAACGTGGCAGACAGCTATAGGTCTTTAGAAAACCTGCGCGGTAGGCATAAATGCCAATATGTCGATATGCTTGATAGAAAAATCCTTGCTCTCGTTCTGATGGCTCTTTTTGCCAGGGGATGGCTGAACGGCTGAAATAGATTGCTCTGTTATCTTTATCAAAGATGACTTTTACCACATCCGGATCAGTAACTTCACCCAGGCTTGTGATCTTTTCGCATAGCGTCGCCATGCATGCAGATTCATGCTCATGTAGTGCTGTGGCAACCTGATCGATAATTGCAGGAGGCAAGTCGAACTCATCACCTTGTACATTAACGATGATGGTAGCGTCTGGCATGTTTGATTGTACGATAACTTCTGCAATTCTATCGGTGCCGGAGCCATGGCTGCTGGACGTCATCACTACCTCTGCGTCTATAGCGATAGCCAGCTTTTCAATCCGCTTATCATCAGTGGCAATGATCACTCGTTCGGCACTGCTGGCCATTGCTGATTCATAAACATGCTGAATGAGAGGTTTACCACCAATATCCAGCAACGCTTTC